>JACIWQ010000069.1 GCA_014360895.1 Thermoflexales bacterium | reverse complement strand
CTCCCCTCTCCTGACCGAGGGTCAGGAGAGGGGAGGGGGTAGCGGCGAAGCCGCTGGGGGGTGGGGTGAGAAAATCTTGCAAATCCCCCTGTCCGAACTCCCGTCCGAACCTCAGGGCTACGACCCCGCCGCCCGTTTGACTTTATGCCCCATTATAGGTATAATGCTCCATAACTCCACAGGAGGTGCGAATGATGAAAGACCGCCTTTCCATGATCGGACTCCTGGTTCTCCAGATTATCGCGGTGATTCTCTACCCGCCCGACTTCTTCCGGGCGGCTCCCCAGGCCGCCGTCCTGCCCCCGGCGCTGCTCATCCTTTTCCTGCTGGCTCTGGCCGGCATGAACTTCGGCATCCTCACCCCGGTTGCCGGGCGGGTCTCCCTGGTCTTCGTCCAGGGCCTCAACGTGGTCATGCGGCTGATGACCATTCCCCCGCACCTGCGCGCATCGGAAGGCGGGAACTGGCCTTTCCTCATCCTCTCGGTCATCAGCATCATTCTCTCATGGCTGACTATTGTCTGGATGGAACGCCGCCACCCGCGCACCCTCCTGTTGCGTCGGACCGAAAGCGAATAGTATCTGACCGAATCCATCAACGACTCTTTCTGGAGGTGAACACGTGAACAAGTGGGTCTATCTTTCCAGCACGGCCGGCCGAGAACTGGCCGACATTTTGGGCCATGTGCCCTCTCTGGACGAGAAGAAGGCCATCCTGGGCGGCAAGGGGGCCGGCCTGGCCGATATGATGGAGGCCGGGCTGCCGGTCCCTCCGGGCTTCACCATCACCACCCAGGCCTGTGTCGCCTACATCAACGCGGGCAACCGCTTCCCCGATGGCCTCTGGGAACAGGTCCTGGCGGCCCTGAAGCAGATAGAAGAAGAAACCGGCAAGAAGTTCGGCGACCCGGCCAATCCCTTGCTGGTCTCCGTCCGCTCCGGCGCCAAGTTCTCCATGCCCGGTATGATGGATACCATCCTCAACGTCGGCCTCAACGACGAGACCGTCCAGGGAATGATCCAGCTGACGGGGAACGAACGCTTCGGCTGGGACGCGTATCGGCGTTTGCTGGACATGTTCGGGCGCATCGCGCTGGGCATCCCCGAACATCGCTTCAGCGAGACGATGGACGAACTGAAGGCCGAGCGGGGTGCCCAGGCCGATACCGACCTCACCGCGGAGGACCTGAAAGAATTGGTCCGGCGGTACAAGGAAATCTACCGCCAGGAACTGGGGCGGGATTTCCCCCAGGACCCGCTGGAGCAACTGCGCATCGCGATTGAAGCCGTCTTCCGCTCGTGGATGGGCAAGCGGGCAGTGGACTACCGCCGCGCCGAGGGCATCCCGGATGACCTGGGCACCGCCGTCAACGTGGTGACCATGGTCTTCGGCAATATGGGCTGGGATAGCGGCACGGGCGTGGCCTTCACCCGTGACCCCGCCACCGGCGAGAAGCGGTTCTTCGGCGAGTACCTGCTCAACGCCCAGGGCGAGGACGTCGTCGCGGGCATCCGCACCCCCCGGCCTGTGGACCAGATGCGAGAGGAACTGCCGGAAGTCTATGCCCAACTGACCGGGATCGCCCAGAAACTGGAGCGATACTACCGGGATATGCAGGATATTGAGTTCACCATTGAGCGCGGCCGCCTCTGGATGCTCCAGACCCGCTCCGGCAAGCGCACCGCCCGCGCGGCGGTCAAAATCGCCGTGGATATGGCGAACGAGGGGCTCATCACCCGCGAGGAGGCCGTGATGCGCGTCCAGCCCAAAGACGTGGACGCGCTCCTGCATCCCCAGTTTGACCCCAAAGAGATAGAGAAAGCGCGGGCCGAGGGGCGGCTCCTGGCGACCGGCGTCAACGCCTCCCCCGGTGCGGCCGTGGGCATGCTGGCCTTTGACGCCGACACCGCCGAGGCCTGGGGCAAAGAGGGCAAGCCCGTCATCATGATCCGTCCGGAGACCAAGCCCGACGACGTCCACGGGATGATTGCCTCCAAGGGCATCCTGACCAGCCGGGGCGGCGCCACGGCCCATGCCGCCGTCGTTGCCCGCCAGTTCGGTATCCCCGCCGTCGTCGGCGCCGGCGCCCTCCAGATAGACGTGGAGGCGCGCGAGGTGCGCGTCGGGGCCAAAGTCCTCCGCGAGGGCGACTGGGCCTCCCTGGACGGCGCCACCGGCGAAGTCTTTGAGGGGCAAATCCCCACCGTCTACCCGGACTTTGACCGGGAAGTGGAACTGCGCACCCTGCTGGAGTGGGCCGACGAAATCGCCGCCACCGAGGGTATCCGCCAGTGGCCCGCCGACTACGAGGGCTTCCCCACCCGGGGCTTGCAGGTCTGGGCCAACGCCGATTACCCCAAAGATGCCCGCCGGGCCCGTATGTACGGTGCGAAGGGCATCGGCCTCTGCCGTACCGAACACATGTTCTTTGAACAGGAGCGCCTCCCCTACGTCCAGGAGATGATCCTCAACGCGGAGGAAGCCCAGTTGCTCCTGGACCGGCGGGACCGGCTCCAGGAGGTGCTCCGCAAAGGTCGGGAGGACGGTCGGGCCCTGACGCCGGAACGGCGGGCCGAACTGGAGGCCGACCTGAAGGCGGTGGAGGCGGAAATCGCTGCGTCGCCCGCCGTCCAGAAGTACCTGGGCGCGCTGGAGAAACTTCTCCCCTACCAGCGCTCCGACTTCTATGGCCTCTTTGAGGCGATGGACGGCCTGCCGGTCATCATCCGCCTGATTGACCCGCCGCTGCACGAGTTCCTGCCCTCCCTGGAGGAACTGCTGGTGAAAGTGACCGAGATGCGGCTGCAGAACGTCCAGGGGCCGGAGCGGGAAGAGGCGGAGCGGATGTTGGCGGCGGTCCAGCGGATGCACGAGGCCAACCCGATGATGGGCCTGCGGGGCATCCGCTTGGGCATCACCTATCCGGACATCACCAAGATGCAGGTGCGGGCCATCTTTGAGGCGGCCTGCCAGGCGGCCAAAAACGGCATCGTCGCCAAACCGGAGGTGATGATCCCGCTCACCGGTCACGTCAATGAGTTGAAGGTCACCCAGCGGGAACTGGAAGAGGTCGCCAAGCAGGTGATGGAGGAGCAGGGCGTTCAGGTGGAGTACAAGTTCGGGACGATGATTGAGGTCCCGCGCGCGGCGGTCACCGCCGATGAGATCGCCTCTATGGCCCAGTTCTTCTCCTTTGGCACCAACGACCTGACCCAGATGACCTTCGGCTACAGCCGGGACGACGCGGAGCGGCGGTTCCTGGTGCAGTACGTGGAGCGGGGCATCCTGCCCGATAACCCCTTCCAGGTCCTGGACCGGCGGGGTGTGGGCGAACTGGTCCGGATGGGCGTCCGGCTGGGCCGCAAGACCCGCCCCGACCTGGAGGTGGGCATCTGCGGCGAGCACGGCGGCGAGCCGTCGTCCATTGAGGTCTGCCACCTGGTGGGGTTGAACTACGTCTCCTGCAGCCCGTTCCGGGTGCCGATTGCCCGGCTGGCGGCGGCGCAGGCGGCCATCCGCCACCGGGGCCGGGTCCTGGGCCAGATTGCCGAGGCTGCCGGCGCCTACTACGTGGCCAAGGATTGATCGCTCTGGAGGTGCCGGGCGCCCTCCAAAGGGCCCGGCACCTTCTCTCAAGGAGTGCCCGATGAGCAGTGTGGTGCTGACGCTCCAGGAGGAAGCGGTTCCCCTCGTCCGTTCCGGACTGGCAATGAAAAGGGCGGCTCTTTCCCTGAACTTGAAGCGATATAGCCAGCGACTGAAGGACTTTGAACAACGCTACCATATGGACTCGCAGACGTTCGCCGCCCGATTCGGCCGAGGAGAATTGGGAGACGAGGCCGACTGGTTTGAATGGGAATACGTCCTCCAAGCCTACCAGGAGACCATCCGTCAATTAAAAATCCTGGAGCGCCTCTCCGTATGACTATCGCTGAATATCTTGCCCGATTGGACGCCCGCATCCAGGAACTGGAAGGACTCCTGGTTGAGGTCGCTCTCCATCATGAACTGGACATCCAGCTGAACCTGGGCTTTATAAAAGGCCGGTTAATCTTCTTTGACGGTTCGGTCCTGGAATTTGCCGAGCAATTGCCAGTCCAGAGACAACGATTTCGGTTTCACTATATGGATGCGGAAAACCGCCTGATTTGCCGATGGGATTCCGCTCCTCACTATCCCCATCTGCGAACATTTCCCTTTCACCTCCATACCCCTCAAGGTGTACAAGAGCATCCGGCGATTACATTGCTGGAAGTGCTGGATCGCGTAGAGGAGATGATAGAAACCGGGGAATGAATCCTTGTGCATATTGATGGATGATGGAGAGCGCACACAATACGGAGCCCGATTCCCTCACCCACCTGGACGAGCGCGGTGCGGCCCGCATGGTGGACGTATCGGAGAAAGCGCCCACCGTGCGGGAGGCCGTGGCCGCCGGAGAGGTCTGGATGCAACCCCAGACCCTGGCCCTCATCCAGTCCGGCGGCGTCCCCAAGGGAGACGTACTGGCCGTTGCCCGGGTCGCGGGCATCATGGCCGCCAAACGCACCCCTGACCTCATCCCCCTCTGTCATCCCCTGCCCATCACCGCCGTGGAGGTGGATTTCTCGTTTGACGAAGAACGGTCGGTGGTGGGCATCACCGCGCGCGTCCGCTGTACCGGGGTGACCGGTGTGGAGATGGAAGCGCTGACCGCCGTCGCCGCCGCCGCGCTGACCGTCTACGATATGTGCAAAGCGGTGGACCGGGGAATGCGCATCCAGAACGTCCGCCTGCTGCGCAAGAGCGGCGGGAAAAGCGGAGAAATTGTGCTGGAGTGAGCACATGCAGGGCACTGTCGTCGCCGTCTGTATCAGCGAGAAGAAGGGGACCTCCAAGCAGAACGTGGGGCGGGCCGTCCTCCGCCCGGATTGGGGCGTGGAAGGGGACGCCCATGCCGGCCCCTGGCATCGCCAGGTCTCCCTGCTGGCCTGGGAATCCATCCAGCGAATGCGCGAGCGCGGCCTGGACGTCCGGGAGGGGAGTTTCGCCGAAAACATCACCACCCGGGGGATAGAACTGCACACCCTGCCGGTGGGCACCCGGATGCGCATCGGGAAAACGCTGGTGGAAGTCACCCAAATCGGCAAACTCTGCCACACCAAATGCGCCGTCTTCCGGGCTGTGGGGGATTGTGTGATGCCCCGCGAGGGAATTTTCGTCCGCGTCCTGGAGGGCGGCGAGGTCGCCGTGGGCGACCCGGTAGAGGTTCTCGGGCAGGATGCCTTTGAGGAAAAGAGTCCGCAAAGCCCGGTTTGACGAAAAGACCATTTGCCGTTATACTATAGAGACGGGCCGGAGTGGCGGAACAGGCAGACGCGCGCGACTCAAAATCGTGTGGGCTTGGCCCATGTGGGTTCGACTCCCACCTCCGGCACCTGATGAGGGGGATTTTGGGATCACGGCCGTCCCAAGATCCCCCTTCCATTAGAGTGACCCCGAGAGGCCTCTATGCGAAACCTGCTTCTCCTGGGACTGGTGGGTCTGGCCCTGGGTGTTGCTCTGGGGCTCCTGATTGGCTGGGTTCTCTGGCCGGTCCAGTACACCAACACCGCCCCCGCCCAGTTGCGGCAGGACTACCGGAACGACTACATCCTGATGGTCGCCGCCGCGTATCGGGTGGAAGGGAACCCCAATGCGGCCCGGGAGCGGCTGGCCCGATTGGACCCCGAACAACCCACCCGTCCCCTGGTGGAACTGACTGAGACGCTGATTGCCCAGAACGGCCGTCCCGACGACATCTCTATGCTGGTGCGACTGGCCGAAGCGCTGGAGGCCACCACCCCGGCCATGTGGCCCTATTTGGGAGGGGCGCCGTGACTTTTCGGGCCCGTTTCCTCGCCCTTTCCCTCGGCATGGTTCTCGGCCTGGTCCTGGGACTGGTCTACGCCTGGCTGATTGACCCTGTCCAACTCTATAACACAACCCCGCCCCTCCTCCGCAGCGACTACCGGCATGAATGGGTTCGGCTGGCCGCGCTGGGGTACGTCGCCGACGGGGATATGGACCGGGCCCTGGCCCGGCTGAAGGGGCTGCGCGAGCAGGACATCCAGGATGCGCTGGCCGCCATGATAGAGGCGTACGCGGCGTACGGTCAGCCCGCGCCGACCATGCGGCGCCTGAGCCAGTTGGCCCAGCGTCTGGGCGTCTACACGCCGGCCATGCGGGTGTATCTGGAGACGCCGGAGCCATCCCCCGGGGGCATCCTCCCGACCCCGATGCCGACCGCACCGGTCCTCCCGGCCTCGCCGACGCCCCCGCCCCCGACCCCCACAGCCCCTGCTCTTCCTCCTGCGATGACAGCGGCCCCTTCCCCGTACCGGGTCGTCGCGCAGAATCTATCCTGCGAGGGGACGCCGGGGGAATTGCGCGTGTGGGTACAGGCCCCACCGCCACCGGAGCCGCCGGTCACCCCATCCCCCCGCCGCCCGACGCCTACGCCAGCCGGACCCCGACCGCTGGAAGGGGTGGTGCTCTGGCTGCTCTGGGCCGATGGCGCCGACCGCGCCGTCACCGGCCTGCGCCCCTGGATCAGCCCGGGTTACGCCGACTTCAACCTCCAGCCGGGCGTGTTCTACGCCCTGAGCGTGGACGAACCCAACGCGCCCGTCATATCCGGCCTCTCTATCCCCTCATGCCCGGATGGAAAGCAGGGGTCCTGGGAAATTGTGATTGAGCGGCCGTGACCCATTCGGCAAGCGACAGGGACGAGGGCGCCGAGAAGGGATTTTGCGGCGAGGGACGAGACCGCTGCAAAATCCCTTCTTTTACGCGAAGCACTTGACAGAAGCCCGCTTTTGCCGTAGGATGATGACGAAACGGAGGACCTGATGGGATTGGACCGAATTCTGGCTATAGACGTCGGCGCGGGCACCCAAGACATCCTCATCTGGGAGGCCGGACAGCCGATGGAGAACAACGTCAAACTGGTGTTGCCGTCGTGGACGACGGTGCTGGCCCGTCAGGTGCAGCGGGCAACCCGGGAGGGGCGCCCCCTCTTTCTGACGGGCAACCTGATGGGCGGTGGGCCTGTCGTCAGTGCAATGAAGCGGCATATCCAGGCCGGGTACCCCGTCTACATCACCCCGCGCGCGGCCCTGACGGTGCGGGACAACCTGGAGGAGGTGCGACGGCTGGGGTACATCATCACCGAAGGGCCGCCAGACCTCCCCGGCCTGCTCACCCTGCGGACGCGAGATGTGGACCTGGAAGTTCTGGCGAACGCGCTGGCTCCCTTCGGCGTCTCCCTGCCGGAGACGATAGCGGTAGCTGTACAGGACCACGGGGAGTGCCTGGAGGGCTCCAATCGCCGCTTCCGCTTCCACCTCTGGCGGGAGTTCGTCCGAAGCGGCGGGGAGATGGTTCGGCTGGCCTATCGGGACATCCCCGCTCCCTACACCCGCATGCAGGCGGTGCAGCGGGACGTCCCCGGGGCGATTCTGATGGATACCGGTCCGGCGGCGCTCTGGGGCATCCTGGAGGACCCGGTGGCGGCGGCCCACCACGATGAGGGGTTGGTCGCCGTCAACGTGGGCAATCAGCACACCGTGGCAGTGCTTCTGCGGGCCGGCCGCATCCTGGGCCTCTTTGAGCACCACACCGTCCTGATAACGACGGAGAAACTCCGGCATCTGATAGACCGCCTCCGCGCGGGGACGCTCACCGACGAAGAGGTCTACGAGGACAACGGCCACGGCGCCTACATTGGCCCGGATTACACCCCCGACGGCGGTTTCCGCTTCGTCGCGGTGACCGGCCCGCAGCGCCATCTGGCCGCCCGTCTGGGATACCACTTCGCCGCGCCCTACGGCGACATGATGCTGACCGGTTGCTTCGGTCTGGTGGCGGCGACGCGGCGGGTGTTGGGAATGGAGTCAGGGCATGGGGAAAGAGATGATTGAGCCGCAGGAAGCCTGGGAGCGAATCATGGCCGAGGTGTCGCCCCTGCCACCCCGTCGGTTCACGCTGGATGAGGTGGCCGGACGGGTACTGGCGGAGGACGTCCGCGCCGAAGCCGACCACCCGCCCTTTGCGGCGTCCACTGTGGATGGTTGGGCCGTCGTGGCAGGGGACGATTCGCCCCGGCGGCGGATTCTGAGTGGGGACGGTCGGGCCGGAGAGATGCCCGCTGTCACCGTCGTCCCGGGCACCGCCGCCCGGGTGATGACGGGGGCCCCCCTCCCCCCCGGCGCAGACGCCGTGGTGATGGTAGAGGACAGTGAGGTGGAAGGAGAGTTCGTCCACCTGACCCGCGCCGTCCGCCCCGGAGAGAACGTCCGCCCGGCCGGCTCTGACCTGGCCGCCAGGCAGTTGATATTGGCCGCCGGGATGGTGTTGGGACCGGCAGAGATCGGGCTGCTGGCGACGGTGGGGCGGTTTGAGGTGTGGGCCTATCCCTCCCCGCGCGTGGCCATCCTCTCCACTGGCGACGAGGTGGTGGAGCCCTGGGAGTCCCCCGGTCCGGCGCAAATCCGGGATAGCAACCGCTACGCGCTGATGGCCGCCGTCCGGGAGGCCGGAGGGGCCCCGCTCTCGCTGGGGATTGTCCCCGACCGGCCCGAGGCGTTACGGGAAGCGATAGAAATGGCTCTGGATCAGGCCGACGTCCTCATCACCTCCGGCGGCGTCTCTGAGGGGGAGCGGGACCATATCGGGCCCCTCCTGGCCGAACTGGGCACCGTCCATTTCAACCGGGTGCGGCAGAAGCCAGGCAAGCCGTTCACTTTCGCCACCGTCCGGGGCCAACCCTGCTTCGCCCTGCCGGGTAACCCCGTCTCCGCGCTGGTCTCTTTTGAGTTATACGTCCGACCGGCGCTGCGGCGAATGGCCGGGCACACCCGATTGCGGCGGCCCGAGATGCCGGTCCGCCTGCGGCACCCGCTTCAGCCCGACCCGGTGCGGACGGAGTTCGTGCGCGCGGTAGTGGAGCAGGAGGGCGACGGGTGGTGGGCCCGCACGACGGGCGCTCAGGCCAGCAGCCGCCTGCTCTCCATGCTGGGCGCCAACGCTCTGCTGCGCGTCCCCCCCGGCCCTGTCCTGCCGGAGGGTACCGGCGTTACGGCCATCCTCATTACCCGGCCGGAGGACCATTAGCCGCCCTTTCCGCGAGTTCCGGTGACCACGTTCTACCTGCATAGCTTGGGCTGCCGGCTGAATCAGAGCGAAGTGGAGGCGCTGGCCCGCCGGTTGGCCGCGCGGGGCCATCGGGTGGTGGACGACCCCGCTCAGGCCGACATCTGCGTGGTCAATACCTGCGCGGTCACCGCCGAGGCGGAGCGGAAGACCCGCCACCTCCTGCGGGCGCTGGCCCGGGTCAACCCTCAGGCCCGCATCGCCGTCCTGGGCTGCGCGGCCACTCTGCGGTCCGAGGAACTCGCCGCCTTCCCCAACGTCGCCTGGGTGATCCCCAACGAGGAGAAAGACCGGGCCGCGGAGCGGATTCTGGGGAGTCTCTCCGCTGCCGGGGGAGTAGCGAGGGGAGCGGGAGTTCGGCCCCGCACCCGCGCCTTCGTCAAAATCCAGGACGGCTGCGACAACGCTTGCACCTACTGTATCGTTCACATCCTGCGCGGCCCGGTCCGCAGCTGCCCGCCGGAGGAAGTGGTGGCGGAAATCGCCGCGCGGGTCCGGGAGGGATACCGGGAAGCCGTCCTGACCGGCGTCAACATCGGCGCCTACGGCCAGGACCTGGGGCTGAAGGGCGGGCTGGCGGCCCTGGTCCGGGCCATCCTGACCCGGACCGACCTCCCCCGCCTGCGCCTCTCCTCGGTGGAGCCCTGGGACGTAGATGAATCCCTTCTGGCCCTCTGGCCCGACCCGCGCCTCTGCCGCCAACTTCACCTGCCCCTGCAATCCGGCTGTGAGGCGACGCTGAGGCGGATGGGCCGCCGGATGACGGCTGCCGAATACGCCGGCCTGGTGGAGCGGATTCGCGACGCCGTCCCCGAGATGGCCATCACCACCGACATTATCGTCGGCTTCCCGGGGGAGGACGAGGCGGAGTTCGCCGAGAGCCTGGCCTTTGTGGAGCGGATGGCCTTCGCCCGCCTGCATGTCTTCCCCTTTTCGCCCCGGCCGGGCACCCCGGCGGCCCGGATGGAGGGACAGGTCCCCGAGCCGGTGGTGCGGGAGCGAGCGGCCCGGATGCGGGAATTGGGGGAGCGTCTGGCGGCCCGCTACCGGCGGCAGTTCCTGGGCCGGGAGATGGAGGTCCTCTGGGAGCGCCGCCGGCGGGATGGCCGCTGGCACGGCCTGACCGATAACTACCTCCAGGTGGTGACCGTCTGCCCGGCCGACCTGCACAACCGTATTACGGGCACGCGTCTGGTCGGGGAGGACAATGGCTTTTTGACCGGAGAAGTGATATAATTAGGCAGAATCGGGGACCAGTTCACTCAGGCCACGGGGAGAACCGATGATTCGGCGTGTAAGCATTCAAGACTACAAATCTCTGCGGGATGTGGAGATCTACCTGCAGCCCCTGACGGTGATCTTTGGGCCTAATGCCGCGGGGAAAAGCAATCTGCTGGATGCTCTGGCTCTGCTCAGTCGCATGGTCACCAGTCGAACGATTAAAGAAGCTTTTGAGGGGCACCGGGGCACCTCATTGGAAGCTTTTCGGTACGAATCTACGGGCATCAAGGGCCTTCTCCAGAAAGAGAGAGCCCGGTTTTCCATAGAAGTGGACGTAGAACTTTCTGCACCCGTTGTGGAGGAAGTGGAACGGCGAATCCATGAAATGAGAAAAGGCCTGCCGAATGGGGAGAGCGAAGAAACGACCAAACCTCGCCGTCGGATATTGGAGCCGTTTTTGCGGTACAGGGTCGTTGTAGAAACAGTTCCTCAATCGGGGGTGCTGCGGGTCCTGGACGAAAAACTCGTCGCCTTAACATCGGATGGCCAGGAGAAAGACCCTCATGCTCGCAAGCCTTTTATTTATCCGGCCGACGGTCGTCTACGATTGCGGATGGAAGGACAGGCCAGACCTACGGAACACCCGATAGGTCTAGACTATACACTGGTATCCCAACCCTTATACCCACCTCACTATCCTCATGTCACGGCCTTTCGGGAGGAACTGGCACGCTGGCGGTTTTACTATTTTGAGCCCCGAGTGATGCGGCAACCTTCCCCGATCAAGGAAACCGACAGTTTGGGCCCTTTTGGGGAAGACCTGGCAGCTTTTTACCACACTTTGCGTACCAAAAACAGGCAACAATTTGAAGCCGCCAGCCGAGCCTTAAATTCCCTGATACCCGCCATTGAACGGATAGACGTGCAACTGACACCCGACGGCTTTGTGGAACTGAGCGTGGTGGAGGACAGCATTCTCTATTCCGCCCGTGTGATCTCCGAGGGGACGCTCCGGCTTCTTGGGTTGCTGGCGGTTACCAATCCCTTGTCCCCGGCGACTCTGGTTGGTTATGAGGAACCGGAAAACGGTGTCCATCCCCGTCGTCTCCGTTTAATCGCCGATCTTTTGAAGGAGACAGTGAGCCGAAGCGGAGTCCAAATCATTGTGAACACCCATTCTCCCATCTTCCCGGAGTATTTTGAAGATGAGATGCTCATCGTTTGCCGGAAGGGGCCGGAGGGCACCCGGTTTGAAAGATTTTCCTCTGCCGGCCCTCTGTTCCGAAAAACAGAAATAGCAGAAGGTCTCTCCGAAGAGGTGTCTCCTTTGTGGACCCGCATCGTGCGAGGAGACTGGGATGGATAGCATTGCGGTTCTATATTTTCTAGAGGACATCGCACACGAGAAGTTCGTTCGCGCTCTGGTTCGTCGTGTGGCTGAAGATTCAGGCATCCCATCTTCGCGGATTAATGAAGAGGTGCGAAACGCTACGGGAGGCAAAGGGACAACTCTCTCGGAATTTTCCCGGTTTCTCCGAGAGAATCAAGGCCTGCAGATTCATGTTCTGGTTGTCGCTATAGATGCTAACTGTCATAAATACACCAGCCGACTTCGGGAGATCCGTCGCCGGGTCAAGAATGCGGGAATCGGTTGGCAGGTGGTCTGTGCTATTCCAGACCCGCATATAGAACGCTGGTACCTTGCCGATCCGTCGGCGATCCCGCGTGCCTTTCAAAAGGAAAGAGGCCTTACGACCCACCTTCCCCGGTACAAGTGCGAGCGGGGCTGGTACAAACAGGCGCTTCGTCGGGCCATAGAGGACGTCGCGGGCTTTGTACCGCCGTTGGGAGGCGTTGAATATGGCCAGGATATTGCTGGGGCGATGGACCTTTATACCGCGGGTAGAGATGACAGGGCGCTCAAGCATTTTATAGATGACATTAAGCAGGTGTTCACCGTTCTAAAAGAGAGTCGCCCTTGATGGACCCCCATAACCTGCAGGACATTCTGGCTCATCTCACGGACCACCTCCTCTCCGGCGAGGGTGGAGACAAAATCGCGCGGATGATCCTCTTCGGAAGCCACGCCCGGGGGACGGCGGGGCCGGACTCCGATATAGACATCCTGATTGCCACCCTGAATGGCCGGGAGGTGGAACGGGCCATCCTGGACCGGGCGTACGATTTCATGGCCGCACGGCAGGCCCCGATAGAAATCGTCTTTTCCTCTGTGCATGACCTCTACCCGCCTCAGGATTATTTTCTCTACAACGTGTTCCGTTACGGAGTGGAGGTTTACTCCATGGATGCAGAAAAAATCAAGCGGGTCATGGCGGCAGACTTGGCGCGTTTGGCCGAGGAGTACCTGGAATCGGCCCGCGAGGTTCTGGAACGAGGCCGCCTCCGGCTGGCCATAGACGCGGCCTACAATGCGGCGGAACTGGCGGCAAAAGCGCTCATCCTGATGAAACAGGACGATGTACCCGGCAGCCATGGGGGCATTGTGAGCTTATTCGGAGCATTGTACGTGAAAACGGGAGAGGTGGATGCAGAGTTGGGCCGCCGCCTGAATCGGGCATTGCATTTGAGGAACGAAGCTCGTTACCGCCCGGGCGCACGCCTCACCGAAGAGGATGCCGGAGAGGTGATCCGTCTGGCCGATGCCCTCCTGGCCCTGCTGACTCCCGTTGGGAAATCCTGAACCTTCTACGGAGCCGTCACCCATGGTGGATTGCATCTTTTGTCGCATTGTCCGCCGGGAGGCCCCGGCCCGCATCATCTACCAGGATGAGGAGGTGACCGCTTTCCACGACGCGCACCCCCAGGCGCCGGTCCACGTCCTCATCGTCCCCAACCGGCACATCGTCGGCATCGCCCAGACCCGGCCGGAGGACGCGCCCCTGCTGGGCAAAATGTTGGTGGTGGCCCGACAACTGGCGGAAGACCTGAAGGTCACCGATGGCTACCGCCTGGTGGTGAACAGCGGCCCCCTTTCGGGCCAGTCCGTCTTCCACCTCCACCTTCACCTCCTGGGCGGACGCCCCCTGCGCTGGCCCCCCGGCTGATTTCACGCTTCACGCTTCACGTTTCACGTTTCACGCTTCACGCTTCACGCTTCACGTTTCACGCTTCACGCTTCACGTTTCACGCTTCAGGAGGCCCTATGCTGGTCCGTGACCGTATGACCCCTAACCCGACTACCGTGACTCCGGATACCTCCGTTAAGGATGCGCTGGACCTGATCCGCCGGAAACGGTTCCGCCACCTGCCGGTGGTGGACGAGAGCGGCAAACTGGTCGGCATCACCACGGAGAAAGACCTGGTCTATGCTTCCCCGAAACCCGAAATGTCCCTCAGCAACTTTGAGATTCAGTACCTCCTGGCCCGGATGACGGTGGGGCAGGTCATGCACCGGGACGTCGTCACCGTCTCGCCGGACCTGCCCATAGAGGAGGCGGCTCAGGTGATGATCCGCTACCGCATCGGCTGCCTGCCCGTCCTGGAGAACGACCAGCTGGTCGGCATTATCAGCGATACGGACATCTTCCGGGTCTTCGTGGAGGGGCTGGGGGGCGGACACAAGAGCCTGCGCATCACCGTTGTCATCCCGGAGCAGGTGGGGAGCCTGGCGCGGGTGGTGGATTGCATCGCCGCGCTGGGCGGCAACATCCACTCCCTGGGCACCTTCTGGGGCCGGCGGCCCGAAGACCGGGTCATCGCCATCCGGGTGGAGCGGGTGGACCGGGAAGCCCTTCTGGAAGCCCTCCGGAAAGAGGGCATCCAGGTCCAGCACGTCTGGGAGCCGTAACCCTGCGGCCTGTCCCCTGCAGGCGAGGCGTGTCCTCTTCTGCGCCGCGACCCGCGCCCTGTGACCTGCGACTGAAACAAAACCAATTCAAGGAGAACTCCATGTCCAACCACCGAGAGATGAAGCGCATTCTGGTTACCGGCGCCTGCGGGCAGATTGGCTCCGAACTGACCCTGGCGCTGCGGGAGAAGTACGGCGGTGAGAACGTCGTTGCCGCCGGACACCGAACCCCGCCCGGGCCGGCCCTCCGGGACTCCGGCCCCTTTGAATTTCTGGACGTCACGAAGCGGGACGAACTGGAGGCGGTGGTCCGCAAGTACAACATAGATACCATCTACCATATGGCCGCCGTCCTCTCCGCCGCCGGAGAGAAGAACCCCCATCTGGCCTGGGACGTCAACATCAACGGCCTCTACAATGTCCTGGAGGTCGCCCGGGAGCACCAGATGGTTCGGGTCTTCGTCCCCAGTTCCATCGCCGTCTTCGGGCCGGAGACGCCCCGCGACCCGGCCCCTCAGGAGACGGTCCTCCGCCCGACGACGATGTACGGCCTGACGAAAGTGACAGGGGAACTCCTGGGCAACTACTACGTCCGCCGCTTTGGTCTGGATGTGCGGGGCGTCCGCTATCCGGGCATCATCAGCAGCGAGACCCTGCCCGGCGGCGGCACCACCGACTACGCGGTGGAAATCTTCTACGAGGCCATCCAGCACAAACGGTACACCTGCTTCGTCCGGGAGGACACCGTCCTGCCGATGATGTACATGCCCGATTGCATCCGGGCGACGCTGATGCTGATGGAGGCCGACTTCGCCCGCCTCAAGCACCACACCGACTTCAACCTGGCCGGCCTCAGTTTCTCCGCCGGGGAGTTGGCGGCCGAAATCAAGAAACATATCCCCGAGTTCGTCTGCGAGTACCAGCCGGACTTCCGCCAGCAGATTGCCGACTCCTGGCCCCGCACCGTGGACGACAGCGCCGCACGGGAGGAATGGGGCTGGTCGCCCCAGTACGACCTGCCAACCATGGTCGCAGATATGCTGGAGAAACTGAGCCGCAAACTCGCCCGCTGAATGCCGAATTCAGATCGGAGGTGCGATATGGCTCGCGTGGGGAAAATCCTGCTGCTGGTTCTGGTCCTCCTCATCCTGGCCGCCATCGGCTACCAGGCCCAGAACGTGGCTGTGATGGGCTGGGATTCGGTGACGGAGTACCAGACCCCCTACCTGACCAATCTACCCCGGGGGAGCGCGGCCGAACCCCTGGCCCGACGGGTCGTCCTGGTCCTGGTGGACGGGCTCCGGCTGGACGCCTCCCGGAACATGTCCCGCCTGAACGAACTCCGCCGACAGGGCGCCGACCTCTCCGTCCGGATTGGGCAGCCGTCCCTCTCCTACCCGTCCTGGACGGTCATCGCCTCGGGCACCTGGCAGGAGATCAGCGGGGTGACCACCAACTGGTACGAGGGGGAGGTTCAGGTGGATACCATCTTCAAGGCGGCGCGGGACGCCGGAATGCCTGCCGTCGTCGTGGGGGGTGGAGGGTGGAAGAAACTCTACGGCTCCCACCTCACGGAGTTCGTAAAAGTGCCCGGCCCCGAAGATGAGAACGCCCCACTGGAAGCGTGGGTCCGAATGGACGAGGAGAGTTTCCGCCTGGGCATGCAGGCGCTGGATGACTACCCCGAAGGCCTCATCCTGGTCTACTTCGGGGGGACGGACGAACTGGCCCATCAGTACGGCGGGGTCAGCCCCCAGTATCTGGATGAGGTGCAGAAGGTGGACGGGTACATCGGTCGCCTGGCGGAGCGACTGGACCCGGAGAAGGACGTCCTCATCGTTACCGCCGACCACGGGCACGTGGACATTGGCGGGCATGGCGGCTGGGAGCGGTCGGTCCTGCATGTCCCGCTGGTGATGGTGGGGAAGGCCATCCGCCCCGGGGTCTATACGGAACGGCTCCAGGCCGACATCGCCCCTACGATTGCCGCGCTACTGGGCCTCCCCATCCCCGTCTATGCCCAGGGCCGCCCGCTGGTGGAGATGCTGGAAGCTTCTGCCGAGGCCAAAGGGCGCATCGGGCTGAACGCCGGTCTCCAACTGGTGGGATTCTACGATGCCTATGCCCAGACTCTGGGGGTCAAGCCGTTTGCGGGGGAGATTTTGACGAAATACCGGGAGCGGCTGGCCCGGGGGGAGGAGGGGGCCCTGAGCGGGATGTGGGAAGAGATTACAGCGCGGGCCCAGGCCGCCCGGGCGAAGCGCTTCTGGCGGGAACGGCTCCTGCGACTCCCCATCGCGCTGGGTATTGCCCTGGTCCCGCTCCTGTACCTGCTCCTCTTCCGGCGGCGTTTGCGCCAGGCCCTGCTCCCGCTGGGTTTCGCCCTGCTCTACTTTGTCTTCTACAACGCCCTCTTCTTCGGGCGAGGGTACACCTGGTCCCTCTCCGCCTTCAACTCCGAGGCCCAGATCAAGGCCTTCTTCAACGGGCGCCTGCTGGACGCGGCAGTCTCGTTCGTCGTCGCGGGCCTCCTGCTGGCTCTGGTCTCCTGGAAGCGGCCCCTTCTGCAGACCCTGGAGCGGATGGTCACCTTCGCCTTCTTCGTGGGTTACCTGCTCCTGCTCCAGGTGGACCTGTTCTACTGGCTCTATAATATCCGCTTCTCCTGGGCCATCCCCGACTTGAAACTGGGGTTCAAGTACTATATGGACCTCCTGCAGATGGTGCCGACGGGTCTCCTGGGGGTGATTCTGGCGCCGCTGGGGGTGCTGATCGGCTGGGGGATGCAGCGATGGCGGAAAACACAAGGAGCGCAAAGCTAACCCCGCGCTCCTTGTGGCCCGTAGGGGATTCGAACCCCTGTTTCCGGCTTGAGAGGCCAGCGTCCTGGTCCACTAGACGAACGGGCCATGCGGTCTGTATTCTACCAGCGGACAGGGATTTTGTCAACTGCGGGTACCCCGAAGTGTTTTTCGCAGCGGCGGCGTCGCCGCCGCGGCGAAAAACATTCCTAAG
>JACIWQ010000068.1 GCA_014360895.1 Thermoflexales bacterium | reverse complement strand
TTTTTTTTGCCCAAATGTGGGGAAAAAACGCCGCAAACACCCACAAAATGCTGGCGACGTGGGGCGAGGAAGTATTTATGCACCAACGCCCCTTCTATGATTTTGTCTCCCGTCTTCGCCGCTATGTCACGAAGAATGAGGGGGCCGTGGCACAACGGGCAAGCGAGTTTATCTAACAGGCTTTCCTTCATTCAAGCCCTCCCAAAACCCTCTCCAGACCTGGCGGACTTGTGGTTCAAGGTATAACGAGGCCCGTTCCCGCTGCTTCTGAATGACACGCTGTCTTAATACTTGGCTTTTAACTACCAAATCTATCAATTCTGCCAGCACTTCATAATCTTTTTGATGGAACAATACCCCTGCTCCCCCCATCGTCTCCGGCACTGCTCCTGCGGCATAGGCGACCACCGGCACGCCGAGATACATCGCTTCTATCAATGGCTTCCCGAATCCCTCATGCTCGCTCATAGAAACATACACATCCGCCAGGCGATAGTAGGTGACTAGATCCCGCTGGTGAACGTGTCCTGTGAAAATAACCGCTTCGCCCAGCCCAAGTTCCTCTGCAAATTCCCTCAGCCATTCCGCGTAAGCCGGCACCCATGGAGGGCCAACTAGGAACAGCCTGGCGGAAGGCTCAATACGCCGGTAAAAGTAGAGCAACTTGATCAAATCCTCCTGCTTCTTGTTCGGCACCAGGCGCCCCACAAACAGCAACCGAGGCCCTATATCCTGATAACGGTTTATCAAGTCCGGATTGGGCTCCAGGTCATATTGGGAAGAATCCAGCACTATGGGTAAAACGCCTGTAGGACTAAAACCTGCTTTTTGCAACTCGGCCTCATTAAACGAAGAATCACCTAAAGCCAGAACTGTTCGCTCCCGCAGGAGGCCCAGTTGCCGTCTGCCTCTTTGCATCTGGGCAACCAGGACCGGATCAACAGGCTGAAAGAAATCTGGTGGAGTAATGTTGTGGTAGATCAGCAGAAAACGCACGTCGTATCGGAGCAGGTCTTCCACCAAGTCGGACCCAATGCTGTGATGCAAAATCACCAGTTCGCCGGGGCGAGAGGGACGATACTCCCGATAAGGCTTTACTTTACCCAAAAGCGCCGGATGAATGCTTTCGGCGTATATTTCTGAATCAAAGCCATCCTCTTTAAGCCATCGCTGAATCAAGAAAGCGTGATCGGTTATCGCATCTCCCGGAGCAGCTCCGATAATGAACTGGTGGGGGCCTTTCATTGCTTTCCTCTCCACTGACCGATCAACCTCTCAAAGCGATCCAGGACTGCTTCCCATGTGTAGTTGGCGAGAACATACCGCCTTCCGTTCTCGCCCATGCGGGCTGCCAGGTCAGGATTCTCCCTGAACCAATCCAGCGCTTCAGCGAACTCCTCATACGTCCGAAACCATAGCCCCCCTTTACTGCGCCGGACATGCTCCCGGGTAACCGGGCAATCTTCATGAACGAGCACCGGACGCCCGGCCATCCAGGATTCCATGATGGTCAACGAAAAACTCTCCCGCAACGAAGGCTGGCACAACACCAGCGCATTGGAATAAAGATAAGCCTTTTGTTCTTCCGATACAAACCCCAGATATAGGAAAAATTGATTAGACGGCGGCTTTACCGGACCACCTCCCACAACCACCAGACGGATTCCACCCCGTCGCTCACCATATCTTTGCATAAACTCATATAGCAATTGGAGATTTTTTCCTTCCTCTAACCGTCCCACATAGAGCACGAAGTTCCCACTTAGCCCAGAATGGGAAACAGGTGTAGGATCTGGACTTATTGAAACCCCTTCCCCGAGAACTGCCCAGGAGTGAGGATGGATCTTTAAACGCCTTAAGGCGAACTCGGCCTCTTCAGGCGAGTTGAACATCACCCCCCAGACGCTTTCCAGTAACAACCGCGTGGCTTCCAGATATGCATACGGCTCATCGTGGAGACAGGGCCAAAGAACCACATTATGTGGGGCGGACCATACAGCATAATGAATCAGCGGCATCACATAAGGCAAAGCCACGATCACATCAAAATTGGTCCTATGGCGGGCAATGTGAACGTATAACGAAGGGCTATGTGGTGCACTGTCCAGCCAGGTGTACGTCTCGGTAGGGGAGAGAAAGCCCTGTTGGACGAGTTTGACCTCTAATTCTGCCCATTTATTCCGATCGCTCCACATAACGGGAAATCTGCGAACCGTTACCCCATTAACTTTAGTCGCTCCCTCCGGGTAAACATTTTCCCAAGTGTAATGACTACGGGCGCAGGTGGTCCAGACCTCAACTTCCCACCCCCTCTTCAAGGCCACTTCCGCAAATCCTCGGGCCTGGGATTCTGCACCGCCCAGCACATCCACCCCGTAGCGCGGCACTACGATTGCCACCCGCATCAAGCCTCTCCCCGCAGTTTTCGCAGTTCCTCTTGAAGGGCCCGTATCTGGCGCTGTTGTTCCTGAATCTGCACCGCCATACGGTTCAGAGTGCTGACCAGGTATCTGTTAACGGTAACCTGCCGCTGAGTCAGTTTATTCACATAAAAGAGCACCAGGTTATGAGCCTCGCGACGGATTCGGTCCAATAATGGTCCTATGACAGGAATTCGGGAACGGGGAGAAGAAACAAGAATCATCTCCACATTCAACTGGTAATAGTGTTCATTTGCTTGTCGCAAGTAGTAATACAAATCCGGGTCATATTCTTCGCCCTCCGGCTTGCCCGGATAGGCGGCGGCACCGAACGTAGGGAAGGTTTGGCGGGGATAGCCTAACTCCTCCCGGCGACGTTGAATGCGTTCACGGATCTGGGCCATAATTTGGACCGGATCAATTTCGGAGTCGTGAATTTCAAAAAGATCACCTGGGGTCTCTTGAAGGCCTTGCATAATTCCTCCGCACAATCATTAGTGTGTCTGCATTACTTGATAAAGGGTTAATTTCGGCTGGTACGGGACAATATGAACAGGCCAATGGTCATAAGAGTGCTCCAGCACCCGCAAATTAAACTGAACCTGACCAAGCAATTGACACCTCCACCGGTCACACAGCCCGCTCACAGGGGAAGAGCCTTCCACCACAACTACCGGCCGCCCAGTGCTCTGCCAGCTTGCTACAAGGGCGTCCAGATATTTTAAATCCAAATACTCCTCCCGCAAGTCCAGAACGGTATACCCCTCCAGAAAGGCCAGGGGGGTGCCGAATATTCCCGC
The DNA here is from genome assembly GCA_014360895.1 of Thermoflexales bacterium. Classification (GTDB taxonomy): domain Bacteria; phylum Chloroflexota; class Anaerolineae; order B4-G1; family DUEL01; genus SpSt-77. The sequence continues at coordinate 14,415 of JACIWQ010000068.1, read as the reverse complement.
AGATCCCACGGGCTCATTGTCATTGAACAAAATCACCGCGTTTTGGGGAATCAGGTCCACCAGAGCCTGGAATTGCTCCACAGCCCCTTTGTAATCCACCTGAGGGATCATCACCTGCCCCTTATACGGCATCAGAAGAATAACACCTACAGCCAGCCCTGTGGCCAGGGCGCGGCCGATTTTCCCCCATCTCGCCGGATATAGGGCCGCGTATGCCATGCCAAGCGCAAAAGTGGGAATCACCGCAGGCACGTACCGGCGCATCACGTAGACATGGTGGGGGTTATTAAAGGTGCGGTATATAAAAAGCAGCGAGAAGAAAACCCCCATACCAACCATCATCCAGGTATGCCTATTGATGTGCCTGCCGACGATGAGCGCGATTCCCAGCACCCCCAGGGCCAGACCGGGACGGGAAAGATACCACCCCAGCCGCACCATATTGTAGGGCTCCACATCCGGAATCGTATTCCCACCGTACCAGTATGATGCCGCGCGAGAGGGATCGGCCTGAAGGGGCCGCAGGAAGTAGGCATAAGCGGCCAGCAAGACCAGAAGCACTGCTGCCGCAATCACTCCTACCTTCCAGATTGCTTCCAAGCGCCTCGCTTCTTCTGGGCGGCGTATCGTCCGATTGGCTACTAGGAAACCCGCCACGGCCAATAGCAACCCTGCTACCAAGATGACGATTCTGCGGCCGGTGAAAAAATGACCGGCGAAATAAACATTATAGAAATATGGCCATCCCTGGAACACCGCGTGGAGAAGGGAGTGCAAAGCCAGCCCCAGCATCGGGCCAGCGAAGAGCCAGAAGCGGCGGTCCAATCGGCGCTGCAAATGCAAATACGCGGCGTAAACGGGAAGCACGCCCAGCAAGAAGTAAGTGTCTACCCGCGCCAGCATGACCTCACCTAAGGCTATCCCGGAAACCACGGCAGCCCAATTTTCGCCCCGGCGAGTGTGACGCGCGAACGCCCACAAGCCTCCAAACAGGAGAACTTGGGTCAGGACCTCAGAGGTCGGATACCGGGCAAACCAGACCTGGGTAGGCGTAAGGGCCAGTACAACAGCCGCTACAGCTGCCAGGCGTGGCTCAAAAGCTTCCCGCACGGCAAAGTAGAAAGCCAGCACGCCCAGTATTCCCCAGAGAGGCGTCATATACAGATTGGCCCATATTCCTCCCAGGCCATAGGCGACTGCCAGCCAGACCGGATGTAACAGGTAAAACTGGGGGATAATCGTGTGGGCACCGTTATCGGGGACGTAAAACCCTGGCAGGTAGTTGTAGCGAGGGATCATATAAGGCGGGTGCTGGCGGAAAAACATCGGGTATGCCTCAGGGGGAATAGCCGCCAAGTCCGTACGGTGAATAAGCCACCGCCCCGTTTGGGCAATGTTGGCACCGAGATTGACGTAAACCCCTGCATCTGCCCCGCCAAAGATAAACTCGTGGGGACGGAGGTACAACACTCCCATCATTATCACCAGCAACCCAATGAACAGACAATCTCCCCATTTGGGAAACTCCCACCGAATAAGGTTCCCTCTGCGTCGTCCTATCAGCCATCCCGCAAGGCCGATAACCACGCTAACAATGGCGAGAGCATAAGCCGAGAAGAAGCCCAACTCGGCTGCTACCAGGGCAGCCCACCCCATCCATAAGCAACCGATTAAAGTAAAGGCAAAAAGCCCTTCCAAGAAATTCCACTGGGTCGCCCTGGGGATTGCCAGACGCACTATTCCATACCCTGTCCAGCCACAGAGCAACGCAATCAGCAGCACAGTGATCATCTATCCGACACCTCGCATTCCGGCATTAACTATGGATAAGTACACATCCCAGAGAAATTCCGCATATTGGTGGGCAACGCGGGATGGGTTGCATTCGCTTTGGATATAGCATTTGGCGTTCTGGCCTATACGGAACCGCATTTCTGGGGAAATCGCTAATGTTCGCATCACAGATGCCAGTTGCTCTACGCCGTCTTCCGACCCGATCTTCACACAGACGTCATTGGGCAACTCGCTGAACCAGCCAATATCCCGCACAATGACAGGTTTACCTAACGCCATTGCGCGCAGAGCAATGGCCGACGTTTCACCAATGGTCGTCCGCCGCAAGTTTAAGACGACGTCGCAGGCAGCAAGCGCTTGATGCAACCGCTCTAGGGGCTCCATACGTCCCAGAATGACCATCTTTTCTGCAATTCCCAGCTCCCTGGCCTGGGTGATCAGGTCACCCGTTTCCTGGAGCACTTCCCCGATGAACAGGAAAAGGGCGTCCGGAAAATCCTTCTGAACGCGCGCAAAGGCTTGAAGCGCCAGATGCGGTTCCTTAATAGGATGAATAAACCCGGCCATGCCAAAAATAACCGCGCTTGAAGGCAATTCAAACTCTTTACGGCATTTGGCTATTTCGTAGGCATCCGGTATATTTATAGGTTGCGGGATAATTTTCACCTTAGGGAGAGCGCGCCGGTACAGTCTTGATTGGGAAAAACATCTCTCCACAATGGTTAATGCAGCGCGGGAATGTACCAATATCCCCAGGCTGGTCTCTACTATCCTTCCAATCAGCGGGTTTTCCAAAAGTTGTTGACGATCATCACTTTGCAGAGCCTGCACCAGCCGGTTCAGGCTTAACCAATCTGGCGCACCTATTTCATAAAAGTATTCGCGGATATATTGTATTGGTGAACTATAATAAAGCCCATGGTGGAGAAAAGGCTCATGCAGGACTACAATTCCCGGCAGAGACCTAATCACAGCAAATGCATTCCTATGATGTGGGCTGTTACCCAACTGGTAGAGACGCAAGTCATACTGGAAATGATGATGGCACAAGTCCAACACAGGATATACTTGGAATCGCCTTACAATCTCATGGTTATAAGGAGTGCCACAGTCGCTGTAGAGAGTAACGTGGAAATATTCGGCCAGGGATGGTAGCAAGGCCTCGCTATAATCAGAGATACCACTCTGAAGGGGGTTCAGTGGGCTAATATAGGCAATCTTTAACTTTTGGGATAGAGACAAGCAGTCAACCTTCATCGGGGTTCTGTTCTGAACATTGGCCTGACAACATTCTGACCAGATGGCGCTGACGGACTTCTATCTCCGCTACGGTTCGGGCCAGCGCGGCCAGATCCCGATCTACGTCAATCAATATCTTCTCTTGGTGGCGAATCTGCTCTCTCGTCGCCAGGATGAGTTCCATCATCATCTGATTAATTCGATTCTGTTGCTGGATGATAGCCCAGACCCCCCATTTGGCAGTGAGATTATACAGCAAGCGTCGGACAAAAGAAATCAAAGGTCCAACAATGGGGACCGTGGAGCGAAAATCATGTTCATGCAATTCAGGCAAGTGATATTGCTCTGCGGGCTGGATCATACGCCCTCCTACGTGGGAGAAACCTTCGTCTGAACAATTGTATGTAGAACATCTTTTATAAGCAAGAACAAGCAGCTAAGCGGAAACACTTGAGATAGTACCGCTGTTCTAGTGCTACCATAAATTCCGGTGAAATTGGTCATCCATTGTAAGTCGATAAGCCCTCCAATTATCGGGTAAACGGAAGCTGCGCTGATCAAGGTATGAAACAGCATCCCTACCCATATAATTAACGAATGTTTCCATGAGGTCCAATCCACCTCTATTAATAGCAATATTGAAACAAACAAGAGCATTTGAGGGGTGCAATCTGGAGTCCAATAAACAAAGGCCCAAAGAGACAGGGCCATCGCTTTTTCCCAGTCAATCCAGCCCAACAGGTAAGCCAAGCCACAAGCAGCCAATGAAAGCACTATTAAAAAAGAATACAAATTTTGCATAGGCATTCCTAACTTTTGTAATACCAACGCTACGCTTGTATGAAACGGCGGTAAGTGTAGTCTACTAGCCCGAAACTTATAGACTATTTGCCAGTCAGGATACCATAGGACATGGCTCACTCCAAACAGTGCTATAACCACCAAAAACAAACAAAATAATTGCCTCTTGTTTCGGGCAAAAGCATGTAACACAGGAAACGCTATAACTAACCCAATCCATTTCAGCGCCGCCAGCAGGCCCAGAATTATGGAATAAACCCAAGGATAAGGGCGATAAAATCTGGCCAAAACAACAATTAACAAAACGAGAGCAAGCAGAAGGGTCTTATCGGTAGGGGTAAGGACAAACAAAAAGAGTGGCCCGGCTCCTAATCCATAAAAGGTTAACCAAAGTATTTTCCGTAAGGTGTTGTCCCGAAAAAGGCGGATTATTAGAAGCATAACAACTACATCGCACAAACCGAAAAATACCCTGATAGCATATGGGGATTCCCATACGGAAATTATTAAAGAAAGCAATAGTAACTCCAGTGGTAATAAATCGGATCGAGGCCCCTGCAAATGATTCTGCCACAATATATAAGGATTTTCACCACCGATTACCCTCTCTGCTGCCCAAAAATAATTATTCAAATCAGAGGAATTGCACCATTTTATCGTAAAAATGAGGAATAATCGCAAGATGAACGCCACACTAATCAAAATGATTTCGCTTAAATTGCGTTTTCTCAGTCTATCAGGTAAGCCCATTAGATTTATCTCCTAATAAACCTTGAAATTTCTTCAGGAACCTGCACCATCCTTCTTCATCTAACCACTGGTGAGGAAATTCCACCAAGCCATCTTGGGGCATCGGTTTCCCACGCTCCACAATGGTAAAGCGACAGACGTTCTGGAGATGATCATAGGGTAAATATAGAGGTGCAGCCGAACCATCAAAAACGGCAACTGTCACATCATATACACCCGCGCGCAGGGGCAAACTCTCTACAAAATAATAGACACTGCCCCGCTTCTTGATTTTTATTGGCGCCTGTTGGGTCAAAGAGTTCGGACTGGTCACCCATGTCCCATCCTCTGCGTAAATCCCTACCCCAAATGCCAAGTCGCTCACCGGTTGGTGACAGTAATAATCTATACGAATCGCAAAAGAGGCGCCACTTACAAATGTATCGCATTCCCTGCCCCAAATATCCACGGTGGCTGCTCCTGTGATTTCCACTTCGCCACTGCCCATGCGTAAAAAAGGCCTGAGGCCGCCTCTTGTGCCTTCACCACGTTTCCGAGCTGTATCCTCCACATAAGATTTCACCACCTCTTCCGGATGTCCATCAGCACGAACAATTCCTGAATCCAACCAAATTGCCCGGTGACATACACGTCGGACTTCATCCAGTGCATGAGAAACGTACAAAATGGCAGTGCCTTCCTCTCGCATCTCCTGAATCCGTTGCAGACACTTCTTGCGAAACGATAGGTCTCCTACTGCCAACACTTCGTCCACCAACAGTACAGCGGGACGCACGCTGGTTGCTACAGCGAAGCCCAGCCGCACAAGCATACCAGAAGAATAATGCTTTACAGGAATGTCAATAAACTGGTCCATTTCTGCAAACTCAACAATTCTATCCAGAAGAGCACCCATCTCTCGCCGATTCAGACCCAAGATAGCTCCATTCAGATAGATATTCTCTCGCCCTGTCAGATCCGGGTGAAAACCAACTCCTAGTTCCAAAAGGGCCCCAACCCGTCCCTTGACAATCACCTTTCCCTGAGTAGGCTCTATGATCCTGGCCGCCAGTTTCAAGACTGTGCTCTTGCCCGCACCGTTGTTTCCAATAATACCAACGACCTCTCCTGGCTCCACCTGAAGCGTAAAATCCCGCAAAGCCCAAAACTCCTCCCGCCGCTTGTTTGAGCGCTTCAAAATCCCAATCACAGCCTCTTGAAAAGAACGGGGGCGTTGATGATGAAGAATATACCTTTTAGAAACAGCCTGAAATTGAATCACGGCCATATTCTAACCTTCCCGCCGACGGTAGATCGTTACTTCTCTATAATCATCCCGGATAACCTGTTCCACTTCAAAATGCTGGTTCACATATTCTCGAACCACATAGATTTGGCCTTCATTTAAGGCCAAAAAAACTTCGTGATCCCATACTAAGTAACGTGTCCCCGCCAAAACCTGCATCACCCTTTCCAGCGGCAATGTGTAAAGCATATTGTAATGCCGGTTTGCATAATATGCCGTTACTGTTGCTTCGTGCACTACCGTGATAATCTCTTTAGGCTCCGTGTGGTTCTGCAAGTACAAGCCCGTAAGGCGCAAAACATTATAATACCGATCGTTCTCAAATAGGCGCCATGCATAGAGAGGATCCAACCAGGACCTCGGGTCGGATACATTTCTCAAAGGTAACCGCATCGGAGATGCCGAAAATACCAGCATCAACGCCAATATTGTGGAGATAATTTGGCGCAATCGGTTCCCTTGCATCTGTATCCATAAAGACTCCCACTCCACTTTTATCCCGATAAAAAGCGCAATAACTGGCAAAATGCCGATCAGGTGCCTTGGTTCTTTAAGCCGAATGAAGAACGAAAGCAAGATAGCCCCACCTGGATATCCAAGCAGAATCCAGTCCAGCGCCTCAAGCCTTTTACGTACAACGGAATAAACCACGGCTCCAGCCCATAGTATTGTCAGACCAGGCCCTAACAACTCAACGACAATCCGACGCATCCACTGCAAAGGTGTGAGGGAACTTCGGGGGTCCTGGCCCCCCATTGCTGCGGCACCCATCCAGCGTTGCATTACAGCAATAAAAGCTTCGGGAGATAGATGCCAACACCAAATCCCCCAAACAAGCAGCGCCAAAACAGGAGGAGCCACTACCAGCAATAGGGCTTTCCCGAGAGCAAGTCTATCTTTCCGAAACTTGACCAGAATATAAACTCCACAAATTGCAACAAAAACCAGTGCGATTTCTTTAAATAACACAGCGATAGCTAAAGCAACTCCAGTTATTACCATTTTCTTGTTAGAAATTCCCCAAGCTTCTAGACTCAGAACAGCCAATCCCGCCAATAGGAAAAATAGACAGAAAATTTCCATGCGGATAAAAAATGAATAAAGGGCGAAAAATGGCTGAACCCCTACCACCAATGCACTTATAAAGCCCGCAATTCGTCCTCCCACACGGTGGCCTATTATGTATACCAAGAAAACACAGCATAAGCTAAATAGCGTTGTGATCCCTCGGCAAAAAAATGTTCCTGCTCCCACATAAGTACTAAGGAGATAGAGATAAAGTAAAGTGTGGTCAAAAAAGAAAACCCCATCCCTCCCTATGGACCGGAGAGGCAACCCGGTGTATCGGATATTCCTTGCAACGTCGCAGAAGATAGCCTCATCGTATTCTACTATCTTTACCTTTAGCATAAGTGGCAATTGGGCCAACAGCGTTAGAAGAACAATGACCACACCCCAACTTTTCCCTGTGCTTTGCACAAGCACCTCCTGTCCTGTTTCCGCTGGTCTATGCTATAATATATGCAGGGCCGAACCACCTCACAAGGGGATTCATTATGAATAAAATCGGAAGGAAAACCCAAAAGGTATTTTGGTTACTTGCTATTTTCACGGCCTTGATTTATCTGTTCCACTTTGCCGTTCATGCGCAAAAGAACCCGTTGCGATTAGACGAAGTAGATTATTACCAATGCATGGAAAACATTATACGGTTAGGCCTTCCCATTTATTATGCAGGCGAAATTAAGATTGAGCATAGCCGGCTAATTTACCTATACACTCGTCATCTGGACGGAAAGGAATTTATCTTCTGGCGATTTAAACCTGAAACAGGCATTTTGAAGGAGACCTTTTTCGCTCTGGTAAATGATGCAAGCCGATACACTTTTGGGATGTGGCACCCACCCCTTTATATCTATCTGGGCTCCTTGATGTTCCGCCTATTATCCATCACGCCTGAGCATAGTCATTTTCTCAGGTACTTCAATCTTGTATTTAGTATTGGTGTTTTTACCGGAATGCTCATCTTAAGCCGAGAGTTATATCCAACAATTTACCGTAGGGTCTTCTTGATTGCTGCATTATTATACGCCCTTAATTCCCTCGCTGTACGTGGCTCTACTCTTTTAGATTATAATGCTACACTTGGCCCATTTGCTGCTCTTTGGTTTGTTGCTGCTTCTCTACGAGCAGAACGAGCAAAAAGCCCATCATGGGAATTGGTTGGTGCAACAGCCTGGGTACTCTTTACAGGCTTGGGTATAGCCGTGAGCTTATTTCTGAGCATAAGTATATATTGCCTTTTGAGGTTGGTTCTCGGTGTTCGCCGGAATCTTGGCCAAATTATTCTGTCCACAATTTTAGGCATCATTATTTTTCTGGCATCATTTTGGGTGTTCTGTAAAATCCTACAACTCCCTTTTAGCCAACCTTTCCTGCATAATGTTGCTCGCTTTCAGACCTCCCCCGGAACTCTGCATTCACCCCAACGACTCCTAACCACTCTTTGGACATATCTTTGGTGGTACATTAAGGAAATAGGAGTCCTCCCAGCAATTACGTGGATCTGCCTGAGCCTCAGAAGTATTTTTGAAGGGCTTAAACCTGTGTACCGGCGTTTCCTGCTTCCCATTACAATCGCTACAGGGCTCATCTCCCATGCATCTTTGGGAGCAAATGCTTATTGGTTCCCCAAATATATTCTCTTTGTCCTGCCTCTACTCTTTGTCTTTATAGGAGGTGAAGCGGCTTTACTAATCTCTCACAACTCTGGGCTGAAAAAAGCGGTCCGTAAGGGATTCGTCGTCATTCTGGTCTTGAACAGTATGTTCATCTCGTTTCACTGGATATCTCACCCGGGCAGCACATTGTATAGCCCAGGTGAAACAGGTTTGCTTCCGATTGCCCGTACATTGCGAATTGCCACCTCTCCTGATGAGATTGTGTTAGGACGGAAAGACATAGGCTTCTTTGCCCGTCGTCGGTTTATTGAATGGTCTGGTAGATTGCTATCTGACGTAACGCTCCTTCAAGGGAGGATCTATGAAGCTCATATACGCTATGCCGTGAGCCCTATTTTCTTATTGGACCCCTCTACAGATATAGGAGCATACTTACAAAAAGAGTTCGTTTTAGAGAATACAATAGGAGACTTTGCTCTTCTGCACCGCAGAGAAAGGTGATTCAATTAGGCCGATTGATCGGCGATCTTCCTCAGCCTCACTTTTGGCGAAGAGTCAGTGGTAAGAAAACTTGTTTGGGATTCACCAATACCAGACCAGCTTTGATGTTATCTTCCTTATACTCGTCACCTTCTACTTTCACCCAATAAGGGTGCGCTCCAGTAGACAGGTTGTCCCAATATACTTCTAAGGTGATCCCACGCCTTGCACAACCCTCTAAAGTTCCCGTAAATACAGAAGTCCCAATTATTTGGGTCAAACTGGCGTCCGCGTAAAATGTAACCGTAATAGGGTTTCTCGCATAGGCATTCCCATTGTTGTATATAGTTGCGGAAAGAGTGACGCCTGTTGTCCCTGTTGGCGCAAAAATAACCGGATTAGCAACTTCTCCAGGGAGCAAATTCACATAAGTGGCAGTACTGCCCACAAAGTTTGCAAAGATCTGCCCCACTTGCGTTAGAGATGTCATATCTCGGTTCAACAGATTACTAGCACTGCCAGCTCCTTCAAAATACATGCTGAACCATAGCCATTGCTGGACTAAACGGTAATTGTCCGGAGGATAACCCAGAACGGGATCTGCGGCGCTTTCTAGGTAATGAAAAGTACGCGTCATGAAATTGCTTACTCTCGCGGGCGTAAAACAACCGCCAAACTCATCCTGTAAAAAGCACCGGGTTGGGTGAATGGGATCATCATAGTCTTCAAATGGGTAAAGAATGGAATACTCACTTATAATTAAAGGCTTATTCTGCTGTCCGTGGGCCTTCATCCAAGCCCGCATTTGAAGAATCTGATCTGCGAAGATGGGCATATTATCATGCTCGGCAAAGCAATAAATATTATCCCGCGGGTCCCCACACAAATCTTTACGTCCACCACTTTCTCTCATCCCTAAGGCTGGATTTGTACCCAAAGCAACATTAGCGATACCATTGGGCTGACCTGTCCAATTTACTTCTGGAAGAATATACAGATGCATATTCCAGACATCTACTGGTATCGGAACACCGAATTTTTGCAGATATGTGTCCCACACTTTATCCAAGTACTGGAGTCTACCCGGCGTGACTTGTACCAATCCTGCTATCCCGACCTGAGCAGTTGGGTCGCGTTGCTTTATAAAATGATAAACTGCATGATAGGCTTCAGCATAAACTTCTGGATGAGTATCATCCTGTATGCGGTTTGTACAATCGCTGTCAGGATTTGGTCCCCGATCAGGCTCATTGCCGACCAGCCACAGAGCCCCCGGATATGCACGCACTAAAGCACCCAGGTCGCCTTCGGTCAGCGGCGGGCTGACCGAATACCCGGGCAAATAAGTGCAGCCGGATTTATTTTGCTTAACACGAACAACCTGTATAAACTCAATATCATCCGGCCCATTTGACATATGCGCTCCGAAGTCCAGATACCAACCTATGCCTAACTTGGGTAGCCATTGGAGTTGGGATTCCCCCCATGCTGCCACGCCATATCGGCAATTCGGAGCATAGGTGGGCATCCCCACACCGTTTTTTGTAACAAGGGGGAGATATCCCCTGCTCTCCGTTTCCGAGCCCAAACTCTTAGGGGAAGATTTTGCATTGATTGCCGGTACTCCCATTACGAACATGATTACCAAACAAATCACGGGGATTGATATTGTTGATAAAGTGCCCCTTGATTGCATTTCTCACCCCTACTAATAGAACGGTCTTGAATATATCCGCTGGGCCACGCTCTTCGTCACACTCATTGACCCGAAAAATTCCTCAACACTGCCGGCAAATAAGCCTCCGGCGTCAGTACTGGTGTTGGTGTGCGTGTGGGCACGGTCTGCCTTACTGTATTCTGGTCGGGCATACCCCATCCGGGAGCTACCCATACCGCCAGAAGCAGGGCTACCAGCGCCAGGGCTAAAAATATCCAGAAATGAACGTCGCGCTTCATTTTTCACCCTCCCTCACCATTGGGCCACGATACGAATCCACCCCTCCCCCACCTCTGTCCCGTTCTGGGGATCAAAGAGGCGGCCAGTGGGGTAGGTGACATCGTCCAGGCTGTACCAGCACCAGCGCTGGACCAATCGGTCGCCGTCCGACGGATCACCCAGGGCCGGGTCAGCGGGGGTCAGGAGGAACGCGAAGGTGCGCTCCAGAAAAGCCACCTCCACTCCGGCGGAAAGCCACAGCCCTCTATGTCGGGCTGGAGACCTCGCCCCTCAGCCCGACCATCTGGACGTGCTCCACCCTCCCGGTCGGGGCGGGTCGGTGTGCGCTTGCCGGTCCAGGTACCAGCCCAGCCGTAACGGTGTCGTATTATACCTTGAGGTGGGCCCGACCGCAACGCGGGCGCGTTCGTTGAAGGCAGAATGCATCCGGAGGGAATATCGCCAATACCCCTGTCCCAACTCCTATCCCCCCTCAGTTTCAGCAGTGGACAAATCACCCGTCCCGGCTATGCTCGTGGCCTAACGAGGAGAATTCACCGCAGAGGTGCCGGGGGCGCAGGGGTTCTATAGATGCAGTCAAGGGCGCCTTTGAGCGAGCCCGTCGGGCCAAGCGAGAAGCACAAGGGTCGCATCGTCGGCGTGGCTGCCCCTTTGCTCCCTATCGGGCCAGGGAGCGGGGGTCCAGCGCGTCCCGCAGGCCGTCGCCGACGAAGTTGATGCTCAGAACCGTCAGCACAATCAGCGTGCCGGGGAAAATCCAGAGCCAGGGAGCTGTCTCGATGTAGTTGTAGGCCCCCTCCAGCATATTGCCCCAGGTGGCAGTGGGCGGCTGCACGCCCAGGCCCAGGAAACTGATGTAGGCCTCCAGCGTGATGGCGTTGGCGACGCTCAGCGTGGCCGAGACGACAATCGGCGCGATGGCGTTGGGAAGGATATGCTGGAAGATAATCTGCCCCGTCGGCGTGCCGGTCGCTCGCGCGGCCAGGATGTACTCGTTCTCTTTAATAGATAGAAACTCCGCCCGGACGATGCGCGCCAGGTACATCCAACTGGTCGCCCCGATAATCAGGACGATGACGACGACGCTGCCGCTGAAGGTCCGCCCCAGCAGGGTGATGTTGGGCACTTTCCCGCCGAAGAATTTGGCCATCACCAGGAGGAGGAAGAGTTGGGGAATATTCAGCATCGCTTCGGTGAAGCGCATCAGGATGCTATCCAGCCAGCCGCCGTAGTAGCCCGCCAGCGCGCCAATCGTGACGCCGATGACCACCTCCACCAGCATCGCGGTCAGACCAATGAGGAGGGAAATCTGCCCGCCGTAGACCGTGCGGGCCAGAATGTCCCGCCCAACGGTATCGGTGCCGAAGGGGTGCTCCCGGGAGGGGGGCTGGAGGCGCATCACCGTGTCGGTCCGGTTGGCGTAGGCCTCGGTGAAGAACAGGGTGCCCCCCAGCGAATAGAGGACCAGCAGGAAGAGCACGACCAGGCCGAAGAGAGCCATTTTGTGGCGGCGGAAGCGACGCCAGAACAACTCCCGCAGGGTCAGCGGCGGCGCCTCGGCTTCTTCCAAAGGCATCAGGGCAGGGATGGCGGTTTCAGCACTCATAGAGTCTGTTCAATGCGGAGTGATCAGGCTTTTCATCATCCGGGCGCGCAACCCGATGAGAGTGAGGCCAACCACCTCCCGGCGATCTTCGTTGTAGCGGATGATGATCCCTTCGCCAATGTCCAGGCCGACAGCCGGAACAGGTTCGCCAATGGAAAGATACAGAATGTCCGCTTCTTCATCGTAGTCCCAGGTGATGGTAGTTGGCTTCTCCAGAATCTTTACCGCTTCCATAACACTGTTCTCCGTTGGGATGGCCGATTGGTCAAGTAGGCCGTCAAGATAAAACCGTCCTCCTGGCCAATTTCCCGATACGCCACGACCAGAAATTTGGAGGTTAGCGGCGTTTCGGGGTAAAACCGGATAGCTAGCAACTCACCGAAATCACCCTGCTGAACCAAGTCGGGTTCGGCAACCGTTTCCAATACCTGTTCTTGAAGCCGTGCCATTTCAGGATGGCGTCCGGTGATGTGCTGCCAGCGCTCCCCTGTCAGGCGAATAGGCACACTGTTTCGGGAACTAGCCACCTGACACTTTTCTCCCGCACTTCCCGAATGCTCCTCCGGGGGTGTCATTGCGAGCCCCCGAAGGGGGCGAAGCAATCTCCGAAAACCAGCCGAGGAGATTGCTTCGGCGGCTTCGCCGCCTCGCAATGACCCTTCCAGAGGAAACTGTCAGGTAGCTAGTTTCGGGAAAAGACAATCCACATCACTCATACCGGATTCTGGGGTCCAGCCAGGCGTAAACGATGTCGGTGAGGATCTGGAAGACCACCACCGCGACGGCAATCATCATCAGAATGCCCATCACCACCGGCGTGTCGCCCCGGGAGACGTGGTCTATGAACAGGCGGCCCATCCCAGGCCAGGCGAAAATCCGCTCCGTGACGATGGCCCCCGCCAGCAGGAAGGGCAGGTCCAGCCCGACGACGGTGACAATGGGGAGCGAAGCATTCTTGAGCGCGTGGATGAAGATAATGGTCGGGCGGGGGAGTCCCTTCGCGCGGGCCGTGCGGATGTAGTCCTGGCTCAAAACCTCCAGCATCGCGCTGCGGATATAGCGGCTGTAGGCAGCGAAGTAGATGAACGAGAGGCTGAAGACCGGCAGGACCATATGGAGCGCCACCTGACCGGGGGTCTTGCCCACCTCAGGGTCAAACATCCCGACGGTGGGCAGATACGGCAGTCCCCAGCGCTTGAAGTTGACGGAGAAGATATACATAGAGAGCAGGGCGACGAAGAAGATGGGCATGGAGTAGCCGATGAAGGAGATGGCCGTCACCAGGTGGTCCAGGAACGAGTACTGGCGGAGGGCGGAGTACATCCCGATGACCAGGGAGCCGACGATGATGACCAGTTCGGTGGTGCCCATCAGCAGGAGGGTATTGGGCAGACGGTCCCAGATGACCTCCACCACCGGCCTCTTGGCGACCAGGGAGACGCCGAAGTCGCCGCGCAGGACGCCCTTGCGGCGGCCCGGCGTCTCCGGGACCCCGTCGCCGTCCAGGTCGGCCTTCGTCCAGTCGTTGCCGATGAGCCAGTAGATGTACTGGACGTAGACGGGCTTATCCAGGCCCAACTGGCGGGCCAGCCGCTCCCGGTCGGCGGAACGGGTGACCTGACGCCCGCCCAGCGTCGCCAGCGGGTCGCCCATGTTCTGCATCAGCACAAAGAGGATGATGCTGATGATGAACAGCAGCGGAATGGCCTGCAGCAACCGGCGGATGACGTAGCGCAGCATGTTCGTCAACGGAAGGATGACGTGCCAGGCACTTCGGAAGTGCCTGGCACGTCGCATCAGGGTTTACTGGCTCAGGTCCCAC
>JACIWQ010000067.1 GCA_014360895.1 Thermoflexales bacterium | reverse complement strand
GATGAGATTCCGGCTGGGCTCCACTTCCTACGTCTATCCGGCGGGGCTTCTGGCCAACGTCCGGCAGCTGGCCGGGGTGGTAGAGGATGTGGAACTGGTGCTCTTTGAGGCAGAGGGAGCCAGCAACCTGCCCGACGCGGAGACGGTCGCCGGGCTGCGGGAGGTCGCCCGCCGTCACAGGCTCACGTACACCGTCCACCTGCCCACCGACCTGCGACTGGGCGCCCAAGGGGAAGCCTGGGCGTCCTCGGTGGAGAAGGCCCGTCGGTTCATCCAGGCCACCCGTCCCCTGAACCCCTGGGCCTACATCGTCCATCTGAACCCTGAGGGGAACGCAGACCCGGACCGCTGGCAGGAGCAGTGCCTGAAGGCGCTGGCGACGCTGGCCGAAGAGGCCAGCGGGCCGGACCTTCTGGCCGTGGAGAATTTGGAGAACTGTCCCCTGGAACGCCTTGTCCCCATTCTGGAGCGAATCCCCGTTCGCCTTTGTCTGGACGTGGGGCACCTCTGGCGGGGAGGGGTAAACCCCCTTCCCGCTCTGGAAGCCCACCTGGAGCGGACGCGCGTCGTCCACCTGCACGGGGTGAACCGCCAGGACCACGAGTCCCTTCTCTGGGCTCCTGCGGACTCCCTGCGCGCTGTCCTGAAGGAACTGGTCCGCCAGGGATATGAGGGCGTGGTCACCCTGGAGGTCTTCTCCGCAGAGGACTTCTTTTCCTCCCGGGAGCGGGTGTTATCTTTGCTGGAGGGAATGGAACGATGGGAGCCAGATTCACCCTGATTCTGGGCGGTGCCCGAAGTGGGAAAAGCGACTATGCCCAGCGGCTGGCAGCGGAATCCGGCCGACCCGTTCTATACGTTGCGACGGCAACAGCCGGAGATGAAGAGATGGCCGAACGGATCGCCCGTCATCGGGCCGCGCGCCCGCCCCACTGGCACACGCTGGAGGTGCCGGTGAACGTCGGTCAGGCGCTGAAAGCTAACGTCGCCGGGGGCGAGGTTGTGCTGATGGACTGCCTGACCCTATTGGTCTCCAACCTGATGATGGATGAGGGCGAGGAGGTAACAGAAGACCGGTTGATGGCACGGCTTGTGGACGAACTGGAGGTTATCGTGAAGGTCTGCGCAGAACGAGGGGCCCACCTGATTATTGTCTCCAATGAGGTGGGAATGGGACTGGTTCCCCCTTACCCAATGGGGCGAATCTACCGGGACGCGCTGGGGCGGGCCAACCAGTGGCTGGCCGCCCGGGCGGACCGGGTGGTGCTGATGGTGGCCGGCATCCCGCTGGAACTGAAGGGAGACGGCATTCTGTCAATCTGCGCTGACCACCGGTAGGAGAATCCGGTCTCCGGCCGGTTCCTCGCCCACTTTCACCCCCCACCGCTCCATCGTATCCAGCCAGTAGGCGCCGGTGGCCAGGGTGTACTCCCCCGGCGGTGCGTCGGCCGGGATGGAGAACCGATGCCGCTGGACGATGAGGTCGCCGGGCTCCCAGAATTCGGGCGGGAACCCCATGCCGTCCGCCACAGCGACGGGGGTCCCGTCCGGCCCCAGGAGATGGCCCATCAGCGAGAGGGGCCGGGTTGGCCGTTCTTTGACCCGCCAAAAAGTCCACATCTCCATCCCTTCACCGGACCGGGACGGAGTACGGAATACAGAATACCCCACAAAATCCAGCGGGCCGTCCAGTGTAGCGGCCAGCGGATGCTCCGGCGCCGGGGCGGTCTCCAGCCGGTAGAGGTTGTAGAGGGGACGGCCGTCGGCCTGGCGGGCGGGGACATCCAGCGCCGCGCCGGGTGGCGGCTCCGCCTCCGGCGGCAGGGCCAGGACGCCGGGGAGGTCGGGAGCAAGCGACACCCAGGTCTGCGAGCAATCCACGTAGACGACCCGCAGGTCCAGGCGGCCCAGGCCCGCGCGCAAGGCCTCGGGCGAGAGCGCGGCCGCCGCGTCGGTGCAGAGGGCTCCCCAGCGGGGCGCGGGGCGGGGCTCCACCCGGTACAGGAAGAGCGCGTACCCCAGCCGGGCCAGGGGTTCTCGGGCCCGGAACCAGGCGTACGTATTGACGTCTGGAGTATAGACGCCTTGCAGGACCGTCGCGCCGATGGCGTAGACGCCGGGGGCCGGGTCCAGCGGCGTGAAGGGAACGGCGCGCCGGTCCGGCGGCAGGAAGTCCACCGAAACCCCGTAGACTTCCGGTCGGGCCGGGCTGTAGTGGGCATAAAAAACCCGCCCCACGCCGTTTTCCCGCATCCAATCGCGCAGTTGCCAGAGGTTCTGGCCCCAGTCCAGGTTGGAGTCCACCAAGTAGCGGTAGCCCCCCGCCGGTCCGCCCGCCAGTTCGTTGAAGAAGGCCAGGTAGTTCGGGGCGATGCGGAGGGTGCCCAGGGCCAGCCAGGCCAGCAACGCCATACGGAGTACGGAATACGTACTGCGTATTGCGTATTCCGTGCTCCGTGCCGTCCGGCCCGCCAGGATGAACAGGAAGGGCAGCACGGGCAGGAGGTGGCGGTAGCCGATATTGACGGTGCTAAATGGGGTGGAAGCCAGGTAGACCAGGGGGAAAACCACGAGAGGTGCCCAACGGCGCAGGGCCTGAGGAGTGAAACGGAGTTTCCCGATGAGGCCGACCAGAACCAAAAGAACCGTTGGCAGCGGGGTTTTCAGGGCAAACGCGACGGGAAAGTAGTACCACCAGCCGTGGTCGCTGTTCTGTCCCATCAGGAAGGCCGGGTGGCCGAGGCGGTAGTGCTCCTGGAGGGAGCGGTAAATCTCCAGATGGGTCGCGGCGGGCAGGGGGAAGGGGAAACCGGAAACGGGGCGAATCTCAAACCGGTAGACGGCCCAGAGGACCAGCGCGGCCAGGGCCAGGCCGCCGAGGGCCGCCATCAGCCGGTGGCGGAAGCGGACGGGGGCCAGCAGGGCCAGGGCCAGCAGGGCCGGGATGAGGGAGATGGCGGAGACTTTGGAGGCCAGGGCCAGCCCCAGGGCGATGCCCGCGCCGACGGCGTAGCTCCGGCGGGGGCGGCGGAGCGCGCGGGCGGCGAGAAACAGCGCCGCCGTCCCCCAGCAGGTCACCGCCATATCGGTGGTCACCAGCGAGCCGTGGGCGATGATATTGGGGTCAAAGGCCAGCAGAAAGAGCGCCAGCAGGCCGCCGCGCGGCCCCCAGAGGTCGGCGGCCCAGCGGTAGACGACGGCTGCCAGCAGCAGGGCCATCCAGATGATGGGGAGGCGGGTTGCCAGCGCCATCCGGGCCGGGTAGGGATACTGCCAGACGACCGCGTCGGTGACGGCGGAGAGACTGGCAATCTCCCAGCCGTCTACCTGGCGGGGATCAGGGAGGTCGGGTTGAAGGAGCAGCGGCGCGGCGGCCAGGACGTTGGCCAGGGGCGGGTGGATGTGGACCGGCTGGAGCCGCTGGTCGCCAGTGCGCAGATAGGCATACCCCGCCGCAATGTGGGGCCCTTCGTCAAAGGTGAGGGAAGAAGAGCGGGCATGGACGATGAACTGGGCAAAGAAAGCGACAATAATAACTCCCGCGAGAAGCAGAACCCTGTGATTTCGCATTGGATGCTTTCTCTACAGAGACCGGTCGTCTTGACAACCCTTGAGTTTCCGGTACACTTACTCCGTATTCGGGCTCCGAGCCCAAACTCCGTTCAACCTTCATACGACAGGAGGTCAACCATGAAAAGGCATTCTCTGATCCTGGCAGGGCCAACCATCCTCGCCGTTCTGGGCGTTCTTCTGGTCTCCGGGATCTCTCGGGCGGAGACCGTACCCCCCTCAGCAGACGTCATCGCCGCCGAATCGGCCTCGCTCCACAACCCCGGATTTGACAACCACGACTGGTATGAGTTTCACCTTCGTTACCAGAGATCGTACCCCTCAGGCGCCTGGTTACCGGATGATGATAACAACCTCAATAACAACATCCCGGATAGCGTCCGACAAGATTGGCGGCTATGGTTTCTGGACGGGACAGACATCGTGGAACCGGACCCAGAAGGGACTTATGTCCTGAACGTGGAGGCCGTGCAGATGCGCACCTACGGCGAGGGCAAATTCCTGGCCGGTATCTACCAGCCCATCTACAACACCACTCCATGCCTGGTCTATGGCTTCCAGATCTACGCCCAGTCCCGCCCGGAAGGGAGCGGCGACTCGCTGGTTGCCCTCCAAGTGGGGATTGATCGGGTGGGTTGGCATCCCAATTCGTACACTGACCCGGCGGTTCACACCTCTTTTCCCACCACCACCATCTGGGGACCTGCCCAGCAGTACCAGTGGTCCTATGGCCCGCTGACGGTGACAGCAGAGGCATGGAACACCAAAATCACGGTCTTCACTTACGCCGACGCCAATGGTGGCCGCTCCCATCGCATTCTCTGGGATAGCGCCTCTTTCTGGGATGCCACGCCTCCGATGATCCACGACCCGAACAATCTGCCCACCCCCTCCGGCATCAGCGGCCTGACCGTCATCACCGCCGGGACGACGGCCACGGTGACCTGGACAACGGCCAGCACGGCGCTGGGACAGGTCTATTACCGTCTGGTCTCCGCACCTCCCGGACCCACTCCACCGGATTATCCCTATAAGGTCTATCTTCCCGTCGTGATGCGTGGGTACTGGCCGTACGCGGGCGGATGGGGGTATACCCCGCTGAATAAGACACCCACCACCAGCCATCAGGCCGTCCTCACCGGATTGGTCCCGGGCGGCACGTACGAATTCATCGCCGTTTCCCGAGGGCTCTCCGGCTGGCAGTGCGTCACCTGGCGGTCGGAGGTCGGGCAGTTCACCCTGGCGCCGTAAAGAAATCGGGCGCTCCGGGAATTGCTGCATACCGGCCCGGCGGCCGGCAGTACTGCGTAGCGCAGGCTGTCAGCCTGTACTGTACTGGCCGGGCGGCCGGGCGCTACGTTATCGGCCACCTTGTGAAGCCACCATCACCGGCAGGGGAATCTGATCCCCTGCCGGTTGTCCGTCTATCTCCACGGACCACCGCTCCATCGTATCCAGCCAGTAGACGCCGGTATAAGGCTGATAATCGCCGGAGGGGGCGTCCGCCGGGACGGGGAGACGGTGGCGCTGGACGATGATGTCGCCGGGCCGCCACTGGTCCACCGGCACGGCCAGCCCATCGCTGACGATGACAGGCTGGCCTTCCGGACCCACCAGGTGCATCATAACGGAGAGCGGGCGGGCTGGGACGTCCTCTACCCGCCACCAGGTCTCTATCTCCACCGTCGCTCCTGGCGAAATAGAAGATGTCCCGGGGACGTTCGCTCCCAGGAAGGTCAGCGCGCCCACGCGGACGGGGGATTCAGGCGTGAAGGATGGGGCCTCTTTCCCGGCCGGTTCTTCGTAGATGACAAAGGGCGGCAAAGTGCCGGTGTGCCGTTGCTCAAAAGAGAGGCGGGCCGCGGAGAGTCGCCGCCGGATGAACGGGTCGTCCGAGAGAGCCGTCGGGCGGAAAAGGGCAAACCAGCCGGGGTCCCGACCGCCGGTCGGGTAGAGCCAGCCGGAGGTGCAGTCAAAGTAGGCCAGCCGCAGGTCGTCGCGGCCAAAGCCGTCGGCGGCGGCCTCCGGGGTCAGCGGCGCAACGGGCACTGTGCACTGGGCCAGCCACGTGGGCTGGGGGTCTCGGGGAAGCACCCGATAGACGAACAGAGCCACACCGGGTCGGGCGATGGGCTCGCGGTGACGGAACCAGTCAAAGTTATCCGGCTCTCCAACGAATACGCCCTGGAGTGTGGTCGCACTAATAATGTGGAGACCAGGGGGCGGATTAAATCGCGAATAAACCAACGGCGATGCGCTTTCACCGGGACTTTTCCATTCGTAAGAACGATACATGATGCCGTACAAAGAAGGCTCGCCGTAAGTATAAAAACTGATATAGACCGGCTCATTTTCTGCCGCATAACGATTCATCCACTCACGCAGCGCTTTGAAGGACTGTCCCCAGTCCAGGTTGGAATCCACCAGGTACCGGTGTCCTCCGTAAGGCCCTCCGGCCAGTTCGTTAAAGAAGGCCAGGTAATGAGGAGCAATGCGGAGAGTACCCAGGGCCAACCAGGCCAGACAGGCGACCAACGGAATTACGAAACACCTGCGTGTTCCGTACTCTGTGCTCCGGGCTCCCCGGCCTGTTAGGACGAACAAAAAGGGGAGTGCCGGCAGCATGTAGCGGTAACCGATAGCGATGGTGCTGAAGAGCGTTGCGATGCCATAGAGCAGAGGGTACAGCCAGAGGTCCCGGTCCTGCCACCCGCGCCAGAGTGAGCGGCCAGCAAGAGCCAGAGCCGCTCCTACTAACAGGAGAGTCGGGAGAGGAGTCTTCAGGAGAAACGCGACCGGATAATAGTACCACCAGCCATGCTGTCCTACCTGGCCCATCAGAAATGCCGTATGGCCCTCGGCCGCGTGTTTGCGGAGCATTTGCCACAGGAGCAGGTGGGTGGCGAAGGGATAAGGTCGGACCTCAAAGCCATAGAGGGCCCAGAGGGTCAGGACGGCCAGCACCACCAGGACGGCCAGCCGCCCGGCCCACCGGAGCCACACCCGGCCCCTTCTCTCCCGGCGGAATTCCTCCAGAGCCCAGGTGAACCCCAGCAGGCCCACAATGCCCAGGGGGAAGAAGCCGGAGGTTTTGGACGCCAGAGCCAGGCCCAGGGCAACGCCACTCAGGAGTCCCCACTTCCCGGAACGGGTAGCCGCCCACCGGGTAGCCGCGTAGACCCCGACGAACCCCCAGACGGCCAGGAGCACATCGGTGGTTGCCAAGCCGGAATGGGCCAGGAAGTTGGGGTCAAAGGCGAAGAGGAAAAGGGCCAGCCATCCTCCCTGGCGGCCAAACCGTTCCCGGGCCCAGCGGTAGACGAAGGCTGCGCCGATCAGGGCTACCAGGGCGATAGGGAAACGGGCAACAAACGTGGCCGCTTCCAGGGCGGGGCCAGGCCCATACCATCGGAGAAAAGCGGAGACGAAGCGGGAATGGTCGCCGCCTGCCCAGCCGTCCAGTTCTTCCACGGCCGGGCCGGGTTGAAGGAGCAGGCCGATGCCTGCCAGCGCATCGGGGAGAGGCGGTTGGGCCACAGCCCAGGCAAAGCGCCAGTCCCTGCGCGTCCAGTAGACATAACCCTGGGCCATATGGACCGGCTCGTCGGCGGTGAGGGAGAGGCGCGGGATGACCAGGACGACCTGGGCAAAGAAGCCCAGCAACAGGAGATGCGGGAGGCCGTCCAGCAGGGCGGAGAGAAAAGGGACATTTTCGTGCCGCCGCCGCGAAAATGGGCTTCTCATGGGTCACTGTCCTCTTTGAGCACCGTCGGCAGGTAGACCTGGTTCAGCGGAGGGATACCGCTGATGGTCACCTCTATCGGTTCAGAGACCTCGGTCACGCACGCTCCGCCATAGAGCCGACGGGAGAGGACTACGAAGCGGACGATTTGACCATTCTGCAGGTTGCCGATGACTGCCCGGTGGTGAGTGGACGGACTCGCCTCCAGCGCCGTAGCAAACATGTAATAGGGTGACTTCACAACCAGGGGCAAGTATACGGTAAAGACACCGGTGAACGAAATGGGCTCGGTCGGGCTAATCACATTGTACCAGACCTGAGCGGAAGCCGGGGCCAAGGTATCCCACTCCACGACCAAAGTATTTAACAAGGTGGAGGTTACGATGTTGGTAATGAAACCTGAGGGGGTCCAGGAGACGGGCTCTGGCATCCGACCTCCTGGATAGGTGCCAGTGATCAACCTTCCGGCATCCCAGATGGTATCAAAGTAGTACGTTCGGCCATCGTTGGGAGGCTCTGGATGGGCATAGAGAATGGCGGTCAGCCGGTTTCCCAGCGGTTCCGCCTCCACGGAGAGTTCCTCCCAGGTGAAAAGGGCCGTTTGCTCACGGGACCAGACCGTCTTGGGTGGCAGACCGGTTTTGACCGCGCAGTCGTCATCGCTGGGGGTTAACTGGGTTCCTTCCGGGTCCAGGCCGATGCGGGCGTGGGGCAAAACGCCCTCCAGCGAATGATTCCGGGCCCACATTGTGAAGCGGTAGGGCGTGCAGGGGGTGAGCCCCGAGACAACCTGATAGATGCCCGCCTCATAGGTATGCCCCCATTTGAAGTAGACCTGGGCGTGGCCGCCATCATAATATGGGCGCTGGCTGCGCGCGTCGTCGTATTCGGGGAGGACGGTCAAGTGGATCCACCAGCGGATCCATCCTCCGGCGACGAAGTGGTTGGGATACCGCCAGTAGAAGGGGTAATTGGGATCGTCAAAGTTGCCGTTCACCAGCAGGTTCGGGCCGGCGCTCGTCGTTTCTACGGGGGGAGCGGACAGCCAGCCCGCATACCCCATCGGGGGAGGCGAAAGGGGAGAGCGCGTAACATCCGGCGGAGGGGGTTCCGCCACAGCCACCGCAACAATGGTCAGCAAGACCACCAGTCCGGGCAAGCCTGTGATCCATACGCGTCGCATGGTTATTCTTCCTTCGGTAGATTGGTCAATGGTATCAGAAGCATGTCGGTTTGCGGAGAGCCCGCGATGGGCCACCGCTCCATCGTATCCAGCCAGTAGACGCCGGTGCGCAGCCAGAGTTCCTCCCCCTCCGGCGGCAACGGGAACCGGTGGCGCTGGACGATGATGTCCCCCGGTTGCCAGAGCACCGGAGAGACTCCCAGACCGTCATCCTCTCCGATGACTTCACCGGCTTCGTTCAGGAGATGCCCCATAATGGAGAGCGGACGGGTAATCGGACCCTCCGTCACCTGCCACCAGGTCTCCACCTCCAGGCCGTCCCCTTCGGAGCGCACCCGTGTTCCCAGAAAGGCCAGCGGGCCGTCCAGCGGCACAGGCGAGGAAGCCCCCTCCGGCAACAGCAGGGCGGCTGAATCCAGAACCGGTGTGCCGGCCCGCCACTCGTAGATGCGAAAGGGAGGCAATGCACCCCGCCGTTTTTGCTCGTAGGAGAGGCGGGACAGGGCCAGATGCTCCTGAGCGAAAGAAGCCGCCACCGCTATCTCTCTCGGCAGGACATACCATCCCGCCGGGTCTCCTCCGCCCGGATACAGCCAGGCCTGGGTGCAATCAAACTCGGCCTGTCGCAGGTCGTCCCGGCCGAACCCTTCCGTGATGGCTTCGGGCGTCAGCGGGGCCAGCGGTGCGGCGCACTGGGCCACCCATTCCGGGGCCGGGTCCTGGGGCGGGATATGGTAGTAGAACAGCACGTGGGCAATGCGGGCGTCCGGCTCCCGCTTGCGGAACCAGTCGTACATCTCCGGGTCCACCAGCGGGATGCCATCCAGCGTGGTCGCGCTGATGACGTAATCTCCGGGTGGCGGATTGAAACGGGAGGGAAAGACCGCTGGGGTGTATCCCCACATCGGAGTCAGCGGCTCATACTGCACACCATAGAGAGCCGGGTCGTAGGTCGGAATAAAGGCTGAAAGGTACACTTTTTCCAACCCCTTTTCATGCTGAAAACGGGCCAGGTCCTTATACCCCTGTCCCCAGTCAGTGTTGGAATCGGCCAGGTAGCGCCAGCCGTTGTCCGGGCCACCTGCCAGTTCGTTGAAGTAGGCCAGGTAGTGGGGGGCGACTCGGAGGGTGCCCAGGGCCAGCCAGGCCAAGAGAACTCCCACTGCGGCACGGAACACGGAATACGGAATACGCGGTACGGAATACGCAATACGCAATACGCACTTCGTACTCCGTATCCCGTAGCCCGCCAGGACCAGCAGGCACGGGAGCACCGGGAGCAGATGGCGGTAGCCGATGTTCAGCGGGCTTGTCAGCGTGATGGCTCCGTAGAGAAGGGGAAAGAGAACCACCGGACCCCATCTACGGACAAGGCGTGAGAAGTTTCCGGGGCGACGGGAGAGGAAGACGGCTGCCGCAATCAGCGCAAGGACCAGGACGAACTGGGTGGGCAGCGGGGTTTTCAGGGCAAAGGCGAGGGGGAAATAGTACCACCAGCCATGGGTGCGGTTCTCTCCCAGCAGGAAGGCCGGGTGGCCGTCGGCCATGTGGCGGCGCAGGCGAAGGAAAGGGATAGCGTGGCTGGGGGCCGGCGCAGGGATGGCCGTGCCCGGAATCGGGCCGAACTCAAACCCGTAGAGGGCCCAGAGGGTCAGGCCTGCCAGCACAAAGAGGCCCAGCAGGGAACCCCACCGCCGGGGATGGGCCAGCAGCCCCACCAGCAGGACCACGGGCACCAGCAGGAGGGCCGACGTCTTGGTGCCCAGGGCCAGGCCCAGCGCCAGCCCTGCCCCCAGCCAGCGGGCCGCCGTCGGCCGACGGAGCCAGCGGGCAAAGAGGAAGAGGGCCAGCGCCGTGGTCGTGGCTGCCCCCAGGTCGGTGCCTGCCACCGAAGCATGGGCCAGGAGGTTGGGGTCCAATGCCAGCAGGAACAGCGCTAACGCCCCAGCCCACTTTCCCCCCAGGTCGGCCGCCCATCGGTAGACCGTGGCCCCCAGCAGAAGGCCCAGGAGCGCGGTCATCGCCCGGGCCGGAAGGACCAAGCGGTCAATGGGCTGATAGGAGGTGATAATCTGCTGGGCTACCCCCAGCAGAGGAACACTTTCGGTCCGGTCCCGCAGGGCCTCTTCCCACGCCGGAAGTCCCCGGGGGTCCGGGATGTCGGGCACGAAAAGCAGGGGGAAAGCGGCCCAGATTTTCGCAAAGGGCGGATGCTCCTCTACCAGGCGGTAATCGCCGGTCCGGAGGATACTGTAGCCGCTGGCCAGGTGCATCCCCTCGTCAATCACCATAGAGGTGGAGCGGGCCGCGTAGAGAGCCAGCGCCCAAAACACCAGGGACAGGGAGATAGGCAGGCCGTATCGGGAAGTGGGAACCACGGATTTCACGGATTTCACGGATTAGAAATGCCCTCTCTTGGTGTTTTCGTGTCTTGAGGGTAACCCAAACGCTGGTGCCCCCTACGGCCGCTGCGGCCAGACCGGGATGGCCGCATCGGGGACCGGAGTACCGTTAACAGTCACTGGCAGGCGGGCGCCGTCCTCCAGCTGGTACAGGCCCACAGCGACCCGTCCGCCCTCTACCAGCGGAGGTAGGCGGTGAATATCCAGGATAACGTCCCCCGGTTGCCACAGGGACGACGGGAAGGCGCCACCCATCGGCGGCCCGTCCCCGGCGGCCAGCAGCGTTCCAGAAGCATCATAGAGGTGCACGAAGACATGATAGTCACCGGTCAGAGGCGCGAGACTCCGCCAGCACAGGGTGACTTGAGTCTCCTCGCCGTCGGCGGTCACTCCGGCGTGGGTCAGCGCCACGCTCTCGCCTAGGCGGACCTCCGCCGCCAGACGGTCGGATGCGGGGCAGGTCGGCGTTGCCCCGGGGAAACGGAGCCGGCTCAGCAGCAGCTGCCCTCCGACGGGCGTCTCATCCATAGAGACGGGGAGGCTTCCCCTTTCTGGGTGGTACAACACCACCTGGAGGTCCCAGGCCTGGGTGGGGAAATCCGCTTCCGGCAGGCGGAACCGGTAGCGGTCCCAAATCACCTCGCCGGGTCGCCAGGCGGAGGTGGGATAGTTCCCGTGCCCGGGCCAGGAGTCGTACGTCCAGCGCAGCGTATCGTCGCCGGGAATCGGAGAGACCAGTTGCAGGGCCATGACGTAATCGTCCGGGATCGGCGCCGTGGTCTGCCAGTACAGCGTGACGTCCAGAAAGGACTCCTCGGGCCGGGCACTCAGGTCATAGCCCAGGAGGTGGATGGAATCCCCAAAGCGAGCTTGGACGGAATGCTGGGGACGCACGGCGCCGGTGTCGGCATACCGGGGCGGTGGGGCGTAGAAGGCAGGCAGGATGTCCACCGCAGTCCAGAGGGCCAGCGAGGCCAGAAGAATGACCAATGAGGGAATGACCAATGAAGGAATGACCAATGACCGAATGGCCAATGACCGAATGGCCAATGGGCGAATGACCAATGGGGGAATAGGTAGGCTGGAAATGCCAAGAGCAAGGAGGATGGCAACCGCAGGGAGGGCAGGGAAAAGAAGGCGACCGCCGGGCGCCGGGGTGATCATATCCCAGCGGACCCAGCCTGCCAGGACCAGGAGAAGCCAGGCGGCCAGAATGCCAGCAGCCCACCGTTCTGGGGAGCGGAACCGCCGCCAGCCCCACAGCAGACCGATGATGCCGACCCCGGTCAGGAGGATGTAGGGGATATAAAAGCCAGTGGGGAAGAACGAGCAGGGAATCTGTCCCCAGAAGGAGCGGAAGACCAGGCCGGCCTCGTTCCAGGGGTAAATCGGCGAACCGCGCCGGCCCACCAGTTCCAGCATCGGGGTCAACGCCGTCAGGTCGCCGTAGAGGCGCCAGTTCCGCCAGAACCACCAGCCGGAGAGCACCAGAGGGATGAAAACGACCGGGGCTCCATAACCGATAAGGGGCCCAATCTGCCGCCGGAAGCGGGCATTAGGCCGTGAGCGCAGGAAAGCCAGCAGGATGACCAGAAGGGAGAGGGGCAACAGCAGCCAGCCGCTCAGTTTAGAGAGCCCTGCCAGTCCGATCAGAATGCCCAGCGCGAGGGTGCGCCGGGCCGAGAGGCCTTCCTGCCAGATACGGGCCAGCAGGTAGAGTCCCCACGTTGCCAGCGGGGTGACCAGGTTGTCATTGTTCACGCCGCTGGCGACGAAGAGGAACTGGGGGTTAAAGGCCACGATGGCTGTGGCCAGCGGCGGGATGCCTGGACGGTCGGGAAAGAGGCAGCGGGCCAGCGCCCAGGTGCCGAGGACGGTCAGAGCTTGCAGAAGGGTAGAGCCGATACGAAGGATATGAAGCATCAGAAGTGTGTCCCGCCACGGGAAATGCTCCCGATGGGGGTTGTGGTAGAAAATAGAGCGGTTGTCGTAGAGGAAAGGCGCGTTGGGCCCGCAGGCCACGCGCGGGTTGAACCGGATGTATGTTTCCATATCTCTGGCCTGCAGCCCCAGAAGGCGCACCAGCCCGGCGGAGAGCAGATGATACAGCGGAGGCTGAGAGGCCTCCTGCCGGTAGTGGTAGACTTCGGCCTCGGAAGTCCCGTGGACAGGCAAACGACCCGTCTCCGCGATATAACGGACGACGCCAAAATGCTCCACCTCGTCCAGATTCTCAAAGGGCGGGATGATAACGCCGAAGGCCAGGCCGAGAACAACGAATGCCAAAAGAAGGAGAAGAAGTTCGGACAGGGATCGTTTCATCGGGAGTCTTCCGACACAAAAAACTTCATCGGAAATAGGACGCGGATGAATGCGGACGAGCGCAGATTTTCCCTTTGGAGCAGATACATGCTGCGCCACCTGGTGCTATTTCCGATAAAGTCTAAAGTTTGTCCAACCGGGGGATAGTCTCAGATCACCACCGCCAGGATTTTGCGGGTTCATTCTACCTCAAACAACCCAGAGAAGCAAGCGCTTGACGGAAAAGGCCCGGCAGTATATCATTCTGCCGTAAGGTTGCGAGGGAGACTCATGGACCGCATCCCATTTACCCGAATCCATCTGGCCTCCACCACCTCTACCAACGATGTGGCCCGGGATATGGCCGCGCGGGGGGCGCCGGAAGGGACGGTGGTCACCGCCGATTACCAGACCGCCGGACGGGGCCGCCGGGGAAGGCGCTGGCTGGCACCGCCGGGCACCTCTCTGCTCTGCTCCGTCCTTTTCCGGCCAACCTCTGATGCGGGGGCACCCTCCCATGCTACCGACCTGACCATGCTCTGCGCCCTGGCCGCGGCAGGCGCTGTGGAAGCTATTGCCCGCCTCCCGGTATCCCTGAAGTGGCCCAACGACCTCGTCGTTGTTCGGGGAGACTCCTGGCGGAAACTGGGGGGCCTCCTGGCCGAAACCGGCGTCTCCGGGGGCCGGTTGGAATTCGTGATCGTCGGCGTGGGGATCAACGTCAACATCCCGACGGACGCCCTGCCCGACCTGGCCCCCGACGCCACCAGTATCCTGGCCGAGACGGGCCAGATGACCGACCGGGAGGCTCTGCTGGACCGTTTTCTGAACGAAGTGAAGAGCTGCTATGAGCGGTGGCAGGCCGGAGAACGCCCCTGGGCCGAATGGGCTGCCCGTCTGGCCACTCTGGGCCGACGGGTACGAGTGGTCACCGCGGAAGGAGAGAAACACGGAATCGCCGAAGGGGTGGACGAAGAGGGAACACTCCTATTACGCACTTCTGATGGACGCCTGCATCGGATTCGGGCGGGAGATGTCCTTCTGGCCCATTAGAACAGGGAGTTGACAAAACCGCCATCTGGGCATAACTTTAGTTTCCGGTAATCTGTCTGCCGCCGGCAGGCAATGATGCAAAGCATTGCCGCCCTGGAAGGTATCGGAGTGTCTTCCAGGGCCAAAAGAACCTTGAAAATCGGCCATCGCTCGCGTTTCAGGAGCTCAGAGCCCGTCTTGTGCGCCGATGGCCCAGGGATGCCCTCGGGCAAGTGGTCAAAGATGCTGGCCTTTTTCCGAAGTCGCTCCGGCAAGGGATAAGACTCCGGAAAATGCACCCTTGCCAGCAGCTGGCGCAGCCGACCGGGTGTGGGCTGGGGATGGCGATCCCAGAAGCTGGTGGGGGCCGCAGGCAACGGGGCAGCCAGGTAGGTGACGATGGCCCCGGATAACAAGTTCAACTCGGGCAGCTGCCGACGACTCTCCGGTGCGACCGTACCGCTCCTCAATTGTTCATCCCTTGTCCAGACGTTCCACTGGTTAACTTTGGTGCTTTCACCCAGGTATAGCGTTTCTTGCCGTCCATCAGGCGGCCCTGAAGATGCTTGAGGCCCCATTCCCGCTGCTCTCGGCGCTGAAGGGAAGGTTAACCGCCGCCGATTCACCGCAGTATCAGGTGAATCATCGTTGGTAGTATTAACGTGAAGCAGGAAGAGGGAATTCCTCACATGGCAGGTGACCCAACCCGATAGACGCAGGGTCTATGTCTCTCCCGTCTCCCGTCAGCGCAAATCGGATGCACGCCCCGTACGGGCCCTGGGGGGTGATGAGGAGAAAGCCCACCCTCACAGGGCCTTCTGGAGGTTTCTCTGCCGGTAACAGGTCCGGGCGAAAATGAACGCCAGCAACGCGGCCACCGCCCCATCCCGGCTCCACGCGCGCGTACTCCGCGGGAAGGGCGTCTGGACGGGGCAGAGGAAGGCCCCAGTACTCAAAAACGGGGCCGGCAAACGTGGTCTCTCCCCGGTACATCCATCCCATATATACGGCTCTCCCTTCCAGATCGCTGTACAGCGAGGGGGCCACCGGATTGTGACCAAAATCCGGATCTTTGATGACCCACAGGATAAAAGTAAACGGGCCACTTTCCACCGAGCCGCCACCCAGGATTTGCTGCGGCTGGGGAGTTGGGGGAAGGAGAGAAGGCCAGACCTGGCTGGGGGTGGGGGCCGGCTCGGGCGTAAGTGGTAAAAGAGAATACCAGGCAGGTGTCTCTGCGGCAACGGGCGAAGGAGCCGGGGCACTCTCTGCTGTTGTAGGGAGAAGCTCTTCCGGAGTTATCGGAGAATATGCAGGTTGTGAGGGGGTCGCCGTTGGTGAGGGGAGAGGTGGAGCAGTTTGAACCCCACAGGCGGAAAGCCAGACACACAAAACCAGCATACTGGCAACCCTGATCACGCTTCGGCTATGCATTTCGCGCACCTCCAGACTGGTATGGAACCCGATAAGCCGGAAAACGATCACGACCAATCTTAAGGTGTCTGCCTTCATTCACTCCTCATGCTTTGCTGCCTACGGCCCGGTGTATCCACGCCATTGCCGACCAAAATCAACCGCATCGGAACAGGAGTTTGCGCTGGCTACATAGCAGAAGCCCGGGCTGGGTACCCCTGAACAGCGGCAGTAGTTCGGATCCGAAGAGGACCGGTTCTCCCAGCGTCCAAAATAGATGTCCACCCAGTAGTTGCCCATTGAGCAACTGGGATCGCCCACATCCTCCAAGTAAAAGGTGCTGTAATACACGTATCCGCCGGATTGGTTGCGCTGGCGGATGATAGGGCAGAGGAACCTTTTGCCCCTTTTGGACGTCATGAGATTCAGCCAACGGGCAATCAGGGTTGTATTGAGGGAAATGAGATGAAGGACGTGATCAGGAAATTGGGCAATAGCCCACAAACCCAGTCAGTGATCATCGCTCTTTTGGGTATCTCCCTTATTCTCCTGGCACTGTGCATCTTCGGCGCAGTCATCCTGACCAGCCGACAGGGTCTCTTCCCCACCCCTATGCCGCCCCCGGCCACCCCATCTATCCGACTCGCCATGGACAGTGCCGCCCCCGGCACCCCCCTCACCGTGACCGGCGAAGGTTGGAGGCCGGGCGATACGGTCTTCGTCGGCCTGGAGGGCCCGGACGGTCGGCGAACTGCCCTGGCCTCTGCCGCGGTGGGGACGGACGGTCGGTTCACGGCGGTGTTTGTGGTGCCTGCGGAAGTGAGCGCGGGGCCAGGGGGCGTCCCTATCGTGGCATGGTCCTCCACAACGAGCGCGGTGGCGAAGGCCACCCTCCAGGTCGCGGTGACGGAAACGCCCACCCCCATTCCCACCGACACCGCTACTCCGCCCCCCTCTCCCGAGCCCACCGCGACGCCAACCGCCACCCCGCTCCCTCCAACCCCAACTCCCACCCGAAGGCCGACCCCCAGGCCCACCACTCCGCCGGCCGCCTGGCGCGGGGAGTACTTCGCCAATATATCGCTGGCTGGCCCCCCGGCGTTCGTGCGAAACGATGCCGAAATCCGGTTCAACTGGGGCCGGGGA
Source organism: Thermoflexales bacterium (assembly GCA_014360895.1). Taxonomy (GTDB): domain Bacteria; phylum Chloroflexota; class Anaerolineae; order B4-G1; family DUEL01; genus SpSt-77. Next base: position 1,309 of record JACIWQ010000067.1, on the reverse strand, counting down.
GCACCAGCCTCCGGCTTCCCCGCCGACAACTTCTCCGTCCGCTGGACCCGCACATTGGCCTTTGAAGCCGGCTTGTATCGCTTCCATGCCATCGTGGACGACGGAGTGCGCATCTATGTGGACACCACCCTGGTGCTGGATGCCTGGCAGGACGGGGCCCGGCGGGAAGTGACAGCGGACCACAAAATTACGGCGGGTTCCCATACCCTGCGCGTGGAGTACTACGAGCGTGGCAACGACTCGGTGGTCCAGGTCTGGTGGGAGAAACTGACCGCCTATCCGGATTGGAAGGGGGAATACTGGCCCAACCGGACCCTGAGCGGCAACCCGGTGCTGGTGCGGAACGACGAGAACATTTCCTTCAGTTGGGGAACCGGCTCGCCTGCACCCGGCATTCCTAAGGACAGTTTCTCCGCCCGCTGGACGCGTACGCACCCATTTGACGGGGCCACCTACCGATTCCACGTCATTGTGGACGACGGCGCGCGCATGTGGGTGGACGACCAGTTAATCATTGACTCCTGGCACGATGGCAGCGCCCGGGAAATCACAGTGGACTACGCGCTGGTACAGGGGACCCATAGTCTGCGGGTAGAGTACTACGAGAATACCGGCGACGCGCGCATCCAGGTCTGGTGGGAGAAGATTGCCTCGCCGTCCTACCCGGACTGGAAAGGGGAGTACTGGTCCAACCCCAATCTGAGCGGAACCCCTGCCCTGGTGCGCAACGATCGCGCGCTGAACTTTGATTGGGGCACAGGCTCTCCCGCCTGGGGCCTTCCGGCCGACAATTTCTCCGCCCGCTGGACCCGTCAGATAACCTTTGAGCCGGCCCGCTATCGCCTGTTTGCCCAGGCGGACGACGGGGTTCGGATATACGTGGACGATACCCGGGTGCTGGATGAGTGGCATCCCAGCGATGCCAGCGGCGTCTACACAGCGGACCTGCTGCTGAGTGGGGCCCGTCGGTTGACGGTGGAATATTACGAGGCGACCGGGAGAGCGCTCCTGAAAGTCTGGTGGCAGCGGATCGGAGACTGGCCTACACCGACGCCCACCAACATCCCCACGTCCACGCCCACCAGGACTCCCACCCCCACGCCGACACTGACCCCGACGGCGACCAGCACTCCCACTCCTACCCCCACGCCGACGGCGACCAGTACCCCCCCGCCCACGCCGACTCCATCGCCCACGCCAACCGATACTCCTACCCCATCCCCCACGCCGACGGCGACCGAAACCCCCACCGCGACACCGACGCCGTAGCGGTCCGGGCGGCAGAGAATGGGTGCGATGAGAAATAATG
>JACIWQ010000066.1:5212-18197 GCA_014360895.1 Thermoflexales bacterium | reverse complement strand
CGGGCAAACTGCAGAAGGGCTTTTGAATGAGACCAGCAGTTCGCCGCTACAGGTTCTTCGGCATTTGTATCTGGATAGCCCTAGTCCTCGGCCTCTTCCTGCGCGTCGCCTGGCCGACTCTGGCAGAATTCAAACTGGACGAGGCCACAGTGGTCCGGCGGGCAATGGCCATCGCCTGGAAGGGTGAATTCCCCGCCGCGGGCATGAGTTCTTCTATCGGCATGGCCAACCTGCCCCTCACCCTCTACCTGACCGCCATCCCGCTCCGGATATGGGCGGACCCGGTGGCGGCTGTGGTCTTCATTGGCCTGCTCAACGGACTGGCCGTCGTAGCCTGCTACGGGCTGGGAAAGCGTTATTTCAACCACGCCGTGGGCGGAATCGCGGCCTTCCTGTTCGCCGTGAACCCATGGGCGATCCTCCTGGCTCGCAAAATCTGGCCCCGCATCCTCCCTCTGGTGACCGTCGCCTTCATCGCGGCCCTCCTGGCTGTCTTCGTCCACAGGCGCCGATGGGCGCTGGTCGGCGCGTTCGCCGCGCTGGTCGCGCTGATCGGCCTCCAACTGGAAGGGATCGCGTTCATCCCTGTGTTGACTCTATGCCTGCTGGTGTTCTGGAAAGAGGTCCCGATCCGCCCTCTCCTGGTAGGCATTGCCGTCTTCGCCCTGGCCCTCGCCCCCTACGGGATTCACGACGCGCTACACGGATGGCCCAACCTCCGGACGTTCTGGGAGTTCGTCCACATTAAAGAGAGTTTCTTCTCCTGGGACGCCCTCCGCCACGCGTTCATCCTGACTGGAAGTGCCGAAATCCACACGATGGCCGGCTCCCGCTATCCGGAGTACCTCGGCGGACTCCCGCGCCTGTGGTGGCTCAACAGCGGGATGATGGGACTCCTCGGCCTGGCCCTCGTTTATGCCGTTGTTCGGGCTTTCCGGGGCACACCGGAATCGCGCAGGACGTTCCTGATCCTCCTGCTCGGATTTGCCCTGCCGGTAGCCCTGCGCAGCCGGTCTGTAGAACCGATTCCCCTCCACTACCTGATTGTGGTCTACCCCGTCGTTTTCCTGCTGATCGCCGCACTGATAGATGGAGGATACCGGGCCCTTCCCGCCCACTATCGGCCCGCGGCCCGGGCTGTCGGCCTTCTGCTGGCTCTCCTCTGGGGGGCCTGGCAACTGGCCGTGGTGGGCCGCCTCTTCTGGTTTATGGACCGGTACCCCACCACCGGCGGCTACGGCATCCCCCTGAAGTACCCCCGTCAGGCCGCGCTGGAGGCCCGCCAGATGGCAGAAGGGGCCGAGATCGTCGTTCTGAGCGACGGCGCGGAGCCCGCCTTTGAGGAACGTCCCGCGGTTTTTGATGCTCTCCTTTTCCGCTATCCCCATCGCCTGGTGGATGGCCGGATGTCCTTGCTGGTGCCGGATGCCCCGCGCGTGGCCTACATCGTTGGGCCCGTTTCCCCGGAAGGAGATTCGTTCGGGCCGGTGGAAACGCGGCTGCGCGGCATGGCCGGGATGCGGGAAAAGGCCGTCTCCATGCCCGATGGGTGGCAGTATCACCTCTTCCTGCGGGAGCGGGCCGACCGGGAGGATGTCCTGGCAGGGCTGACCCGGCTCTCCGACCCGCCCCGCTTCGCCAACGGCATCGCCCTTCTGGCCTGCGGGATGCCCCAGACCGCCGCGCCGGGAGATACCCTGGAGGTCTGGCTGGCCTGGTGGGTGCAGGCCGGGCCGCCGCCGGGGAGCGACTACCACTTCTTCGTCCACCTCGTGGACGAAGAAGGACACCTGCGCAGCCAGCACGACGGCGTGCCCTTCCCTACCCCTTCCTGGCGCGCGGGCGACCTGGTGCTGAGCCGCTTCACCGTTCCCATCCCCTCCGACCTGCCGACGGGGTCCTACACCGTGCGGACCGGCCTGTACACATACCCGGACATTCAGGGCGTGCCCGTCGCGGATGTAGCGGGCAACCCCGTGGAGAGCGCTATCCTGCTGGGAACAGTCGCCATCTCACCGACCGAAGAATAAACTTCAGAAATAGGCGCGGATGAACGCGGACGAGCGCGGATTTCCCTTGAAGAAGATACGGGCTGCGCCAACCTGGCGCTATTTCCGATAAAGTCTAATGATCCCTCTGGAGGAAGCCTCATGAACTCCCGGCACTTCCCCACAACCCTGCTGCTCGTTCTCTCGCTCGCCGCCATCGGGTGGCTCGCTTACGGCTTCTCCCTGCGGCTCCCCCTCTTTTCGGACGACATCCCCCACTTCCGGTGGCTGGAAGGGCAGACCTGGTGGGGGATCCTGACCTCCTCCCGGGGCATCGGGTATTACCGGCCGCTGCCGTTCCTGCTCTGGAAACTCCTGCGTTCCCTTCAAGGAGGCTTTCGCGCCCCAACCCTTCATGGAGTCAACCTGGTGCTTCATCTCCTGAACGCCTGCCTGGTTCTATGCCTGGTGGGCCAGCAAGCGCACCGAAGGAGCGGGTTGGTGGGCATAACCGGCGCTCTGCTCTTCCTGCTGTACCCCTTCAGTTATCAGGCCGTGCCCTGGGTCGGCTCCCTGACCCATCCCCTGGTGACGGCCCTTATCCTGGGGTCCCTGTACTTCCACCGGATTGCGGAATCCCGTGCCTCTGGTGCTCTGCGCGCCCTCTCCATCGCGCTGGCCTTTCTGGCACCGCTGGCCCACGAGACGGGCGTGTTGGCCGCGCCGCTCCTCTGCCTGCTGCTGATGACCGGGGAGAACCGGCCCTCCCTTCCCGAAGTCCTCCGGCGAACCCGCTTCCACTGGCTGGCATCGCTGGCGGGACTGGCTCTCTGGCTGATGGCGCCTAAGGGGGTTCAGCCCCCACGGGTCTGGAACCTGGAGGCCCGCTATCAGAACGGCGTCTATCTGCTTCAGGGGCTGGCTTATCCCGTGGCCCCGCTGGCGAAACGGGTGTGGAGCGCCGGATGGGGGCTGGATGACCTGCAGTCAGTCCTACTGGTCTGTATGCCTACTGTACTCCTCTGGGGATGGCTTCTGTGGAAAACGGGCTGGCGGCCGCTCCTGCTGCTGGCGGCTGGATGGTTTCTGCTCACCGCGGCCCCTGCCTGGCTAACGGTGGATTTCACCTATATGATAGACGGGCCGCGATTGATATACCTCTCATCGGTGGGAACCGCGCTGTTCTGGGCTGCGCCTTTGTCCGGCTGGGCAGAAAATCGGCGGGGACGGTTGGGGCGAATCGCCGCCGGGATCGCCGTCCTCTCTATTGCCCTGAGCAGTTACGCGTTTATCCGCCAGCGGGCCGCGATTTACGAAGCGATCGGGCAGTGGATCGGCCAGTTCGTCCGGAGTGTCCGGTCCGTCTCCGCGCCCGGACCGGTGTTGTGCGTCAACTGCCCGGAGTTCCTGGCACCGCGTGAGCCCACTTTCGCCGTGGGGCACGAGGGGGTTCCGATTTGCGCCGGTCATCAACTGGACGACCTCTTCTGGATCAACACCGGGGAGGAACAAGAGGTGGTGGGGCTTGTCTTCCCCGACCTCCAGCGGCCCTGGAAGTACCACTACGGGAGTGCAGGGGAGGCCCATACTTGGATGAGCCTGCAAGAGCCCCTGCGGGGAGCCGCCGGGGTCCTTCTGACCGATTATTCGGGAGACGAAATCGCCGTCTATCCTGTCGGCGCGCTGGAGGGGGAGGGCTTTCCCCCGGCGGACCACTTTCTGGCCGACTTTGACGGCCGGGTCCGCCTGCTTTCCGCCGAGGTCCGGCGGGAGGGCACACTCCTGCGGGTGGCGTTGCGCTGGCAGGCGGTCACCCCGCCGACGGAGGACATCACCGTCTTCCTGCACGTGGTGGATGCTTCCGGCGCGCTGGCGGGGCAGCGGGATGGATACCCCCTGATGGGGCTCTCCCGGCCAGTGGCCTGGCATCCGGGCGACGTCTGGCAGGACCTGCGGTGGTTGCGGTTGCCAGAGGGAGAATACCGGTTCCTGATTGGCTTGTACACCACGGGGGGAGGTCAGCGGCTCCCCGCCACCGACCCGGCAGGCCAGCGCTTCCCCGACGACGCAGCCCCCCTCCAATGAACGGGCGCGTTGGTCCCTCGCGGCCTTTCGCACGCTATGCAGAAGGGAGTATTTCGTAGAAGTTTATACCCCAACCGGTTCGTCTGTGGTATAATTACAACCACCCCTCTGGCACTGAAAAGGAGGCCCATGGATTTTCTCACCCGCCTGACATCTGGCCCTCCCATCGTCGCCGACGGCGCGATGGGGACAATGTTGCAAGCCGCCGGCCTGCCGCCGGGCAAGACCGGCGAGTTCTGGGTCCTGGAACGCCCAGATGCCGTCATGGCCGTCCATCGCGCCTACGTGGAGGCCGGCGCTGACCTGATTCTCACCTGCACGTTCGGTGGCACCCGCCACCGCCTGAACCGGATCGGGCTGACCAACCGGGTTGCCGAAGTCAACCACCGGGCGGTAGAAATCGCCCGCCAGGCCGCCGCCGGGCGAGCCCTCGTCGCTGGAGACATCGGGCCGCTGGGGGAGTTGCTGGCCCCGCTGGGAAAACTGTCCTACCAGGAGGCCGTGGACCTGTTCGCCGAGCAGGCTGCCGCACTGGCCGAGGCCGGAGCGGACGTCCTCTACATTGAGACCATGTCCGCCCTGGACGAGGCCCGGGCCGCCGTAGAAGGAGCCCGACAGGCCGCCCCCCACCTCCCGATCACGCTGACGTTCTCTTTTGACACGCACGGGCGGACCAATATGGGTGTCCGCCCGGAACAGGCGGCAAAAGCGGCCCTGGAATGGGGGGTCGTGGCCTTCGGCGCGAACTGTGGCGCCACGCTGGAGATGACCGGTGAGGCGCTGGAAAAGATGCGGGCGGCGGCACCCGATGCCCTCCTCATCGCCAAACCGAACGCGGGCCTGCCGCGATGGGTGGAGGGCAAACCCGTCTACGATGCGACGCCGGAGATGATGGCCGATTTCGCCGCCCGCGCGGTCGCCCTGGGCGCGCGGATTGTCGGCGGGTGCTGTGGCTCCGGCCCGGCCCACATCCAGGCCATCGCCCGGCGGATGACGATGGCAGTTTAACCACCCCGCCCGGCAACTGGGGCAGCGTAATGAGCGCTCTCTCCCCTTATGACCTTTCCCTCCCCGAACTCCAGGCCCTGCTGGAGGGATGGGGCGAGCCACCGTTCCGGGCCCGCCAGGTCTGGGAATGGCTCTACGTCCATTTGGCGGACGATTGGGAGCAGATGACCAACCTGCCCCGCACCCTGCGGGAACGCCTCGCCGCCCATCTCCCCCTGGTCTCGCCGCGCGTCCTGGCAACCCAGGTCTCCTCCGACGGCCTGACCCGCAAAGACCTCCTCCAACTGGCCGACGGGGAAACCATAGAAACCGTGCTGATGCGCTATGAGCGGCGGCGTACCGCCTGCATCTCCACTCAGGTGGGCTGTCCTATCGGTTGCCTCTTCTGCGCGACCGGACAGGCGGGCTTCCGTCGCAACCTCTCCGCTGGAGAGATCGTCGCCCAGGCCATCCACTTCGCCCGTATCCTGCGGGCCGAAGGGGACACCCCCACAGACCGCCCCCTCTCCAACGTTGTGCTGATGGGGATGGGAGAGCCCCTGCTGAACTATCCGGCCACTCTGGAGGCCATCCGCCGTCTGAGCGACCCGCAGGGTTTCCGCCTGGGCCAGCGCCACATCACCCTCTCCACCGTCGGCATTGTGCCGGAAATAGACCGGCTGGCAGAGGAGACATCTCCCAGCGGGGGCCCCTTGCAAATCACGCTGGCCATCTCCCTGCATGCCGCTACCGACGAACTGCGGAACCGCCTGGTTCCCATCAACCGTCGCTACGGGCTGGACGCCCTCTTCGCGGCCTGCCGACGGTACGTCAACCGCACCGGTCGCCGGATCAGTTTTGAGTGGGTCCTGATTGCCGGTGTGAACGATTCTCCCGCCCAGGCCGGAGCCCTTGCCGACCGGCTGCAGGGGCTGACGGCCCACGTCAACCTGATCCCTCTGAATCCGACCCCGGCCTACGAGGGGAAGCCCCCATCCCGTCCGGCCATCGCCGCTTTCACGGACGTCCTGGAGCGACGCGGGATTCCGTTCACCGTCCGCCTGCGGAGAGGGATTGAGATTCAGGCGGGTTGTGGGCAATTGAGAGGGCGTAGGGCGTGAAGCGTGAGGCGTGAAACGTGAAACGTGAAACGTGAGACGTGGGGCGGGAAGCGGGAGGGGTGAGAAATGGGGTTAACGATCCGCGCGCAGGCACAGCACATAGACGGCCTGCGCTCCCTGGTCACCGTGGAGAATCACTCCGTGGTGGTGGACCCGCCGCCGGAGGAAGGGGGAACGGGTACGGGGATGAGTGCCCCTCAGTTGTTTGTAGCGGCGATGGCGGCCTGCATCGCGGGCTTTATCGCCAATTCGTGCCGCCTCCGGAATGTCCCTCTGGCCCGGCTGGAGGTGGAGTTAACCGCGCCCATTCAGAGTGGCCCGCGCCGCGTCGGGGATATGGAAGCAGTAGTGCGCATGGAGCCCGAACCATCGGAGGAGGTCCGTCAGCACCTGCTGAAAGTGGCACGGCGGGCCACCCTGCTCAATACGTTGGCCTGGCCACCTCGGATTACTCTCCGGTTTGAGTAGCCCCTAATCCCATCGCCGCCCCGCGCGCCAGCCGCCTCCGGACCTCCGGGGTGACCGGCCATCCGACGGCGTCCATCGCCAGCAGGGCACCGCCGACCACCGGGGGCACCTCCAGGATGACCGGTTGGGCGCCCGGCGCGACGGCCCGGACGGTCTCGCTCAGCGTATCCAGCAGGAGTGGGATGGCGGAGCGGAAAAGTCCCCCGGCCAGCACCAGGTCAAACGCCTCGGCTTCCATCCCCAGGCGGCGGATGACGACGACGGCCCCGCCGCCCAGTTCCCGGCCAGCCCGCCGGACAATCTCCCGGGCGGCCTCGTCTCCGGCCTCTGCTTCCTCCATCAGAGCCTGTACCACATCGGCGACCCGGGGGAAGAGATTGTAGCGCCAGCGGCTGACCCCCTCCAGCAGGTCAGGCACGTCGGCGGCGCCGACCAGGCGGACCAGCCGGTCGGAGAGGGCAGTCGCGGGCCCCCGTCCGGTGTAGGCCCGGGCGACGGCATGGAGGGCGGCCTGGGCCAGGTCGGGGGCGCTACCCCAGTCGTCAAAGGGGTAGCCCAGGCCCAGGGTGCGGGCGGTCTCTCCCTGCCGGTTCCGCCCGGCGACGGTGGTGCCGGTCCCGGCGACAACGACCACTCCCCAGGGCTCCCGCGCCCCGGCCCGCAGGGCGACAAAGGTATCATTGACCAGAACGGCTGGCCCGGAGAGGCCCAGTTTTTCCACCACTGGACGCAGACGGGCCTCGTCGGAGGGCCAGTCCAGGCCAGCCAGGCCGTAAGCGGCGGCCGTCACCTCCTGCGGCGAGGTCCGGGCGGCGGCCAGGGCCTCTCCCACGGCCTGCCGGAGCGTGGTCAGCGCGCCCTCCAGCCCGACCCCCTCCCAGTTTCCCGGCCCGGCCCGTCCGATGCCCAGCACCTCTCCGGATTCGTCCGCGACCAGGGCATGGGTCTTTGTCCCCCCGGCATCCACTCCCACAAATCGCATCTTTTCCTCCTGAATAGAAACCACGAAGACACCAAGACACGAAGTTTTTCAATTTTTCTTTGCGTCTTTGTGTCTTGGTGGTAATTTCCAAAACCACGAAGACACCAAGACACGAAGTTTTTTAATTTTTTCTTCGTGCCTTCGTGTCTTTGTGGTTATTCCTCTGAAACCACGAAGACACCAAGACACGAAGTTTTTTAATTTTTTCTTCGCGCCTCCGCGTCTTGGTGGTTTATCGCACCACAGCCAGGAATCCGGCCAACCCGACCAGCGCGACCACGCCGCAGGTCTGGGGGATGCCCAAGAGGGGGATGAAGAAGGTCCCGCCCAGCAACGCCCCCAGACATCCCCCGACCAGGTCGGCCCCGTAGAGGCGACCGGCGGCCCGGCCCACGTCTCCCTCTTCGGCCCGCAGGGCCACGGGGAAGGCGGCCCCTCCCCATCCGCCGACAAAGAGGGTCAGCAGAGGAAAGACGACCTCCGGCAGGGGCCATCGGAGCAGAAGGGGCAGTGCCGCCGCCAGCGTCAGTGTCCCCATCAGGGCCGCGAGGGCGCGGCGGGCCGTCAGCGGCCCCCACCGGCGGGCAGAACCCCACCGGCTCCCGAGCACCATCCCGACCATGTAGGCGGCGACCATCAGGCTGACCCGCGCGTAGAGGGAGCCATAGCGCACCTGGAAGGCCAACAGGAGCACCATTTCCAGCATCATCCCCGCCAGTCCCGCGCCGCCGACGGCGATGGGGACGGCCCACCGTCGCCGCAGACGCGATAGCCCCACCGGAACGACCAGCGCCAGGGCAACCCAGCCCAGGCGCAGGAGGTCCGTTCGTTCAAAGAAACCGCGCAGGCGCGGGGTGAAGCGGGAGAGCCACAGTGCCAGGTCGTAGTAGTAGCAGATGGGCATCAGGTCCCGGTTGAGGCGCACCCCCGCCGTCCCTTCCAGTGTCTCCCGGACCTGGGCGAAGCGGTCGGTGGTGAAGAGGTAGCGGATGTACGCCGCCGTCACCCAGCGGGTGGGGATGTCCCGTTCGGCCAGCCGCGCGCCCCACCGCTCCGGGTCGGCCTCCAGGGGGTCGGCGGAGGCCAGGAAGTAGGTGGTGCCCCCGGGCAGCACCAGCACGTGCGAGAAAACGGCACGCAGGGTGTGGTAGACGCTCCCGTTCCGTCGGGCCAGTTCCGGGCTCCAGTAGTTCTCCGCCGCCGGAAGCCCCAGTGCCAGGATGCCCCCCGGGTTCAGGACGGCCCGCACTTCCCGGAAGAATTCCTCCGTATAAAACCGGTTCAGCGCCCCGGTGGACGGCTCCGGCAGGTCCAGGATGACCACGTCAAAGGTCCGGCGGGCCGTCTGGACAAACCGGCGGCCATCGCTCAGGACGACGGTTACCCGGGGGTCATCCAGGACGGCGGCCTCCTCGGGGGGCAGATGGAGACGGGCGGCCCGCAGGAGGAGGGGGTCGGATTCCACCACCGTCACGTGGGCCAGTGGGTGGCGCAGGGCCTCCCGCAGGTTGCCCGCCGCCGCGCCGCCGATGAGAAGGACTTCCCGGGGGGCCGGATGGGCCAGGAGCGGGAGGTGAACAACTTCCTCGGGCCGGGTCCCCTGGGTCTCAAACATCAGGACGCCGTTCTCGTAGAAGACGCGCTGGCTCTCCCGGGCCTGGACAACGATGCGTCCGTAGGGGGAATCGGCGGCGAAGGCCAGGTCCGACCACTGCCAGCGGAGGGTGGCGCGGTGGAGAAGGGGAGCTGTTAGCAGGAAGCTGATAGTCGGTAGCAGGAAGCTGATAGTCGGTAGCAGGAAGCTGGTAGGGGTTAGTCGGAAGCCGGTAGGAGTTAGTCGGAAGCCGGAAGTCGGTAGGCGGAAACCGATGAGGAGGGCCGCTGCCAGGTCAACGGTCAGGATCAGCCCGGCGGTCTGGAAGGGGTCCAGGTAACGGATGAGGACGAAACTGAAGAGGATGCCGCCGACGGCGGCCCCGACGCACTCCCAGAGGTAGGCCTGCCCGGCGGGATGGCCTGTTTCGGCCAGACGTCGGGCCAGAAGAGGGAAGAGGGCGCCCGCCAGCAGGCAGACCGGTGCGACGGCCAGCGCGACCGTCCCCACCATCGGCCCGAACTCCACCAGGGCGCCGGGCGGCACCCGCAAAAGCCCCCGCGCGGCGCGCACCAGAAGCATCTGGAGGGCCGGCAGCAGGCCGAGGAGGGCCAGTCCCCCGGCCATAATCCGGTGTCCAGTCTTATGGCTACACGAAGCAAAACGGCCCGCCAGCCCCGCGCCCAGCGCCCCCCAGGCCAGCCAGGCCGCCAGAATCAGACCCAGGACCAGTTCGTTGCCGTAGAAAACGGCGACCAGTTCCCGCACCAGCAGGACCTGGGCGATGGCAGTGGTGAAACCGAGGGCGAACAGAGAAAACAGCATCGGCTGGATCAGACACCGGACACGGATGAAGGTGGACAAGAGGCTACGCGGCCACTCTTCCCACAGTCAGCAGATAGAGGGCCGCCTCTTCGGAGCTGTCCACTCCCAGCAGGTCGTTGACCCGGTCGTCCAGAAATGCGCCCACCGCGCAGGCCCCCAGTCCCAATCCCGTGGCCGCCAGGTAGATATTCTGCCCGATGTGGCCGGCTTCCAGCAGGATGTAGCGATAGGCCCGCTCCCGGTAGCGCCAGCGAGTGCGCTGAAAGATGGCGGTCAGGATGAAGCAGACCTGGGCGGTTCCCAGCATCTCCTGGCCGACGCCCGCGGCGACCAGCGCGGCCCGCAGGTCGCCTGCTCGCACCCGCTCCAGGGCGTGGTCGGCGACCGCGTAGTGATAGAGACCCGGATCCAGGCCCGCCACGTCGTGGACGGCGACGTAGGTCTCTATAGGGTACAGGGCACCGGCGGAGGGCGCGGCCCGGAATCCCCACCGGGGCTCCGTGACCCCCTGGGCGGCATAGAGAAGGGCCGAGAGGTCCTCCAGCGGGAGCGGACCGGAGAGGTACTCCCGGCGAGAGCGGCGGGCGGCGATGATGCCCCACAGGTCCGCTCCAGGCGGATGCGGTGAGGGGAGGACAATGCGAGGCGCCCCGGGGTAGGGTTTGGTCGCGGGCGGGCGCAGGCCCCAGTCCAGGCGCAGGCCAGCCAGCCCCGAACCACCCGGCATGCTCCATCGGTGGTACTGCAGGCCCATATCCCCTTCGGTGGGCGTTTGGGGGGCCGGGAAGACGCGCCCCAGCAGGAAGCCCCCCAGTCCGGCCAGGGCTCCGATGAGGAATCCCCGCCGATCCAGACCGGGCCGGGGTTGGGGTACGGGTGCGGCCGGAGGTGAGATGCCCGGACGGGAGTGCTGCCGGAAGGCGAGCAGGTAGCCCCAGATGCGCTTCCGGTGGAGAGCCAGATGGAGGACGACCAGCGCGGCGCAGACGTATCCCGCCCACCGGTGGAGGAAGAACTGAGGGAAACCGAAGAGGTGGGCCAGCATGCCGCTGACCAGCGCGTATGTGCCGCTCAGCAGCATCCCGGCAATCACAGCGTACTCCAGATGCCGCCGCCCCATTGTCGCTTTCTATCCCGCCCCGTACACGGGAATAGCCGCCCCGTGGACGGCGCGCGCCGCATCCGAGGCCAGGAAGAGGATGACATCGGCGATGGCCTCCGGCTTCACCCAGCGGGCCGGGTCAGCTTTGGGCATCGCCGCCCGGTTCTGCGGTGTGTCTATGGTGGAGGGCAGGACGCAGTTGACGGTCACTCCTGTCCCCCGCAGTTCCGCCGCCAAGCTCTCCGTCAGGCGGAGCAGCGCGCTCTTGGCCGCACTGTAGGCGGCGGTGTTCTTCCCGCCTTCCAGCGCGGCCTTTGCCGCCACGTAGATGATCCGTCCGGCTCCCTGGGACACCATCACCGGCACCACCGCGCGCGTCACCGTCAGCGCGGTACGGACGTTGAGGTCAAAGAGGGCCTGCCAGGTCTCCAGCGGCGTCTCATGGACCGGCTGGCCGCCCCGATAGCTCCCAACCGTGTGCACCAGGACGTCTATCCGCCCCCGGCGCCGCAGGGCCTCCCGGACGGTCGCTTCGGCAACGTCGGGGTCGGTCAGGTCCACGGAGGTCGCCAGATAGTGGTCGGGGGAGTCGGCCAGATCGGGGAAAAGGGCCGGCAACCGGTCCGGGGCGCGGTCCACCAGGATCAGGCGGGCCCCGGCGGCCCGGAATGCGCGAGCGACGGCAGAGCCCAGGTTTCCCGCCGCGCCCGTTATCATCACCACGCGGTCCGAGAAATCCTCCATCTCGCTCCTCCTTTCGGAAAGCAGTGACGCCCGCACCTATTATACCCGGAATTCCCCACTCTGCCACGTTAAAGTGACGGTCACCCTGAAGGTGACCGTCACTTTACGCGCAGGCAATGTTGACAACTCCGGCATTTGGCGCGAAACTGAACAGGCGATGGGCCTGGAAGAGTTATTACTGGTGGCGGCGGACGGGCGCACCCGTGCTCTGCTTCTGGCGGAACTCCAGGAAGCGGGCTACAACGTCGTCGCGCTGCCGTCGCTGGAGGTGGCGCTGGTCGCTCTGGCGACGGGTCGGGTGGACCCCGCGCTGGTCGTACTGGATTCTCAGGGCGACCCGCGCGCCGACCGGCGCGGCATCGGGCAATTGCTGAACCTCCTGGAGGAGGACGTCCCACTGGTGCTGGTGGTAGGGGCCTACGACGCCCGGACGCTGGCCCCGTTGCGGCCGCGCGTCGCCGTCTGGCTCTCCCGCCCCCTCCGGGTGGGAGACATTGTCGCTGCCATCCGGCGGATTCTGGGAGACCCGAAGAGGCGCGGATGAACGAAAAGTATTCCGTATTCTGTACTCTGTAGACTTTATCGGAAACAGCGCCAAGTGGCACAGCACGTATCTTCTTTAGGGAAATCCGCGCTCGTCCGCGTTCATCCGCGTCCTATTTCCGATGAAGTTTCGTGTTCCGTGGAGGTGCGTAATGGATAACCCCTTGCTCCTGCTCCTGCGCGGCATTCAGACGATCGGGCTTGGGCCGACATGGGCCGGTGTTGCCCACGCCATCCGTACCCGCTGGGTGGAGGCGAAGTTCGCCGACCCCGAACGCCCCCTCCGGGGGCTTCCCCTCCTGGCGGCCTTCCTGCGCCGCATCCCGGTCCCTCCCGGCGCGTTCCCGCCCCCCGGTCCGGTCGTCCTCACCCCCGGCCCCCTCCTCTCCACCCACCGGGAAGGGGAAACCACTCACTATCAGTTCGCCAACGCCTCGCTGAGGGTGGAGACCCCGGCGCCGGACCGGATTCGGGTGGTGTGGCGGCCGTCCTCACCCCTCCCCCCGGCCCCCTCCCCTCACCTGTCCCTCCTGCAGGAGAGGGGAG
>JACIWQ010000066.1:0-5202 GCA_014360895.1 Thermoflexales bacterium | reverse complement strand
CCCCCCCCCCCCCCACGCACGTTCTGGCGTGGGGGGGGGGGGGGGGCCAGCCCCCGGGGGGTGGGGTGAGGGCCACCGTCTCCCCCGACGGCCGCATCACCGTCCGGGATGCCGACGGCGCGGTCATCGCCGAGGAGGCCGCGCCCGTGAGCTGGACCGCCGACGGCCGCGCGGTCCTGCGCTGGCGGATCCCCCCCGACGCTCACTTCTACGGCCTGGGGGAGCGGGCGGCCCCGCTGGACCTGCGCGGCGGCGTCTACGTCAACTGGAACACCGACCCCCGCACTTACGGCCCCGGCGACGACCCCCTTTACCTCTGCGTCCCCTTCCTGCTGGTACTTCTTCCAGAGGGTCGGGGAGCTTTCGGCCTGCTGCTGGAGAATTCGGCCCGCAGTTGGTTTGATCTGGGGCGGACAGAGCCGGGAGTGGTACGGATAGAGGTGGAGAGTCCTCACCCCTCCCCCACCCCTCTCCGGGGTGAGGTCTCCTGCATCCTCTTCTTCGCCCCCACCGTCGCCGAACTGGTGGAGCGCTTCACCGAAGCGACGGGCCGCCATCCCCTCTTCCCCCGCTGGGCCCTGGGCTACCACCAGTGCCGCTGGTCCTACTACCCGGAGGAGCGGGTCCGCCGCCTGGCCCGCGACTTTCGGGAGACCTACCGCGTCCCCTGCGACGGCATCCACCTGGACATCCACTACATGGACGGCTACCGGGTCTTCACCTGGGACCCCCGCCGCTTCCCCGATCCGAAGGGGCTGATCGCCGACCTGCACGGGCAGGGCTTCAAAGTCGTCACCATCATAGACCCCGGCGTCAAAGCGGACCGAAACTACCGGGTCTTCCGGGAGGGGCTGGAGCGGGGGATGTTCTGCCGCTATCCCGACGGCCGCGTCTTCATCGGACCGGTCTGGCCGGGCAACTGCGCCTTCCCCGATTTCACCGACCCGCGCGTCCGGGAGTGGTGGGGCGACCTGCACCGGGACCTCCTGGAGGCCGGGGTGGACGGGGTCTGGGACGACATGAACGAGCCCGCGCTCTTCGGGGAGGACGGCGCGACGATCCCCGGCCCCGTCCGCCATAACCTGGACGGCGCGGGGGGTGACCACCGGGTCGCCCACAACCTCTACGGGCTGAACATGGCCCGCGCCACCGCGGAGGGGCTGGCGCGGTTGCGCCCGGACCGGCGCCCCTTCGTCATCACCCGTTCCGGCTGGACGGGGGTTCAGCGCTACACCGCGCACTGGACCGCCGACAACCGCTCCGACTGGGCGTCGCTTCGCCAGACGCTGCCGATGGTCCTCAACCTGGGGCTTTCGGGAATTGCCTTCACCGGCTCCGACATCGGCGGCTTTGAGGGCTTCGCCACCGGCGAACTCTTCACCCGCTGGCTGCAGATGAGCGTCTTCTTCCCCTTCTGCCGGGCCCACACCTACTTCGCCAGCCACGACCAGGAGCCCTGGTCGTGGGGGGAGCCGTACCTGAGCGTCAACCGGGAGTTCATCCAGCTGCGCTACCAGCTGCTGCCGTACCTCTACACCGCCCTCTGGCAGTGCGCGCAGCGGGGGGTTCCCATCGTCCGCCCGCTCCTCTGGGCCTCCCAGGACGACCCGACGACCCATACGCTGGACGATGAGTTTCTCTGCGGGGACGCGCTGCTGGTGGCGCCGGTGCTGGAGGAGGGGGCGACCCGGCGGCGGGTCTACCTCCCCGCCGGGCGCTGGTACGATTTCTGGACGGACGACGTTCTGGAAGGACCGGGGTGGATAGAGGCGGAGGCGCCGCTGGAGCGAATCCCGGTTTTCGTGCGGGCGGGGGCGGCGGTGCCCATGGGGCCGGAGATGGACTATGTGGGCCAGCGCCCGACCGACCCGCTGACCCTGCACCTCTATCCCCCGGCGGAGGGGCAGGAAGGGGTCAGTTTCCTCTACGAGGACGACGGGGAGACGATAGCTTACCAGCGGGGCGAGTATCTACTGCACCGGTTCGCTCTCTCCACCGGGAGGCTGGAGTGGACGACGGAGGGAGACCATAACCCCGGCCCCCGGCGGGTAGAAGCCATCATCCACCGGGGTGCGGGCCAGGAGCCAGTGCGTCTGGAGGACATTGCGCCGGGAGTGCGGCGCTTGGACCACCTCATTTGACAGGCCCGGAGGTTGGAATATACTTGGGGGCAAACAAAAACCGCAGGCTTCGGCCTGCGGTTCAGGTCGCGGGGGCAGGATTCGAACCTGCGACCTTCAGGTTATGAGCCTGACGAGCTGCCACTGCTCTACCCCGCAATGCGCTTATATTATACCGCGCTTGCCCGGATTCGTCAAGGGCAAACAGCGGCCTTTATCCCAAATCTTATCCCAAATCCAACTTGGGATATTTTCAATGTACCCTAACCCACACCTCAGGAGGAGCATCCGATGGACCTGCGACTCAGCGACGAACACCGCATGATCCGGGACATGGCGAGGGACTTCGCCCAGAAAGAGATTGCGCCCATCGCCAGCCACTACGACGAGACCGGAGAATTCCCCTACGAGACGGTACGCAAAATGGGCGCTATGGGCTTCATGGGCATTGAGGTGCCGGAAGAGTACGGGGGGCAGGGCCTGGACACCCTGGCCTACGTCCTGGCGCTGGAGGAAATCTCCAAAGTGGACGCCTCCCACGGCGTCATCATGTCCGTCTGCAACTCCCTCTACTGCTACGGCATCCTCCACTACGGCACCGAAGCGCAGAAGCGGACCTTCCTGCGGGCCGTCGCCAGCGGGGAGGTCATCGGCGCCTACGCGCTGACGGAGCCTCAGTCCGGCTCCGACGCGGGCAACATCCGCGTCACCGCCGTCCGCTCCCCCGACGGCTCCTACTACACCATCAACGGCACCAAGTCCTGGATCACCAGCGCACCGGTGGCGAAGTACATCGTCCTCTTCGCCCAGACCGACCCCGACGCCCAGCCGCGCTACCGGGGCGTGACCGCCTTCATTATTGACACCGACCTGCCCGGCTTCCACCGGGGCAAGACGGAGCCGAAACTGGGCATCCGCGCCTCGGCGACCAGCGAGATTCATTTTGAGGACTACCGCTGTCCGGCGGAGAACCGGTTGGGAGAAGAGGGAGAGGGCTTCAAGATTGCCATGGCCGTGCTGGACGCCGGACGGATCGGCATCGCCGCGCAGGCCCTGGGCATCGCCGAGGCCGCGTACGAGGCGTCGGTCCAGTACGCGCGGGAACGCTACGCCTTCGGCCAACCTATCGGCCAGTTTGAGATGATCCAGCAGAAAATCGCCGATATGAAGTGCCGCATTGAGGCCAGCCGGTTGCTCATCTACCAGGCCGCGCTGGCGAAGGAAGAGTTCAAGAAGACCGGCCGCCGCTACACGCTGGAGGCCTCCATGGCCAAACTCTTCGCCTCCGAGACGGCCACCTGGGTCACCAAAGAGGCCATCCAGATTCACGGCGGCATGGGCTACAGCAAAGAATTGCCCATTGAGCGGTACTTCCGGGACGCTAAAGTGACGGAGATTTACGAGGGGACCAGCGAGATTCAGCGGCTGGTCATCGCCCGGCTGGAGACCGGGCTCCGATAACTTTAGGGGAGAACGTGCCAGGCACTTCTGGAGGTGCCTGGCACGTTCCGTTATTCATACCGTAATGCCTCTATCGGGTTGAGCCGGGAGGCCCGCCAGGCCGGATACATCCCCGAGGCCAGCCCCACCAGAACGGAGACCGACGTCGCCAGGAGGACCGCATTGAGGGTCACCGCGGTGCGGATGCTGGCCAGCGCCGCGACGGCCTGCGCGCCCAGCGCGCCGAACCCGATCCCCAGCAGTCCCCCGACCAATGCCATCACCACCGCCTCCATCAGGAACTGCACCAGGATGTCCCGCCGCCGGGCCCCGATGGCCTTCCGCAAGCCGATCTCCCGCGTCCGCTCCGTCACCGAGACCAGCATGATGTTCATAATCCCAATGCCGCCCACCACCAGGCTGATCCCCGCAATCGCGCCCAGAAAGGTCGTGAGAATCCCCGTGATGTTGCTGAAACTCTGGATCAGGTCGGACTGGCTGAGGATGTTGAAGTCATCATCGTCCTCCGAGGAGAGGCGGTGCCGCTCCCGCAGGACGGCCCGAATCTCCTCCTTCGCCGCATCCATCCGGTCCTCGCTGACCGCCTGGACGGAGATGGCGGAGAGGGCATACTCCCCGTTCGGGGCCCGGACCGAAAAGAGGCGGCTCTGGGCCGTCGTCAGCGGGACGAAGACCGCATTGTCCTGGTTGGAGAGACTCCCGCCTTTCTCCGCCATCACCCCGATGACCTGGAACGGCACGCCGTTGATCCGGACCGTCTCCCCAACCGGGGTGGGGTTGTTCGGGAAGAGGGTCTCCGCCACCGCCTTGCCCAGGACGGCGACGCGCGTGCGCCGCTCCAGGTCCTCCTGGGTGAAGAACTCCCCGGCGGCCACCCGCCAGTTGCGGACGGTCAGGTACTCCGGGGTGACGCCCATCACCTGGCTGTTGGCCTCCTCCGTACCCGCCACAATCGTCGCCTGCTGGCTTAGTTCCGGCGCCACCCACGCCACGTCGGGGAGCCACTCCGGATCCGAGAGGGCCTCGGCGTCTCCCATCGTCAGGGAGCGGAAGGAGCCGCCTGCAGCAGGGCGACCCGCGTAGATGACCAGCAGGTTGGTCCCCATGCCGCGCAGTTGCTCCGTCACCGAGGCCTGGACGCCCTGCCCGGCGGCGACCAGCGCGATGACCGCCGCCACCCCAATCACAATCCCCAGCATCGTCAGCGCCGAGCGTAACTTGTTCGCCCCCAGCGCCCGCAACGCCACCCGTAAACTCTCGGCCAGATTCATCCTCACCTCCATACCAACGGAATACGGAGTGCGTATTGCGTATTGCGTATTGCGTATTGCGTATTCCGTATTGCGTATTCCGTGTTCCGCTACCCCGCCGCGACCAGAGGGTTGGAGACCACTTCCTCCCCCTCCACCAAACCGTCCCGCAGGTAGATGATCCGTCCCGTGTGCCGCGCAATCGTCGGGTCGTGGGTCACCATCACCACCGTGATCCCCTGCTCCCAGTTCAACCGCTGCAAGATCGCCATCACCTCCCGCCCCGCCTTGCTATCCAGATTCCCCGTCGGCTCGTCCGCCAGAATGAGCGACGGCCCCGTCACCAACGCCCGCGCAATCGCCACCCGCTG
>JACIWQ010000065.1 GCA_014360895.1 Thermoflexales bacterium | reverse complement strand
GGCGCGACGTGCCAGGCACTTACAGAAGTGCCTGGCACGTTATCCCTCCGCCAGTGCCTCCAGAAGATGCCGGTTCTCCTCGGGCCGGCGGGTCCCAATGCGAATGTATGCCGGAAGGCCAAAGGAGCGGCAACTGCGGACCAGAATCCGGCGGCGTATCAGCGCCTCCCGCGTCCTATCCCCGTCCCCGGTTCGGACCAGGAAGAAGTTCACCGCGGTGGGGAGGACGGGGAGCCCCAGCCCGGCGATCCCCGCGCGCAGGTCTTCAGTCACCCCGCGCAGCGCGCGCCAGGTCTCCCGGTACTCCTCCAGGTGGTCCAGCGCGGTCAGTCCGGTCACCTGGGCGGCGGCATTCACGCTCCACGGTGGCTGCGCGCGGCGCAGGGCCCGAACGGCCTCCCCGGTGCCCAACACGTACCCCAGCCGCAGCCCCGCCAGCGCGAAATCTTTGGTCATAGAGCGCAGAATGAGCAGATGCCCGCTTTCCATCAGGGGGACGGAATCCCAGGGCGAATCCACGAAGTTGACGTAGGCCTCGTCCACGACCAGCAAGCTTCCCGCCGCCTGACAGGCCTCCAGAAGGTGGAGAATCGCCTCCCGGCCCAGGTAGACCCCCGTCGGGTTGTTGGGATTGCAGAGCCAGACCAGGCGGGGATGCAGGGTCCGAATCCGGTCGGCAATCTGGGCCACGTCGGGAAGGAACCCCTGCTCTTCCAGGGCAGGAAGCGGGTGAACTATCGCGGCCATCAACTGGCAGGCCACCCGGTACTCCCCGAACGTCGGGCCGAGGATCAGGACGGCGTCGCCGGGGTCCAGGTAGGCCAGGGCGACCAGCCAGATGGCCTGCGCGGTGCCGTTGGTGACCAGGACCTGATCGGGGGGAAGGCCGGAGAGCGCAGCCAGCCGTTCCCGGAGCAGGCCCGCCTCCGGGTCGGGGTAGCGGCAAATGTCCACGCGCGCCAGCGCCTCCCGAACCGCCGGGTGAGGACCGAAGGGGTTGGAGTTGACGCTGAAATCCAGCACCTCGTCCGGCGCGATCCCCTCGGCCCGCAGACGGGCGTAGTCCAGCCCCCCGTGCTGGTCGGGCGCCAGTTCCTGCAGGACTCTGCGGGGCAAGGGTGTTCTCACAGAGGGCTCCATCGGGACACAATCCAGGTCAGGAGCAGAAGCACTCCCACCACCAATCCCATCGTCCAGCGGACGACCCGGAGCGCGCGGCGAATGGTCTGCGCGTCCAGCGGGCCGTTGCCGCCCTCCAGGCAGTAGTGCCCCACTTTCTCCAGGGTGACCCCCAGCGCGCCGGCCATCGCGGCCATTGTCCACCCGGCGTTGGGGCTCGCGGTCCGGCGGTGCTGGGTGACCATCGCGCGCCAGGCCCCGCGCGGGTCCTCCCCGGCCATCGCCGCCCCGACCACCAGCAGGAGCGCCGTCAGTCGGGCGGGGAGCCAGTTGAGGACGTCGTCGGCCCGCGCCGCGAATTTCCCAATGTACTCTTTCTCCGGGGTGCGCCGTCCCCATATAGAGTCGGCGGTGTTGCAGAACCGGTAGGCCCACGCGCCGGGGAGCCCCAGCAGGGCGAAGGAGAAGAGGGGCCCCGTCAGCGCGTCGGTGATGTTCTCCGCCAGCGATTCCACCGTGGCGGAGACAACCAGGGGTTCCGGAAGGTCCGCCGTCTCCCGCCCGACCAGGTGCCAGCGGACCCGCCGCCGGGCCTCCGGCAGGTCCCCTCGCTCCAGCGCTTCCAGGACCTCCTCCCCGGCCCGCAGGAGGGCCCGAATCGCGAAGGTTACCTTCAAAAACGGGATGCTCCAGAGCCAGAACAGGGGGAGAGAGGCCCGCTGAAGAAACCACCAGGGAAGCGCGAAGAGGACTACGCCCAGGAGGACCGCCGTCGTCCCAAAAAGGAATTGCCGGACCCGACTCCGCTGGGGCCGCAGCTGCCACCATCCATCCAGCCAACGGCCCATCCAGGAGACCGGATGGAGAAAGCCCCGCGGCTCGCCGAAGGCGAGGTCCAGAACAGCCGCGCCCAGAAGTGTGAGGACGGGTTCACCCAAGCGCGTTCTCCATCTCCATCGTGCGTAGGTGACAGTCACCTTCAAGGTGACTGTCACCTAAATTATGCGCGTTGAGATTCAGAAACCAGACGCCGTCGTGTTCCAGAACGGCCGGGGCATCCGGGGGGCGTTCCACCCGCAACGGGTATCGGAAGAGGGGGCCATCGGTGACCAGGGTGTGGTACTCGCCCTGCTCGCCGCAGGGGTGCGCGCCGCGCGCGGCCATCTCGGCGACCAGTTCCCGGTCCAGGGGCCGTCCCAGCAAGGCAGGGTCCAGCCGGGTCGCGACGACCAGGGCCCGAAAGCCGGCCCGCCAGAACTCCTCCAGCAGAGCCCAGGGGTCGGCCTTCCAGAGGGGGAGGAGCGGCCGCATGCCGACCTCCGCACAGACCCGTTCCACCCACGTCCGGTGTTCTTCCACGTCCATATCCCCGAAGACGCCGCCCTCCACCCCCGAGGCCTTCAGCGTCCGCAGCGCGTCTTTGAAGTTGGCCTCGTAGTCCTCCCAGGACGTGTACACCTGAACGAGGGGAATCCCCATTGCGCGGGCCTGGAGGGCGACGACGTCGGCGGGAAACCCGTGGGAACGGACGCGGCTTCCGTCCTCCGCCGCGCAATTGAGCAGGCAGGCCAGCCGGTGGCCCTGCTGCAGGGCCCGGTAGGCCGCCAGCGCGCTATCTTTGCCACCACTCCAGGAGACGAAGAGGTTCATTGCCAGTATCCACACACCCTGCAGTGTCGGGCGTCTGGCGGCATCCCGGCTCCACAGGCCGGGCACGCGGTCTCTCCCGGCGCGGGCGGGGGAATCTCCCCCACCACCTGGCCGTAAACGCGGTAATAATACGGCTGGTCGCAGGTGAAGAAGCGGACCGGTGCAGCCCAGTCCTCGTCCGTCACCATCGCGGTCACCCGCTCTCGCAACCGGCTGAAGCCGGATCCCACCTCTACTGGCCGCTTGCTCTGCCAGCAGAGGTGAGGGGGGAGGTCCCCTTCAAAGGCCTTCCGCAGAATCCACTTCCCGAACCGGGCCCCGTTCTCCTCACGGACCTTCAGCGCAGGCGGGATCGCCAGCGCCAGGTCCACCACCGCCGGGTCCAGATATGGCTGGCTGACGTCCATCCCGAACCAGGCGCCCAGTTCGCTGGCCGAAAAACGCATCCGCTTAGCTAGCCAGGGGATGTAGGTTCCCAGGTCCAGGTCAAACATATAAGAGTAGCCCGCGAAGAGTTCATCGGCCCCGTCGCCGGTCATCGCGCTCCCGAAACCGAGGCGGCGGGCCTCGGCAAAGGCGAAATAGAGGGCCAGGTCGTTGGGCAGCGCGGGGTCAAAAGACCGCCGGATCCGGATCACCTCCGGCAACGCGTCCAGAGCTTCCTCCTCAGAAACCTGCCGAACGATGAGGTCCAGACCCAGATGTCGGGCGACCTCTTCGGCGTAGGGGAGGTCTGCTCCTCTGTCCTCCAGAGAGATGTGGAGGAGCGGGATCGGCGGGGTGAGAACGGCCAGGACGGACGTATCCAGCCCGCCGGAGAAGAAGAGCACTTCCGCCGGGCAGCGACGAACGGCGTCCCTCAGGCACGACCGCAGGGCCTGCAGAAGGTCGTCCATCCCTATCCTCCATACCGGCGGCGCATCTCCGCCGAGACTTCCGCCGTCAACCGGAAAATCCGCTCGGCCAGTTCCAGGCTCAGCGTTCCGGTACCGCAGGCGGGGGTGACCAGGGACGCGGCGAGGATTTTCTCCAGCGGAACCCCCTTGCGCACCAGCAGGTCCATCGCCCCGTGGAGCCGCTCCACCAGGCTCTCCATCGTCTCGCGGAAGGCCTCCTTGCTGGTGGGGACAATGCCCCAGGCAATCATCCCCCCACGCTCCAGAAAGGCATACACCTCCTCCGGGTAGAGGGCCAGGCTCTCCGCGTACCCGTAGGCATCCAGGCTGAGGATGTCCACAGAGGTTTCCAGGAACAGCGACCAGTCGGCGTTGGCGCAGCAGTGGACGCCTTTCACCCCCTGGATCGCGCCCAGCACCTCCTCCAGAAAGGCCCGGACCTGCGTTCGCCCCAGGGCAAAATATGCGGAGCCCATCGCCGCCACGTAGGGGTCGTCCACGAAGATGATGACGTTGGGGCAAACTTTCCGGAGTTCCCGTTCCTGCCAGGCCGCCTTCATCGCCAGATGTTTGACCAGCGCGTCGGCCAGCGCCTCGTCGTAGAGAATCGGGCGCCCCCGGCGGTCGGTCACCGTCATCCCCCAGCAGACCGGGCCGATGACCTGTCCCTTGACCGCCAGAGGGGGGTGGGGCCGGGTTGCGACCTCCCGGAGAAAGGGGGCGAATCCGGCCGCATAGGTCTCGCTGATGGCCGCGAAATCCACGTCCCCTGCCAGGTAGGCCTGATAGAGCCGTTCCAGGCCTTCGGTCAGGTCCCGGGTGGAGTCCACGAAAACTTTCCTTTCTACGGCGTCCACGACCACGCCGGGGAACCCCTCGCTGAACTGAACGTGGATGTGCTCCAGAAAAGAGCGCTGGGGCAACTGGGGCCAGGCCGGAATCTCCGGAAAGTGCTCCAGGACTGTGCGGACCGCCTCCACCGGGTCGGTGTGCGGCGTGCTGCCGATGGGAAGGGAACTAAAGGGCGGTATCGGCGTTGTCATCCCTCTTTTCTCCTGTTGGGGGCCGGTGGCGGATTCTCACGCCACGCGGGGCAGGATTGCCGGGCGTCCGCCGTTATCCGGGCGGGGGAAGACGGCCACCGCGTTCCCGTACACCGCGGTCAGCCGCTCCGGACGCAGCACCTCTCTCGGGTCCCCCAGCGCGACCAGCGTCCCGTCCACCAACAGCGCCAGCCGGTCGGCGAAGGTCGCGGCCAGGTTCAGGTCGTGCAGGACGACCAGGACGGCGATGCCGTGCTCTAGGGCCATCCGGCGAATGAGGGAGAGAATCGCGACCTGGTGGTGGATGTCCAGGTGGGTCGTGGGCTCGTCCAGCAAGAGACATCGGGGCTCCTGGGCCAGCGCGCGGGCGAGGAGAACCCGCTGCCGCTCCCCGCCGGAGAGTTCGCCCATCAGCCGCTCTGAAAGGTCCGCCATCCCCACCCACTCCAGCGCGCGGCGGGCCGCCGCCCGGTCCGCCTCCCGGGGGACGCCTAGGAAGCCCAGGTACGGCGTCCGCCCCAGGAGGACGCTCTCCCAGACGGTGAAGGTCGGCGGGACGTAGGCGCCCTGGGGGACCAGCGCCACCTGCCGGGCCAGTTCGCGCGGGGGCCACTGGGTGGGCGGTCGGCCGAAGAGCCGGACCGTCCCCGCGTTGGGCCGGAAAAATCCCGCGGCCAGCCGCAGCAACGTGGATTTCCCGGCCCCGTTGGGCCCGATGAGCCCCAGCACCTCCCCGGGCATCAACTGGAGCGACACCCTCCGCAGCACCGTCCGCCCGTCATACGCGAACGTCAGGTTCTCCACTTCCAGAGGATTCACCTCACTTTTCACGCAACACCCCTCACGCTTCACGTTTCACGTTTCACTTTTCACGCTTCACGTTTCACTTTTCACGCTTCACTTTTCACGCTTCACGCTTCACGTTAGAAAACTTCCCGCTTCTGCCGCCGCAACAGGTACAGGAAAAACGGCGCGCCCGCCACGGCCGTCACCACCCCCAGGGGCAACTCCCGGGGGGAGAAGAGGGTGCGAGCCGCGCTGTCGGCCAGGATCAGGCAGATGGCCCCAACCAGCCCGCTCATCGGGAGCAGGAACCGGTGGTCGGGCCCCCAGAGGAGCCGGACGATGTGGGGGACGATGAGCCCCACGAAGCCGACGGCCCCGCTGACCGATACGGCGGCGGCGGTGGCGAGGGAGACCGCGACGATGAGCAGGCCCTTCGTCCGCTCCACCGCCACCCCCAGCGACTGGGCCTGCTCCTCGTCCAGTTGGAGCACGTTGAGCGTGTGGGCGTGCCAGCTAATGAGGGCCAGACCGGCCAGAACGTAGGGCAGCACCGTCCGGACCTTCTCCCAGTCGGCCAGGGCCAGGCTTCCCATCAGCCAGCCCAGGACGTGCATAGCCCGGAACGCGTCCTGCATGCTGAACATCAGGAAGACGGTCGCGGCCGAGAGGAGCGCGTTCACCGCCACCCCGGCCAGGATAAGGGTGGTAACGGGGGTCCGCCCGCCAACGCGGGCCAGGGAGTAGATGGCCCCGGTGGCGGCCAGCGCGCCGACGAACGCGGCCAGGGAGACCCCGTTCCACCCGCCCCAGCCGAACCGCCAGATGAAGACGATGGCCAGCGTCGCGCCGAAGGACGCGCCGGAGGAGACGCCGATGAGGTACGGCTCCGCCAGGGGGTTCCGGAAGAGGGCCTGGTAGACGGCCCCGGCCACGGCCAGGGTCATCCCCACCAGCCCCGCCAGCACAACCCGGGGGATGCGGATTTCCAGGAGGATCGTCCCCCAGGCCGGGGGCCAGTCCGCCGCCCCCGCGGCGAACCCCAGCCGCTGCCCGACGATGCGCAGGACGGCCCCCGGCGGGATGGAGACGGCCCCCCAGGCCATCCCCAGCGTCGCCGTCACCAGCAGGAGCCCCAAGGCCAGGGCCAGAAAGAGCCAGCGGCGCCGGCGGAAGAGGTTGAGGTGACAGTCACCTTTAAGGTGACTGTCACCTGACAATGGACGGCTACGGCTGGAAGGCATCGGGATGGAGGGCTCGCGCGATCAGTTCCAGCGCGTCCACCACGCGCGGGCCGGGGCGGCTGACGATGTCGGTCTGTTCCTGGGTCAATTCCACGATGCGCCCGTTGACCACGGCGGAGATTTTCTCCCAGCCGGGGCGGGCCTTCACCGTCTCCGCCGACTCGCCCCAAGGGTGGTCCGCCAGGAAGATGACCTCCGGGTCGGCGGCGATGATGGCCTCGGCGCTCAACTGGACCCAGGCCGCCTCCGCGTCCGCCGCGATGTTCTGGCCGCCGGCCCGCTCAATCAGGTCCTGGACGAAGGAGCCGGGCCCCACTGTCCAGAGGGTGCTATCCAGTTCCCAGTAGACGCGCGGCCGGGGCCGGCCCTGCACGGCCTGGGTGACCTTGTCCGCCCGTTCCTGCATCTGGGCCGTCAGAGTCTCCGCCGCCTCCGCGCCGGTGACCTTCCCCACCAGCCGGATGCTCTCCAAGACGCCGGGGAAGTCGTGGGCGTCCACCACCAGCACTGGGAGCCCCAGTTTCTCCAGTTCGGGCACCACCTGGGCTATGTGGATGCTGGCAGCGATGATCAGGTCCGGCTGGACCTCCAGCAGTTTCTCCATATTAACGTCGGAGAAGCCGCCGACCTTGGGCTTCTCGGTCGCCTCAGGCGGGTAGTTGCAGTACTCGGTGACGCCCGCGACCCGGTCTCCCAACCCCAGCGCGTAGAGAATCTCCGTGATGGAGGGAGCCAGAGAGACGATGCGCTGGGGCTCCACGGGGACCGTCACCTCCCGCCCCGCCATATCCGTGACCGTCATCGGGTAGCGGGAAGGGGTCGGCGTCGGCGGAACCGGTGTGGGGGTCGCCGTGGGCGGTGGGGGAGAGGTGGGCGTGGGGGGGGCCGGCGTCGGCGCGGGACGGCAGGCCACCAGTCCCGCCAGGAGCAGTGCGACGATTCCGAGAGTGAGCAGGTGAGCGACGCGTTTCATACGGACCTCCTGAAAGATGGATTTTTGGGAATTGTTCAGGAGGAACCGGCGAGGGGGAGGGACAAAAAATTCCCCCTCCGAGGCGTGAGGGGGAATGAAAACCCCCCTGTCGGGCGACAAGGGGGGTTGGGACCGGGTTCTATACAGCTGAACCGCAGTTCCATTCCCCTGTCCTCGCAGGTTCCTGGAACGACGGTGAGGCAGGCGACCTGGCTCTCCCGGCCCGCATGCGGCCTCTGGGGCCCCGGCCCTGGATGCACGCGGGAACGGGATTACAGTTGCGGGACAGCGCCGGCCTCTCCGCCCGAGGGGGCGCTCGGACGGACCACCGGACTTCCCCTTTTAAGCCCTGCCTTTCGGCTCGGGCACCTCACCTGAGTCATCAATTGTGGCACAGAGTATACCACAAAGTGGGAAAATTGGCAAACGAATTTAACTGTCACCTTCAGGTCCCGCCCCCTTGCCAATCTGTCCATTTGTGGTATGATAAGCGCCAATCACGGACCTGCCCCTGGTGCGGCCAGCCCTCTCATCGCCGAGAGATGCCTTTTGAATGAAAGGAGGAATCACAATGAAACACGCCCTGATCCTCTCCGCCGTACTGGCCCTCGTGGTGTCGCTTCTTCCCTTCACTGCCCCGGTCCAGGCGAGTCCAGAAAACCCCAGACGTGAGTATGTTCCCGACGAAGTTATCGTTAAGTTCAAACCCGGGGCCAATGCCCTTGCGGTCGCTCAGGCCATGGGGGGTAAAGTGGACCGGGAGGAGCCCCTGCTGGGAGTCGTTGTCCTCAAGGTCCCCGAGGGGGCGGTGGAAAAGGTCGTCGCGGCGCTGAGCCGCAACCCCAATGTGGAGTACGCCGAGCCCAACGGCATTGCCACCATCTGGCTGGACCCGAACGACCCCTACGACAACACCCAGTGCTATAACTCCTCCCGCTCCGGTTGTGTGACCCAGTGGGCGTGGGCGAAAATCCAGGCGTATCAAGCCTGGGACCTGGTCACCGGTTCCAGCACGGTGAAGATTGCGGTGGTGGATACGGGGATTGACAACTCGCATCCTGACCTGCCGGCCGTTGTCCTGCAGAAAGACTTTATCAACAACGACAACAATGCGGAGGACGACAACGGGCACGGCACCCACGTAGCTGGCACCATCGGCGCGCTGACCAATAACGGCGTGGGCGTGGCCGGGACGAACTGGAACGTCAGCCTGATTGCCGCGAAGGCCCTGGATGCTACCGGCTCCGGTTCCTACACCGCCATTGCCAATGCCATCATCTGGGCAGCAGATAACGGGGCCAAGGTGATCAATCTGAGCCTGGGCGGCTCTGTGGGCTCCACCACGCTGAAGAACGCTGTGGACTATGCCTGGAACAAGGGGGTCGTGCTGGCCTGCGCGGCGGGGAACAACGGTACGAAGTCCAAATCCTACCCGGCCGCATACACCAACTGCATTGCCGTTGCTGCCACCGACCAGAACGATGCCAAAGCTTCATTCTCCCAGTACGGTTCGTCCTGGGTAGATGTCGCCGCACCGGGGGTGGCCATCCTCTCCACCATGCCCGATACGCCGGTGTACCTGAACACTGCCTACGGCTACTATACCACCTACGACGCGCTGAACGGTACCTCCATGGCCACGCCGCATGTCGCTGGTCTGGCCGGTCTGGTCTGGGCGACCGGGAAGTGCTCCACTGCTTCCTGTGTCCGCAGCCGGATTGAGCAGAACGCGGACGCCATCTCCGGGACCGGTACCTACTGGTACTGGGGGCGCATCAACGCGTACCGCGCGGTCTCCGCGCCATAGGCCGTTTCCCCGAGAGGGCTGGCAACACTCATAGCCCCGACCGCTATGGCCGGGGCTCTTTTTTGGAGGTCAACCTGTCTTCGCACCTTGCCGACCGTCTACTGGACTGGTTCGCCCGCCATGCCCGGGACTTCCCATGGCGGCGGGACCGTACCCCGTATCGGGTCTGGGTGGCCGAAGTGATGCTCCAGCAGACGCGTACGGAGACCATGGGGCCCTACTACGAGCGCTTCATGGCCCGCTTCCCCACGCTGGAGAGCCTGGCCCGGGCCCCGCTGGAGGAAGTCCTTCGGCTCTGGGAGGGGCTGGGCTACTATGCCCGTGCCCGGCTCCTCCACGCGGCGGCACAGAAGGTGTTGGAAGAACAGGGGGGCGAACTGCCCGCTACCCGGGAGGAACTGCAGAAACTGCCGGGCATCGGGCCGTACATCGCCGGGGCAGTGGCCTCTATTGCCTTCGGTCGCCCCGAGGTGGCGCTGGACGGCAACGCCTGCCGGGTGCTGAGCCGCCTTCTGGCGCTGGAAGGAGACCCGCGCCAGCCTTCCTTCCGCCGACGGCTGGAAGAATATGCCCGTTCCCTCATGCCGCCGGACCGTCCCGGCCTCTTCAACGAAGCGCTGATGGAACTGGGGGCCACTATCTGCCTGCCCCGCCGCCCCCGGTGTGATGACTGTCCCATATCCGACGACTGTCGGGCGCACCAGTTGGGCCAGGAGGAGATGTTCCCTGGTCATACCCCCCGGCGGCCTCTGCCCCACTACGAAGTGACAGCGGGGGTCATCCAGAGTCCGGACGGGCGGGTCCTGCTGGCCCGCCGCAAGGCGAACTCTTTCCTGGGCGGACTCTGGGAATTTCCCGGCGGCAAGCGAGAAGAAGGGGAGAGCCTGGAGGAATGTCTGGTGCGGGAATTGCGGGAGGAGATGGGGATTGAGGTGGCGGTGGGAGAGCATCTGATCACGCTGGAGCACGGGTACACCCACTTCCGCATCACGCTCCACGTGTTCCGTTGCCGCCTGGTTGCCGGGACGCCCCAATGCCTGGATTGCGACGAGGTCCGCTGGGTGACGGTGGAGGAGATGGCCGCGCTGCCGATGCCGGTGACCGACCGCCGGATCGCGGGGATGCTGGAGGTGGACCGCTGGCGTGTAGAGGGACGGAGAGATTATCCTATATTTGATGTTTGATGCCCTTTTCCCATTCCTGCACGATCTGCGCGTGCGAAGCTACATTTTCCAGGAACGACCGCCGCAGTGCCTCGTCCGGTATCCGCCCGGCGCGTTCCTGCAAGGCGCGATAGGCCGTCTCCAACACCGCCCCGGCCTCCAGGCGCCGATCGGCCTGCAACACGCGGTAGCAGGTGAGGTAAACGCCGAACGGATCCAGCGCGCCGTCCAGCGAGCCGCGCTCCAGGTAGCGCAGGATGTCGTCCGCGAGGGATTGGGCCTGGACGAGATCGCCCTGTAAAAGCGCGATGGACGCCAGCGCACCGCTCAACTCCACGGCCAGGCTCTCCTGCCCCAGTTCACGGCGGAGCGCCAGCGCCCGGCGATAGGCGTCGGCGGCCTCTGCAAGCCGTCCCAACCCCACCTGCGCCTGCCCGATGCAGGTGAGCGCATAGGCCTGTACCTGCGCCGATCCCAGTTCCCCCGCCACAGCCAGCGCCTCCTCGCCGACCCGCAGCGCCTCGGCATCGCGGCCCAGAGCGTGGAGCAACAGGCCATAGAGCGCGAGGGTCAGACCGGCCCCGCGCCGGTCGCCGATCTCCTGCTTGGTCTGGATGGCCTCGGCGTAATATTCCTCCGAGTGGGCGAAATCGCCCAGCGCCCAGCAGGTGTACCCCAGGTTGCTGAGCGTGTTGCTAGTCTCCCACAGGTTGCCCGTCTCCCGGCCCAGGCACAGCGCCTGCTGATAATAGTCCAGGGAGGCGGCGTAATCCCCATATTCCAGCGCCGTCATACCGAGGTTGGTGAGACACCAGGCTTCTCTCTCGCGGCTGCCGATGTCGCGCCGGATGATCTCCAGAGCCTGGGCAAAACAATCGTGGGCGGCCTGGAATTGACTCTGCTCGTAGGCGACGACCCCCAGGTTGCCCAATGCCACGCTCTCGCCCCAGCGATCGCCGAGTTCGCGCCGGATGTGCAGGGAGCGGTTGTAACAATCCTGGGCCTGCGCAAAGTCCTCCAGGTAAACGTAGGCCGAACCCAGGTGATTGAGGCTGTCGGCTTCCAGGTGACGCAGGGCATGGGTCTGGGCCAGGGTCAGCGCCTGGATGGCAAAATCCCTGGCCTGCGCATAGTTGCCCCGGCGGCTGTGCGCCCAGGATAACGTGGCGAGGCATAGCACCACTCCGGGCACATCATCAAACTCCTGCAGGCTCTGGAGGCTTGCGCTCACCACCGCCTCCGCCTCGTCGTAGCGGCCCAGATGTCCCAGGAAGACGCCCCGGCGCACGGCGAGTTTGCAGGTGAGGCGTTCTGCGGCCGGCCCGCCCTGGCCCAAACTTTCGGCAGCGCGCCCCAAGACGGCTTCGCCCTCCTGAAACCGGCCGCGCAGGATGTAGAACCAGGTCAGGCCCTCCAGCGCCCGCTCAATCTGCGGGACGTCCTCCTGAGCGACAGCCCACTCCCAGGCGGCGCGGATGTTGTCCACCTCGTCGTCCAGGATTTCCAGCGCCCGGCGCGGCGACCGGCCCGTCAGGTCGCCCTCCAGGCCGGCCAGCAGCGCGCAGTAGAAATCGCAATGCCGTTGGTGCGCGGCAAAAGCGTCATCCGGCTCGCCGACCAGCCGTTCCATCGCGTACCGCCGCATGAGGTTGTGCATCCAATAGCGCGTGGCCGGGCGCGGCGATTCGTAGGTCACCTGCTGGAGCATGGATTTGTCCACGAGAGAGGCCAGGACATCCTCCGTCGTTTCGGCCACGTGCAGGGCCGCTTCACTGCCGAATCCGGCGGGAAAGACGGCCAGCCGGCGCAGCGCGGCCTGCTCTGCGGCGGTGAGCAGGCCCCACGAGTAGTCCAGCGCCGCCCGGATGCTGCGGTGGCGCTCATCTACCCCCGGCGACGCGGTGCGCAAAAAGTCCAGGTCATGCTGGATGGCCCGCGCGATCTCTTCACAGGAACGGGCGTGCAGCCAGCCGGCCGCCAGTTCCAGCGCCAGCGGGATGCCCCCCAACAGTCGGCAGATGCGGACGACATCGGCGCGGTTGGCCGGACTGAGGGCAAAGTCGGGCTGGCGGCGCAGGGCGCTCTGGCGGAAGAACTGGACGGCGCTATAGTCATCGCCTTTGTCGCCGACCGTGTCATCCGGCGGGCAATCCAGCGGCCTGACGTTGAACACCCATTCGCCGACGATGTTTAGCGGGCGTTGGGATGTGGTCAGAAGGCGCACGTCGGGCGCGCGCTGCAGCAGGTCCACGATCAGTTCGCCGCCCGCGCCCAATCGCTCCAGGTTATCCAGCACGAGCAGCATCTCTTTGTCCTTCAGGTAACGCACCAGTTGAGCGTTCAGGTCTTCGCCCGGGCGCGGGTTGACGCCCAGCGCCTGGGCCAGCAGCGCGCCGAGCGGATCCGTCGCGTGGGCGGCGGCCAGCGAGACGAAATAGATGCCGTCCCGGAACGCGCCGCGCTCGCCCCCGGCGGCCTGCAATGCCAGGCGGGTCTTGCCCACGCCTCCCGGCCCGACCAGCGTGAGCAGGCGGCAATCGGGGCGATTGAGCCGCTCGGCGACCTGAGCCAGTTCCGCCGTCCGCCCGATGAAAGGGGTCAATTGAACGGGCAGGTTGTACGGCGGCTGCGGCGGAGGGGCCAGCGTTTCATCTTCAATCTGCCGGCGCAAGGCTTCGGTGGACGCGGCCGGTTCCACGCCCAGTTCCGCCGCCAGGATGCGGCGGCAGGCGTGGTATTGGGCCAGGGCGGCGCTGCGCTGGCCACTGAGGGCCAGGGCGCGTATCAACTGCTGATGCGCTTCCTCGCGCCAGGGCTCCAGTTCCACCTGTCGCCGGGCGTAGCGCTGCACGGCGTCCCATTCCCCGCGCTCTTCGTGGCAGGTGGCCAGCGCGTCCAGCACCTCAATGGCCTGCCGATGGAGTGCCTCCCGCTCCAGCAGGAGCCACTCTTCAAAGGGGGGACTGTCCAGGAAGAAACCGGCCAGCAGGTCGCCGCGATAGAGGGCGGCGGCCTCGCTCAGACGCTCCCGGCAGGTGCGGCAGACGTGGAGGCGGCGGTGGGGGTGCTGTTTGCAGGCGGCGACCAGGTCGCGGAAGGTGGCCACGTCCAGCCGGTAGCGGCTGTGGGGGTTGAAGCCGATGTCGGTGCGGGTGATGGTGAGGAAGGGCGGGTCGGCCTCCGCATCGCCGATGGCGCGGCGCAGGCGATTGAGGGCCTGGCGGAGGGCGTGGAGCGCATCGGCCTCGGGCTGATCGGGCCAGAGGAGGGCGGCGAGGGCCGTCCGCGGGAAGGCGGCGCCGGCGTGCATCGCCAGGTAGGCCAGCAGCGCGCGGGCCGAATCGGCCTCAAAGTCGGTGATCGGCCCGTCATCTCCGGTGACTTGAAAGGTGCCCAGAAGCGCGATATGCAGTCGTTCCATTGCTCGCCGTGACGATTCCGTGACGTTCGGTTGGTATAATTTTATCAGTTCAGGTGACGGTCACTTCCAAAGTGACCGTCACCTGATTATACCCGGCGCAGGATAAAACGCCAATCTTATTTCCAGATGAGGTGAGGTAGGAAACATGCAAGGTATGCGTCCCATGGTCTGGCTTCGTATCGTGGTGTTGCTGGGGATGCTGTTCCTCATCGTTGGCGGCGGGACGACGGCGGCCCAGACGCCCCCCGGCGGCGAGAACGATGGAGAGGCCGTCTATCCCGTTCGGCAGAACGACGGGGCTATCCGCCCCGCCGATGCGCCGGCCGCCTGTACCCGGATCGGCTTTAACAACTCGCTGAACGGGTGGACGGTTCATAACGGAGAGTGGTACACCGGCACCGATTACATTTACACCTATGGCTCTGTGACCGAAACGGTTTCTATCAGTTACGATATGGACCTGACCCGCACCGATTTCCAGGCCCGTATGCTGCGGAGGGGGTGTAACGACTGCTCTGCCGGCATTGTCATTCGGGGAAATCCCGAACCGCTCTTTAACCGGGGCACGTGGGATACGATGTACGGATTGTATTACCGGGCTAATGGAAAATGTGCGGTGGTCAGGACCTTTTACTACGGTGGAACCCACTGGATCGGCGCATTTCTCTACTTGACGGACTGTCCGTCTATTGTGCAGGGGGAAGCGTGGAACACCTTGCGTGCTGTGGCCGATGGGAATCAACTGTCTTTTTACATCAACGATCAGTTGATCTGGTCGGGGCAGGACCCCTATAATGCCAATCCTCACGGGCGTGTGGGGATTGTGATGAGACGGAGCGAGGATCCCAGCGTTCAAGACGAATTGCGCGTGGAGTGGGCTTCTCTGTGTTGGCCGTATGCCGCCTTTTTGCCCGTGGTGGCGCGGCGGTAGCGGGATTACCCCACCCCATTGAGGCCACCATAGACGATTGTCCGATGTTCCACATGTTCTCGGAGGAAAAGGAAGACTACTTTGCCTGGCCAGCCAGCGGAGTTCTGGAATCCACCCTGCGCCCGCACGTGGAGCCACAAGGCGCAAAGCGGTCCGCAGCATCTATGCCCGAATTGAGGCGTTGGCTATTTTGAGGAGGTAGACTGAGATAATGAACGAGATTCAAGACCCCAATGAGTTGATCAAACAAGCCAACCAATGTTCCAGCCGGGGGCAGTACGAAGAGGCCATCGCGCTCTACCGGCAGGCCATCGGCCTGGCGCCCGATTCGCCCATCTATGCCGCCTACAAGTTCGTCATCGGCGAAATGTTGATGAACCTGGGCCGCCACCAGGAAGCTGTGCAGGTCTTTGGCGAGGTCATCGCCAAGACGCCGGAGCACGACCAGGCCTGGTGCGACCTGGGGCAGTGTTTGATGGTGACAGGAGAGTATCACAGGGCTGCGCACGCCTTTGAACGCTGCCTGGAGATCGCCCCCGACACGGCGGAGGCGTGGTACTATGGCGCGATGGTGCACGCCCAGCTGGGCCAGGACGAACAGGCGCGCGAGTACCTGCGCAAGGCCCTCAGCCTCAAGCCAGCCTGGAAAAAGCAGGCGCAAAGCGATCCGCTGTTGAAGGCCTATCTACCTCAGCGCAAGGCGTGGTGGAAATTCATCGGGCTGTGATGCTGTACCGGGAGAATGAACGCTGTGGAGTAGCTGGTTCGTCTTTTGCGGGGAAGATAAAGTTGCCCGTAGCTACCGATGTTTGCAACAGCAGCTTTGCCCCCGTCGCAAACCATTTCTTTGGCCGGTGCTACGGCCCACTCACCTGGATGACTACCGGCAGGAGGAGGTAGTCGGTACCGCCGGATACCGGCACCCGGATGTGGGGCGCGGCCGGGTCGTAAAAGCCGACGGCAATCCGGGCTTCGCCGCTGTAATCTGTCGTGGTCAGGGGCACCGAATGGAAGTCCACCAGAATCTCTCCCGCCGTCCAGGAGGTGGTGGGACGGGTGCCCTCCACCGGTGTCCCGTCGTGCTGGCCCAGGAGGCGGGAAATGTCCGGCGGGAGGAGGTGGACGAAGACCTGGTAGTTGAGGTTTCCGGCCCCCGGTAGTGCGCGCCAGTAGAGAGTCACTCCCACGCTCTGGCCTGGGCTGAGCGTTGTGGTGGTCAGGTCGTAGCCGATCAGTTCCGCCACGTCCCCGAAGCGGGCGTAGAAGGCGTTGGAGGGCACGGGGCCGGTCGGTGTGGCCGTCGGCGGCGGGGTGGGGGAGGCCGGCGGCGACGGCGCGGGGGCCCCAACGGTCGGCGTGATGGTCGGCAGCGCGCCGAGAACGGGCGTCGCCGTGGGCCGAGGAGAGGGACTGGGGGTGATCACCAGGCCCGGGGGCAGGGTCGGGGTAACAGTAAGGCCAGCATTCAGTACCGGGAGCTGCTGCAGGTACCAGACCCCGGCAAACAGGAAGACTCCCAACAGGAAGAACACGAGCGCCGTCCGCCAGAAGCGCCCGGCCTTTTCCCGCAGTTCCTCCTGCTCGTAGAGGGTGATGCTACCGGCCAGTTTCCGTCCGGTGGAGAGCGCGCGGACCAGGTAGATGAGCGCAACCAGGCCACAGGCGGCGTAGAAAATCCACGCGATGCCGGCCAGCCACCCCAGTATGACTTTCATAGTCTCCGCAGCACTCCCCGAATGATGGTTTCCAGGCGCGGGGCGAGGATGCGCCCCGCCTCCAGCACTTCCTCATGGGTCGTGGTGTCTTCCCCCTCCTCCGCCGACGCCAGATTGCTGATGCCGGAAAGCCCCAGCACCCGCATCCCGCCGTGACGGGCCACTGTGACCTCGGGGACGGTGGACATTCCGACGGCGTCCGCACCGATGAGCCGAAGGAAGCGAATGTCGGCGGGAGTCTCATAACTGGGTCCTGCCAGACAGATATAGACCCCTTCGTGGACTGGGATTCCAGCTTCCTGCGCGACGGAGCGGGCAATAGTGCGCAGGGTCCGGTCGTACGCGGAGGACATGTCGGGAAAGCGGGGGCCGAAGCGGTCCAGGTTGGGCCCCCGCAACGGGCTCAGCCCGGCCATCCCGATCAGGTTGATATGGTCCCGGATGACCATCACATCGCCGGGGCGGAAGGAGGGGTTCAGTCCCCCGGCGGCGTTGGTGACGATCAGCGTCCTGACTCCCAGGGCCTGCATCACCCGCACCGGAAGGGTGACCTGCGCCATGGAGTAGCCCTCGTAGTAGTGGGCGCGCCCCTGCATCACCATCACCGGATGGCCCTCCAGATGGCCCACGATCAGCTGTCCGGCGTGACCCTCCACGGTCGCGCGGGGGAAATAGGGAATATCCGGATAGGGAATAATGGCCTCGGCCTTCACCGCCTCGGCGACGGGGCTCAGGCCGGAGCCCAAAATAATGCCGACCTCGGGGGAGAGGGAAAAGCGGTGGCGAAGGGCCTCCGCCGCTGTGTCAATGATGGTTTCCGTCAGAAATTCGTCCATCTCGTTTTCTACTGCAACCGGGCCAGCAATTCCCGTTTCTCTCGCTCAAACTCTTCCTGTGTGATGACACCGCGCCGGCGCAGATCGTCCAGGCGGGCCAGTAGGTCCGGCACATCTTCGGGGCGGGTCTCGGCGGGCCTCTCCGAATACGCGGCCTTCTGGTCCATCATGGTGGTCTTGAACCGGATGGGGCGGGCGATGCGGCGGAAGATGTTGACACCGATGTCGGCGCCGGTGATGATGCGGACATCGCCGTAATCCAGCAGTCGCCCCAGCACACTCTGCTCCATCACCACATCGTTGACCTTCTCCAGCGAGGAGTCGGAGACGTGTTTCTTATACACTCCCCGGACCTCCATCACCCGCCGGTTGGTGACGATGTATTGCTGGTTGCGCCAGGTGATGAAGCGGGCCAGGAAATGGCCCAGGGGGAAGAGGAGAAGCCCCAGGCCCAGGAGAGGAAAGGGAGGGGCGATAAGGGCGCCGCCGACGGAGAGGGCGATAATGACGATGGCAATTCCCAGGTCTATCAGGATGACCGGGAGAAGGGAGACCCAATGCGGCCGGGTGACAAACACGATGCGTTCATTTTGGGCCAGCAGTCGCTCTATATAGCCCATAGGTAGCTCCTGTATGGGTGGACACAGTTTTTGCGATGGCGCAGGACGCCATCGCA
>JACIWQ010000064.1 GCA_014360895.1 Thermoflexales bacterium | reverse complement strand
ATTCGCCAGCACTCGTCCCGATTGATACACATCGTAGGCCGTCCAGCCGTAGTCCACGGCCTTGAGGATGGCGAGCCCTGCCGCAATACAGATGGCTGTGTCCAAACCGGCCACGCAATGCCCACTCGGGTCAGTGTAGCGCAGGGGGTTGTTGCGCACATACGCGTATCTGTTAAGGTCCTGCGGGTTGCCGGGGTTTGGAACAATCGTGTCAGCACTGATGAACCGCCCCAGGGCCGGGTCGTAGTAGCGGGCCCGGTAGTCGTAGAGGCCCAGGGCCGCATCCCACCGCTGCCGAGATGGGAAGACGTTCACTCTTCTTCCTGTAGCAGCCCCTTCTTTGCGTAAAAGTCCTCCGGCCGCATCACTGTCTCCGGCCAACGCAGTTTCTCCGCCGGAATCAGTACACAGTTGGTCAATTGATGGGCAATGATCAGGTCCTTGACCCTTTCGGTAACCAGAATGTGCTTCGGATAGCCGTTAATGGTGAAAAAATCCGACCCGTCCCATTGTTCTTCGTCCACCAGAATCCCATTCCGATACGAAGAGTATTCTACCAAACCGCACGCCTCGCACCGATAGATCACCCGAATCCCCGATTCCGGACGAGCATCCCCACCTCTCCCTGTGACCACCAGTTCCCATAATCTCGGAATGTCCTCCAACCGTTTCTTTCCCAACCGCTTGACCCTCTCTATAGTTACTGGCTTGACCTCAAACCCAGTGAAACCAGCCTGGCGGAACAGCTCTAATACCCGGTCCGTAATCAGACACTCGCCGGGCCAAGTCCACATAAAGTCCCCGACTTTGGGCGAAGGCAGAATAATGGCAAGGTCTGTCAAACGTCTGCCCGCCCGCCGATGGCCCGGATCTGCCGGGCAAACTATCCCTTCCAGGTCTACAATGTCCGACCACGCCGCCAACCCAAATTCAGTTTCCCATTCCGGATGTCCATACAGATACTCCCCTTGCTTGTAATGCCTTAACTCGTCGGGATCTGTCAATTGATAATTTTTTTTCATTTTAAGCCAAACCTCCTCATCATCCAGTCCAGATGCTCTAAGATCTTTTCTGGACCGGCATTTGTATTACGTCTGAAGAAATCACGCCACAGTTTATTCCAATTCTCCGGCCCGGTATTGAGACCGCCAGGTCTCAAGCGATGCGCATCGCGCGGCAATTCTACGATGAACTCCGGAGCCTCTATGTCCAATCCCGCTCTCTCAAAATAGCGCTGGAATTCTTGCGGCAAGAGATGGTGCCGCTCTATTACCTCCTCGGCTCCCTCATCCCTTGCCTCCCACATCATCCATTCCAGCACCTCACCCGCCTGGGCCCCTAACCGCTCCCGCAGATACCGCTCCAGCGCCTCCTCGCCCCCCTCCGCCAGCGCCCGCCTTGCGCCGGCCATCACCACTCGCCGCCCTACATCGTCCAGCGGCAGCGAGACCGGAATCTCATCGTCCGGCTCTCCCGCCTCAAATACCACTGCCAATGCAACGTTCAACCCCGCCAGCAGTTTCGCGTCCCGCCCGGCCCTCGGATTCGCCAGCACTCGTCCCGATTGATACACATCGTAGGCCGTCCAGCCGTAGTCCACGGCCTTGAGGATGGCGAGCCCTGCCGCAATACAGATGGCTGTATCCAAACCGGCCACGCAATGCCCACTCGGGTCGGTGTAGCGCAGCGGGTTGTTGTAGACATAGGCATACCGGTTCAGGGCCTGCGGGTTGCCCGGCTCGGGGATGATGGGATCGGGCTGCAGGAAGCGGCCGAGGAGGGGATCATAGAAGCGCGCCTTGTAGTCATACAGCCCCAGGGAGGATTCCCAGCGCTGCCCGGTGAAGCGCCGGTCGGTGGGCGGGCCAAACGTGTCCGCTAACCTCTATACCCTCCTGCTGACTTGCTTCCAAAATTGTGAGATTATCTGTCAATGTGATTGCCCCACCTTTTGAGCAATCGTTGCTGTTTGAACCTTTCCAACTCTAGTCTTTTATGTTCGAAATTCTCTATACTAAACATTTCACATGCCTGCAGAATATAATGCCGCAGTTTATTTGCCACTCTTGCCAATTGCCATTCAACTCTAAACTGATAATCCCCAGTGGGAATTTCATACTGCCATGTCTCAGCTCCCTGTGTCAGAAACTCAACAAGGATAGCCAAATCAACCCAATACTCCGTCGGCGGAAGAGGACCTATATCAACATATACTTCTCCTCTCTCCAGGAGTACCCTAATACGGCACTTTTCTGACTGAAACACAACTTCCGCATTGTCAAAACCCGTAAAGATTTCCTCATAGGCTATCCCAAACCCATAACTT
This sequence comes from Thermoflexales bacterium, assembly GCA_014360895.1. GTDB lineage: Bacteria > Chloroflexota > Anaerolineae > B4-G1 > DUEL01 > SpSt-77. Next base: position 16,554 of record JACIWQ010000064.1, on the reverse strand, counting down.
TCTAAATAGCGAAAATGTTTTCGGACTTGCTCAAAAAAGGCGGATTGTTCCATAGAAGCCCCCTTTATGGATGAACTAACCACCATTCGCCACCCTCTTGCACTAATCGGTATCCTTTCTCCAATAGATAACGGATCTCCCTTTCAAAGTAGGACCCCGGTCTCACCATAGATGGCGATACTTGGAGATGAAACCGCATCCCTGCTTCAATGGCGTTATCTAAGAACTGCCTATTCACTGCCCATATTATCTCTGGGTCACTGGCTAGAGCTTTGTAAACGGTCTCATCGGGATGGTTCACTTTCCGAACAAAATTGGTGACAATTTCTGCACCTTGAAAAAATTAGGCGGGCTGGACAACCCGATTGGGACACGCCAGCCGGCTCAATACTTCTGTCAGGGATGACGGATTCTCCACTCCGGCTAATTCCAACGGCGTGTGGCCTGCCCGTTTGCCGCGCTCAAAGGGGTGGTGATTCCAGAAGAGCTGCAACAACGGCAGCAGCCAGCGAGTCATTCCCCGATGAATCTGCAAGTACGGGCGCAGCCAACTGTGCAGGGACTCCGCCAGGCTGGAAGAGCGATGGAAAAGGCCCAGAAGGTGCCAGGCCGCGCGGGTAACCGCTTGCAATTCGGCGGGGATATCCCCTTCAATGTCCAGGCCCAGTGGCTGGCGATGCTGCCAGGCCCAGAGGATGAAAGCCTGATCCTCTTCCTTCACTCCCTGGAACACGGGACGTAGGCGATGCTCCAACCACTCCAGCGGTGCCAACAGCTGCGAGACCTTCGCCTCCAGCTCATCAGCAAAAGTGGTGACCTCCCGGTGCCCCAGTTCCCGGAGCAGCTCAATGGCCGTTTCCAGGGTGGCCCGGGCCTGATCTGTTGCGACCAGCTGGCCTGTTGGGGAGATGGGCTCCAGAGCCTGGCGGATTTCCTCCAACAGCCAGCGCCAGGCATCGTAGACCGCTATAGCCTGGGCTTCCGCTGCTTCCGCTTCGGGCCGGGGCATTCGGACCTTCAAGGGGCGGCCCCGCCGACGATGGGAGCCTTGTGCTTCTCGCTCGGCCCGACGGGCTCGCTCAGCGGTGGCGATGGCCCGATACGCTGCCTTTTCCAATCGCTGGGTGAGGTGATGGGCATCCCGCAAGAGATGAAACAGGTCGGGACGCAACGGGATGGACAGCTGGGCCTCCTGCACGCCGGCCCGTAGCCCGCGGGCTTCGTCACAAGCCAGGTCGTGGAAGCGAACGCCGCGCTCCTGGAGTTCCAGGAAGGTGACTCCCCAGGTTGTGGCGTCACAGGATGCCTCCGGGCTCAAGCGCACGACCAGAAAGGAGTGCCCATCCACCACCGTAAGGCAGGGCTGTCGCCCCTGGAATATCTCATCAGCCTCGCCCAAAATGGGGAGAGGGAGAGAGGGGGGCAAGAGGTCCGCCTGTGCGTGCGTACCCGCTGCCGTTAAAGTCTGGCTGATATGACCCACCGAGCGAGTGATGCCGAACAGCAAGTGGAGACCTAGACGGATGTCCCGCACCGTTCCCTTCAGCAAGGAAAGGGTAACGATGGCCCGCTGGATGAAATCCCGGTCTATCCTCAGGGAGGTGGTTTGAGTCGGCCGGCCCGCTGGGCGAGGCTGAAGGGCTTCCAGGAGCACTTTCTGCAAGCGGTCCTTCAGTTTGTACAACAGGGGACGAGAAACCCCATAGCGACGAGCCAATCGGGTGACGGCTCCCCATTCCCGATGAGGAGATACCATTTGCAGCGCAGCTTCCACACGCTGTTCCAGGGTGAATTCAGGGATCCGATACTGGGCCATGATTCCCTCCTATCCAAGCAGAATTTACCTTATCATCCCTGAATTGCCCTTTTTTGGCAAGACAGCAAATTCGTTAAAGTGTCACTTATTTTGAACCACCCCCGACATCTGGGCCAATATTCACTTTGGGTACCTTGGGATGGTTGGGGGGTTCTCCGAGGAGCTTTTATTGCAAGGTGCATCGATAGAGCATATGGGGTCGAACCTGGGGCAAATCAGGGACGATCCTTCGGACCAGGTATGTGCAAAGATTGGGATACAATTGTACAAGAGTGCGCTCACGGAGAAGGCCCTCTTGATGCAGCTCTACATCCACAGACAAGAGCTGAACAAGGTAAGAGTAATCAACGGCGGATTCGAGGTTTACCAATGAGAAAAAACTCGTGCAGGATAGCTATGCTCTTTAATCTACTCTTCCTCGTAGCCTGTGTATTGATGCTGGTGGGGAAAGATCACACGAAATGCACCACCAAATTCTTGACCTTGAACGAAGAGCAGATGGTTGGGCAATGGCGAGTATCCGACCCTCTGTGGCCGGCCTTCCTGCCGATACAAGATAGGTTGGGTGCCCAAGAAGTCTATAGGATAATTTTAGTGAATAATGATGGCGGAACAATCGGTCACACCGTATACCGATACTGCAACAGGTGGTTAGCTGCCTTTCATTTCTGGTTTGACAAGGCTGTGTTTTTCCCTTCCATCTCTACGGAGTGGTCAGAGTTACAGGAGGCCAACCATTGGCCTCTGCACGCGGATCAGCGGGATGTCCGATGTGGTGTGGCCATCGATCCGCCTCTTGAAGATAAATGCAGTGCCGTGCTTCGCTACGGCGTCTATATCTCTGATTTCGATGCATCCACCAGCGGAGCGGGTGCTGTTAGCCTTGAAGAGTTCAGAGAGATCGTGCTCAAAATTGATGAGCGGTTCCAATTATGTGGGGAGTAGAGATAATCAGAAATTTTACCTACACCTGGGATGCGCGGGGGAACCTCATCGGCGATGGTATCTTCACATATGCGTACAACTCTGCCGGGCGGCTGGTGCGGGCGACATCGGTCACCGCGACGCTGGTCTACACCTACACTGCCGACGGGCTGCGGGTGGGGCAGAGCACCAACGGCACATTGACAACCTACTCCTGGGATTGGGCCTCTACGGTGCCGGAACTCCTCTCCCAGTCCACCAACTCGAGATAGCCGAAGTGGGTGGGGGGTAGGGATGGACCGGAGCTTCTGATAGGGCCGCTGTGTCCAACCAAACGGGCCGGGGCGAGCGGAATTCCGCCCGCCCCGGCCCGTTCTGGTCCGTCCATCTGCTGGACAGTCTGCGCGTACCGGGATGACCGCTTCGGAGCGCGGCACCGATTCTACCCGCCGGGTGCGGCACCGAGCCCGGCGCGCCCGGCCATGGGGCCGCGAGAGCGCCCCCGGCGCGACTCGAACGCGCAGCCAACGGATCCGAAGTCCGTTGCTCTATCCAATTGAGCTACGGGGGCATACAAAAATGGCACGGCATCGCCGTGCCTCTCGTGGGTGGATGGTGGGACTCGAACCCACAATCTCCTGGGCCACAACCAGGTGCCCTAACCCTTGGGCCACACCCACCGCGCATCGCTATTTTACCACAAACGGCGGATTTGACAACCCCGCCGGGACGGAGATAATATACGGTGATGCCACTCCACACCGAAATTCACTCCCACCCATCGGCTTTTGACGCGCTGGCAGATGAGTGGACGGCCCTCCTGCGCCGGTCGTCCACCGATGTGCCCTTCCTGACCCCGGCCTACGCGCGGGCCTGGTGGCGCCATCTGGGCGGAGGCGACCTGTGCCTGGTGATGGTCCGGGACGACGGCGCGCTGATCGGAATCGCCCCCCTCTTCCTGACCCGGCCCCCGGACGGCCCCACGCTCCAATGGGTCGGCTGCGTGGAGGTCTCGGACTATCTGGATGCCGTCATCGCGGCCGGACGGGAGACGGAGGTCTGGGAGGCCGTCCTGGAGGCGCTGACGGGCCCGTCTGCGCCCCGGTGGGAACGGATGGACCTCTGCACCATCCCGGCGGCTTCCCCAACGCTGGAACTGCTCCCCGCGCGGGCCCGGGCGCGCGGCTGGTCCGTGGAGACAGAGGTCCAGGAGGTCTGCCCCGTCATCCCCCTGCCGTCCACCTGGGAGGAGTATCTGGCTTCCCTGGACCGGAAGGACCGGCATGAACTGCGCCGCAAACTGCGCCGGGCGGAGGCGCTGGAGGGACTGCGCTGGTACATCGTCGGGCCGGAGCACGACCTGGAGGCGGAGATAGAGGACTTCCTGGCCCTGATGGTCAGCAGCACCCGCGCGAAAGCGGAGTTCCTCACCCCACCGATGCGGGCGTTCTTTCGGGACCTGATGCGGGCCGCCTTCGCCGAAGGCTGGCTGCAACTGGCCTTCCTGGAATGGGACGGGCGAAAACTGGCGGCGTACCTCAATTTTGTCTATAATAACCGTGTCCTGGTCTACAATTCCGGCCTGGACTGGCGGGCGGACCCGGGCCTGGGCGCGGGCATTGTCCTTTCCGCTTTCCTCATCCGGCACGCCATCGCGGAGGGCCGGGAGGCCTACGACTTCCTGCGCGGGAGCGAGGACTATAAATACCGCCTGGGCGGGAAGGACGTCCCGGTATATCGGGTGGTGGTGCAGCGGAAACCGGACGCGGATGAACGCTGATTTTCACATGCATATGGAAATCACCCTTCTTGGTCACTTCTCCCCCGAGGACCGGGACCGGGATGAGTTTCCCCTCATCCCCTTTGACGTGCCGCCGGGCGTGGCACGCCTCTCCGTCTCCTACGAGTTCAGCCACGCCGTCAGCGCCGACAAGGCCGGCTGGGAGGAGGGCAACATCCTAGACATCGGCCTCTTTGACCCGCGCGGGGCGGAATTTCCGGGCGGGCGCGGCTTTCGCGGCTGGAGCGGCACCGCCCGCCGGGAGTTCACCCTCTCCGCCGCCGACGCTACCCCGGGCTACCTTCCCGGCCCCATCCTCCCCGGCACCTGGCACGTCCTGCTGGGCCTCTACCAACTGGCCCCCGAAGGATGCGACTACCGCATCACCATCCACCTGGAGCCGGGCGCGGCGGACGACGCTCCCTTTCCCCTCCCCTGTCCCTATGACCCCGCGCCGGTCGCGCCGGGCCCGCGCTGGTTTCGCGGCGACCTGCACGCCCACAGCCACCACTCCGACGGCTCCGCCCCGCTGGAGGACCTCGTCGCCGCCGCGCGGGCTCAGGGCCTGGACTTCCTGGCCGTCACCGAACACAACACCGTCAGCCACCTGCCGGGCCTGCGCGGCCAACCGCGGGAGGCGCCCCTGCTGATTCCGGGCGTGGAAGTCTCCACCTACCACGGCCACGCCAACCTCTGGCCCGTGACGGACTGGGCCGACTTCCGTTGCTGGCGGGACGACCAGATGCGCTGGGTCCGGGAGTGGGCGCGGGCCCACGGCGCCCTCTTCTCCATCAACCACCCCAAAGACGGCGGCCCGCCCTGGACCTTCGGCGATTTCTTCGGGCCGGACTGCATGGAGGTCTGGGGCGCGCCCTGGTTTATCTCCAACTACCAGGCGCTGGCGGTCTGGGACTCCCTGCTGCGGGCGGGCCATCGGGTCACCGCCGTCGGCGGCTCCGATAAACACCAGGGCCCCTTCACCGGCGAACTGGGCTGGTACGAACTGGGCACTCCCACCACCTGGGTCTGGGCCGAAGAACTCTCCATCCCGGCCATTGTGGGGGGCCTGCGGGCCGGGCACGTCTTCATCTCTGAGGGACCAGCGGGCCCGCTGCTGGAACTGACCGCCGAGGCCGCCGGCCATCGGGCCGCGATGGGCGACGTCCTCCCCCTGCCGCCGGATACGCCGCTCCGCCTGACCTGCCGGGTCCGGGGCGCGGCAGGCGGCCTCCTGCGGCTGGTCTCCGCCCGGCGCGTCCTGCAGACCGAAATCACCGCCGACGACGTCACCCACACCTGGGAGATTCTCCCCGACGACGACCGCTACTTCCGTCCCGAGGTCATAGACCCGCCGGAGGCGCCGCTGGAGGAGGAACCGGCCGCGCTGATGATGCGCGCTCTGGGCAATCCCGTGTATCTAATGACCGAATGACCCAATGACGAATGACCGAATGGCGAAATGATCGTCGGCCTCTGTCGCATCCATCTCCATCTGCCGGGTAATGGTTCGCTGAAGGAGAAGCGCGGCCGTCTGAAACCGCTGCTGAACGGACTGCGCAAAGAATTCAACCTGGCCGTCGCCGAAGTAGACGACAACGACCTCTGGCAATCGGCCGTCATCGCCGTCGTCACCGTCGCCAACGACGCCGGATACATCCACACCGTCCTGGAGCGGGCCGTCCACTGGATAGAAACCACCCGCCCCGACCTGCAAGTGGTGGATTGGGAAATAGAGTTGGTGTGAGACTCTATGGCTATCCGCTACACCCGACACGCTGAATACAAGTTTGAGGTGCTGAGAGAGCACGGGTTTCCGGTCACTCCGGACCAGGTGGCAGACGCTCTAATGCATCCGGATCGGGTGATTCCTCAGTCCGAAGGACGGCTGGTTGCCCAGAAGCGGCTGACGGAGGAACATGTCTTGAGAGTGATTTACCGGATAGAAGGCAATGATGCGGTCGTTATTACCTTCTACCCGGGCAGGAGGGATCGCTATGAAAATGAGATATGATTGGGAGGAAGACATCCTGCTGATAGAGATGTCGGAGGGCCGGATTGACCACGCGGAACAAAGCGATTCTCTCATTGCTCACCTGACCGCCGATGGCCGGATTGTCCTGCTGGAAATCCTGGATGCCAGCCGCTTCCTGACCACTGCCTTCCAACATATGATCCGGCGCGGCGCCGAAGTGCCCGTCTGACCCTGCGACATGCGACCCTGCGACATGCGACCTTGCGACCTGCTATGATCCCATACAAACTCCGTCTCATCAACTTCATGCCCTACCGCCAGGCCGAACTGGACTTCTCCGGCATCCACGTCGCCTGCCTGAGCGGAGAAAACGGCGCCGGAAAGTCGGCGCTCCTGGACGCCGTCACCTGGGCCCTCTGGGGCCGGGCCCGGGCCCGCCGGGACGACGACCTCATCCGCCAGGGCGCCGAGGAGATGGAAGTGGACCTCACCTTCCGCCTGGGCGACAGCCTCTACCGGGTCGTCCGCCGACGGCGCGGCGGGAAGCGCGGCTCCTCCCTCCTGGACTTCCAGGTTCATGATAACGGCCGCTGGCGCTCCCTGACCGAAAGTTCCATCCGCGCCACCGAAGAGAAAATCGTCCGTATTCTCCATCTGGACTACGATACCTTCGTCAACTCCGCCTTTCTCCGCCAGGGCCGCGCCGATGAATTCACCGTCAAAACGCCCGCCGAGCGCAAACGGGTCCTCAGCGACATCCTGGGCCTGGACGTCTGGCAGGAGTACGAGGAGCGGGCCAAAGCCCGCCTGGCGGAGGTCCAAGCCGAGTCCCGCCTGAACGACCTGCGTCTGGCGGAAATAGACGAGGAACTGGCCCGCCGTGCGGAGTACGAAGCCCAGGTGGAGGCGGCCCGGCAGGAGGCGGAGCGGTGGAGCGATGAACTCCGTCGCCTGCGCGCGGCCTGGCAGGAGATGGAACGGATTCGGGCCGACTACCGCCGCGTCCAAGAGCAACGGGAGGAACTGGCCGCGCGCCTGGAACGGGCTCTGCGGGAACTGGACGCCCTGGACCGGGAAAGGGAGGAGCGGGAGGCGCGCCGGGACGAGTACCGGGCCCTTCTGGACCAGGCGGAGGAGATAGAGCGCGGCTTTGCCGCCTACCAGGACGCGCTGGAGCGAGAGCGGGTATGGAATGAGAAACTCTCCGCCCTGGCGGAACTGCGGGAGCGGCGGAGCGCGCTGGAGGCCGAAATCAGCCAGGCCCGCCACGAACTGGAAATCCGTCTGGAACGGGCCGCTCAGCAAATCCGCATACTCCAGTCCCGGCGAGTGACCCCCGACGACCTGCGCCGCTACGACGACCTGCGGGCCCGCGTCGCCGCCCTGAACGAACTCCGTCAGCAAAACGAGGCCGCGAAGGGGGAACTGGCCCGCCTGACGCTGGAAATTACGGAACTCCGGGCCGTCAACCAGTCCCTCAAACAGGAAATGGAGGCCCTGAAGGAACGGATGGCCCTGCTGGAGCAGGCGGAGGCCCTCTGCCCGCTCTGTCGCCGTCCGCTGACGGAGCCGGACCGCCTGCGGCTGCTGGAGGAGATGGGGCGGGAAGGACGGGAGAAGGGCGACACGTACCGGGCCAACGCCGCCCGGATGAAGGAAATGGACGCCGAAGCGAAACGGCGGGAGGAGGAGATTCGGGCCGCCGAGGCCTCGCTGAAGGAACTCTCTCGCCTGGAGCAGGAGGTGGCGACGCTGGCGGAACGCATTCGCGCCGGTCAGGAGGCGGAGCGAGAACTGGAGACGGCGCAGGCCGAATCCGAGCGCGTCTCGGCCATACTGGCGGCGGAGAACTACGCCCCCGAGGCCCGCGCCGCGCTGGAGGAGGTCCGAGCTCAGGAGGCCGCCCTGGGCTACGACGCCGCCGCCCACGACGAGGCCCGCCGGGCCGTCCGGGAACTCCAGGTCTATGTCGGACGGCGGGAGCGGTTGCTGGAGGCCCGCACGGGTCTGGAACGGGAAGAGCGGGAACTGGCCCGGCTGGCGGAGGCGCGCGACCGTCAGCAGGAACAAATCGCCGCCGACCGGGCCCGCCAGGCCGAACTGGAGGAGACGGCGCGCACATTGGAGGAGCGGCTCCGGGAGGCGCCCGCGCTGGAGGCGGAACTGCGGCGGGTGGAGGAGGCGGAGGCGCTGGCCCGTCAGCGCCTGGGCGCGGCCCAGCAGCGGCTGGCCGCCTGCGACGAACTGGCTCGGCAGAAGGAGAGCCGTCTCCGGCGGCGGGCCGAACTGGCCCATCGGGAGTCCCTCTACGCCGAACTCCGTACCGCCTTCGGCATCCAGGGCATCCCGGCGATGATTATAGAAGCCGTCGTGCCGGAGATAGAGGCGGAGGCCAATGCCCTGCTGGACCGGATGACCGGCGGTCGGATGAAAGTGCGGCTGGAGACCCAGAAGGAGATTCTCTCCGGCGAGACCCGGGAGACCCTGGAAATTCGCATTGCGGACGAACTGGGGGAGCGTCCCTACGAGAACTACTCCGGCGGCGAACAGTTTCGGGTCAACTTTGCCCTGCGGGTAGCCCTTTCCCGTCTGCTGGCCCGCCGGGCCGGCGCCCAACTCCAGACCCTTTTCATAGACGAGGGCTTCGGCTCCCAGGACGCCCAGGGCCGGGAGCGGCTGGTGGAGGCCATCCACGCCATCCAGGACGAATTCGCCTGCGTCCTGGTCATCACCCATCTGGAGGAACTGCGGGATGCCTTCCCGGCCCGCATTGAGGTCACCAAGACGGCCAGCGGCTCGGTGGTGACCATCGTTTAGCGTTGATCGTCCGCCCCGGAGCGGGGCGTTTCGGATAGAAGTCCCTATGGAAGAATGGGTTCCTTCTCTGGCGGAGTACTTTGCCGCCCAGCCGGATGTGGTGGCGGCCTACGTCTTCGGCTCGGTAGCCCAGGGCCGGGCCCGGGCCGGTAGCGATGTAGACATCGCCGTCCTGCTGGCCGCCGACCTGGACGGGGAGGCCCGCTTTGAGCGGCGGTTGCGTCTGGGCTGGGAGGTGGAGAGCATCATCGGCCGCCCGACCGATCTGGTGGTCCTGAACGACGCCCCGCCGCTATTGCAGCATCAGGTCCTGAAGCACGGGCGGCTGATTTTTGAGCGGGACCGGGCCGCGCGGGTGGAGTTTGAGGTTCGGGCGGGCAAAATCTACGCCGACCTGAAGCCGATGTACGATTTCCACGCCCGCGACTTGCTTCAGAAGATCAAGGAGGTGGGCCTTGTCGGACGCCGACGACGTCATCGTCAACCGGTTGAAGATCCTCGCTGAGTACATGGACGAACTCCGGATCTATCGGGAGCGAGCGACGAGTTTCCGGGTCTACCAGGACGATAAAATGCTCCGTCGCGCGGTGGAGCGCGCGTTGCAGGTTGCCATTGAGGCCTGCCTGGATATTGGCCGTCGCCTGATCGCCCTGGAGGGATTTCGCTATCCCGAGGACAACAAAGACGTTTTCCAGATACTGGCGGAGGAGGAAGTGGTGCCCCGGCAACTCCTGCCGTCGCTGATAGAAATGGCCCGCTTCCGCAACCTGATTGTCCACGACTACGCCCAGATAGACGATGCCCGAGTCTACGGCATCCTCAAGAAGCGGCTGGACGACTTTGACGCCTATGCCCGGGCCATCGCGGCCTACCTGGAGCGGGAGGAGAGGGCCCATGGCGGATGAGACTCCCCTGGCCTACCGGGCCGTGCGGGGGGGATTGCTGGTAGCCCTCAGTTCCTACTGGACGCTGGGTTTCGGCTTTGTTGTCAATATTATCCTCACCCGTCTCCTTTCGCCAGAAGCCTTCGGAACCTTTGCTCTGGCGACGTTTTTCGCTCAACTCTTCCGCCTCCAGACCAAACTGGGGCTGAATTACGCCTTCGGCCAGTACAAACAGACAGATGGCGAATCGGCAGGAACCTACGCGGGGCTGGACGCGGCGGCAGCTCTCTGTGGCCTGCTGCTGATGGGACTGGCGGCGCCCGTCCTGCGTCTCCTGGGATATGACCGACGGGTCGTCCTGGCTGCGCTGGTCCTGGCCCTGGCCGCCTGCATGGAAGGCGTCGCCAGCATTGCCGGAACCCTGTTGGAGAAAGGGCTCCAGTTCGGGACCATCAGCCTGTACCAGTTCATCACCTTTCCTATTTCCTACATCCCGGCCCTCTGGCTGGCGACCCACGGCGGCGGGGTCTGGAGCCTGGTCTCGCAGACGACCACTTACAATTTCCTCTGGCTGGGCCTGTGGTGGGTGGTGCGGAGGAAGGCCCCTCACCTCTGGAGCGAGCCCTGGCGCTTTCGCCCGGACCTGGCCCGCCATTTCCTGCGGTTCGGCGCGGCCACCGGCCTGTGGCTGATGGCCGGGATGCTCTTTTCCCAACTGGATAACTTCCTCATCGGAACTTTCGCCGGAGTAACGGCGCTGGGCTACTACGACCGGGCCTACCGGATGGCCCAGTGGCCAGGGCTGCTTTTCAACGCAGTGCTCCTGCATCCAGCCTTCTATACCTATGCGCGCCTTCAGGACGACCGGCCCCGGCTGGAGAAAACAGCGACAATGCTGACCTGGGCCATTGGGATGGTGGCGGTTCCGCTGGCCATCGCGGTCTTCATCGCCGCGCCGGAGATCATTGTCCTGCTCTATGGGGAACGGTGGTTACCCAGCGCGCTCTTCCTGCAGATTCTCATCGCCTTCTTCGTGGTGCGGCCTCATCTGGAAAACGCCGGGGTGTTGCTGAACGCGATGGGAAAGCCCGCGCGGGCGGCCGCGCTGCTCTGGGCCCAGGTGGGCGTCCTGGGCTTTGCCGGCCTCCCGCTGACGCTGCGCTGGGGCGCGCTGGGGACCTGTGGGGCGGTGGGGTTGGCGCTGCTGGTGGGGCTTTTGCTGGCCTACCGGTACGTCCGGCGGGAACTCTCGGCCAATCCGGCCTCGGCGCTCGCGGTGCCGCTGGCCGCCGGCGTCGCGACCGGGGTGGGCTGGGCTCTGCTGGTGCGGTGGATTCCGTTGGAGAATCTGGGACTCCTCGCGCGGCTCCTGGCCAAAACCGCCTGGGCCGCCCTAGGGTTCTATGCTCTGGCCTTCGCCCTGCGGCCCCGGGAGACGAGGGAGCGGGCCAAGTATGTGTGGGGGTTAGCAAAGGAGAAATAGGCTATGGGGGAAAAACTGAACCTGCGCAGACGCATTGGCTCTGTCATTCTTGATGGACTTTCGTATTTGCCTTATTTCAAAGGCAAAGGCTTGCTGGCTCTTTGGACGGTCCGGTGGCTGGGGGGTGGAGCACCGCTGACTATGAGATTGCCAAATGGTAGCCGAGTATGGATTGGCAATGACCAGGCAGGTCATGCACTCCTGCCTTATTGTATTGGCAAATATGAGCACGAGTTTACGCAATTATTCTTGCGCTTCCTCCGACAACTGGGCCCTGGCGAGTGTGTAGTGGACCTTGGGGCTAATGTTGGCTATTATGCAGTAATGGCCGCGTGGCAACTTCGCCATTTTGAAGGCAGCCTGGTTTTCGCTTTTGAGCCAAATCCCCACGCTTTTAAGCACCTGCGGAGCAACAAAACCCTGAATGGTCTGAATAATCTGGTCGCCGTTCAGCAGGCAGTGGGAAATCAGACCGGGTGGATAACGCTGTATATTAACCCAAACGGTATCACTTTTGGCTCTCTGCAGCCATATCTTTCCCATCTCGTTGAACAGTGCGAAGTTCAGATGACAACCCTGGACGAATTTCTCTCCCAGTATCCGATGAGCAGAATCGGGTTGATCAAGATGGACATTGAAGGTGCCGAGTTGCTGGCCCTTCAGGGCGCGAAAAAGACCTTGGAGAAATTTCGGCCTGTGATTTTCTACGAAGAAAACGAAGCGGCTTATAATGCCTTTGGCTATACAGTGGCAGAATTGAGGTCATTCTTGCAAGAATTGGGATATCGGTTCCACCTGATGAAGCCGACAGATGTGCAGAACGTGGTAGCCTTACCGGGGTGAGGTTTATGGAACCTAAAGTTAGCGTGGTGATCCCCTGCTACAATCAGGGCCGATTCCTGGCGGAAGCGATCGAGAGCGTGCTGGCTCAAGATTATTCTGATAAAGAGATAATCGTAGTCAATGACGGCTCCAGCGACAATACACGCGAGGTAGCGGATCGTTATCGGCATTCAATAGTCTATGTCGAGCAACCCAATAAAGGTGCGGCGGCCGCGCGCAATGCGGGGATACGTGTTGCGAAGGGGGAATACATCGCTTTCCTTGACGCTGATGATGTATGCTTGCCTGGAAGACTAAAGAAAGAGGCAGCGATTTTAGATCAACGACCGGAAGTAGGCCTGGTGGCTTCGGATGCTTATCTCATCAATGAATCCGGGGAAATTTTGGGTCTGAAATCCTCAGTATCTGGTGTGCCTCGCCGTCCCCAGGATTTCCGATGGGAAACAGTAGAATATTGCGCAACAACAAGCACTGTAATGGTTCGTAAAAAGTGCTTTGATATGGCCGGTTATTTTGACGAGCGTTTTAAGCGGGGAGGTGGGGAGGACTGGTTGGCCTGGGTTAGAATCGCCCACGATTTTTCTATGGTTTACCTGGATGAGCCTACCGTAGGCTATCGGGTCCATACATCGAATGTAACCAAGGACTTAGATTTCATAAATCAGCAAAATCGGCTGGCTGCCCATTTGGCTGTTGAATGGGAACATTTCTCAACATATCCTGCTCATTTCAAAGCCAAGTTGCTGTTTTATCGCTTCGCCACTTCATGGCATGTTGAGCCGAAAAGTGCTGCTTTTGGCTATTTCTTTAAGGCTATTATAACTGATCCCGCTCAATTGCCGTTTGGACTCTGGGTAATACGCCGGGGTCTGATTAACATTATGCGACGCCGGCTTGGGAAGAGATGAGCATGCATATCGCTATTGGTTATCGCTGGTTTCCCACCGCTGCCGGTTACCACATAGAGCGGGCCTTACAGGCCCTGGGCCATAAGGTTACTTACATCGGTTTACCATGCAGCCAGCGCGCTGGTTATGATACGACGGTCCCGGTAGACGAGATTGTCGCCGCTTTGCCCGAGAAACCCGATTTCTACCTCTGGATTGACCCGGCCGGTCGTTACTTCCCACCCGGAATTGAGCGCTTGCCCATCCCAACAGCCTGCTACCTGATTGATGTCCACTTGGGCACCTGGCGGGAGCAGGCCGCCCGCTTCTTTGATGCCGTCTTCATTGCCCAGAAGGATTATCTGGAACGCTTCCGTCGCGCGGTGGGCCACGAGCAGGTCTACTGGCTCCCCCTGGCGGCCGCCCCGGACGTGCACTACGATCACGGACTTCCCCGCATCTATGAAGTGGGGTTCGTGGGGAATATCGCCCGGGCCCACCGTCGAACGCCCCGTGCCCGCCGGCTCCGACGGATCGCGGAACGGTTCCGCACGAATGATTTCGATCGAATCTATTCGCCGGAGGAGGTAGGACGGGTTTACAGCCAGTCCCGCATCGTCTTCAACTGCAGCATCGCCGGCGATGTGACCATGCGCATCTTCGAAGGCGCCGCATGCGGCGCGCTGGTCCTCACGGATTCCGTCGCCAACGGCCTGGAGGAGCTCTTCGAAATCGGGCGGGAGATCGTGGTCTATCGTGACGACGCGGACCTTATGGAAAAGATCGCGTATTACCTGGCTCACGAAGAGGAACGGGAGGCCATCGCCCGCGCCGGCCAGCAGCGGACGCTCCGGGAGCACACGTATCTGCACCGGATGCGGAAGCTGGTGGAGATCGTATCGGATCCGGGGTTCCGCTCGCTTGCCCCGATGCGCACGGCCCCGCCGGCGGAACGATGGCGGGCGCGGCGGAAGGTGCAGATCCACCTCCATATGCTGGACGCCCTGCTGGATGAGGCCCGGGAGCGCGGGCTTCATCCGATCCAGCGGGCGTGGGTGATCCTGCCTGCCCTGCTTCGCAGGCTGATCCTGTGAGGGGGCTCTATTCGATCTATCGACAGCACCAATGCGGCGTTCTTGTTTTCCCGAGATGGCTATCACTATCTGCGGTGTGTTGCATGTCAGATGGTGTATGCAGATCCCGTGCCTTCCCCCTGGAGGCTGCGAGGCTCTATCGGGACTATAGCCCTGGAGGCGATCGCGTGCCGGTCAGGATGATCCGGGTGGTGCACATCGCCCGCTATCGCGCGCCTTCAATGGAGCGCAAGCTGGAGCTCATGGCCGCCCGACCGGATCTCGCTTTCTGGCTGGTCCGCCCCGCCGTCTGGGAGGATGAATACGGTCGGAAGGAGGTCCGGCCCGTCGTGCCCGGGTGCCCGGTGTTGCGGACGCCGATGCTGGGCCGGACCAGTGACCCGCACTGGGCCCTTTATCGGACCCTCACGTTTGGGTTGCGGATGGCACGCCCTCACATCATCCACGCCGAGGAGGAGCCCGACAGCCTGGCGGCGCTACAGATTGCCCTGGCCCGTCGGCTTTTTGCGCCGCGGGCGAAACTGATCCTGCACACCTGGCAGAACGTCAACCGTCCCAAGCGCTGGTATGTGCGGCTGGTCACACAGATTTCCCTGCGCGAGGCCGACGCGATTCTTTGTGCCAATCAGGAGGCAGTGCAGGTGCTTTGGGAAATGGGATACCAGGGGCCGACGGAGGTCATTCCGCCCATCGGGGTGGATCCGCGCGTGTTTCGTCCAATGGAGCGCCGGTTGAACCCGGCGGTGTTTCGGGTTGCCTATGCCGGGCGCTTTGTGCCGGAGAAGGGGCTGGATACCCTCATCCAGGCGGTGGCCCGCTTGGGTTCCGGCGTAGAGTTGTGGTTGATTGGTGATGGCCCCCAGCGAGCCGCACTCCAATCCCTGGCACAAAGTCTGGGAATTGCGGAACGCGTTCGCTGGATACCGCCCGTCCCGCCGGAGCAGATGCCGGAAATCCTGGCGCAGGTGAACGTGGTGGTCCTCCCCTCCCGCACCACGCCGGTCTGGAAGGAGCAGTTTGGGCGGATTCTGGTGGAGGCGATGGCCTGCGGGGTGTCGGTAGTAGGGTCCAATTCCGGCGCGATCCCGGAGATCATCGGGGATGCCGGGCTGATTTTCCCGGAGGGGGATGTGGAGGCGCTGGCGGGATGTCTAAGCCACCTGCGGCAATCGCCCGACCTGCAGGCAGAACTGGTCCGGCTTGGCCTTGTGCGGGCCAGCCTGTATACGCAGGAAGCAGTCGCTGAACAGACCCTGGCTTTTTACGAGAGAATACTATGACATCCCTATTGCTTACGCTTGTGGTCCTGACTCACAATACCTGTAACCTGGTATTGCAATGCCTGGAGCAGTTTTATGATTATGCCCTTCAACGTGGCTGGCAGGTCATTGTGGTGGATAATGGCTCAACGGACGATACGGCCCAGGTTGTTCCTGGGAAATTTCCCGAAGCAGAATTTATTCGGAGTGAGCGAAATCTCGGCTTTGCAGGCGGCATCAATCTGGGATTGCAACGGGCCCGGGGGAAAGTAATCGTCCTGATGAACAGCGACGTGCTGGCTTCAGGAGAGACTTTGCAGAAAGCGGCTGAGACCCTTCTATCGGAGCCCGGAGTGGGCGCCCTTTCCCCTCTGCTCCGGACCCCTGATGGGCGGCCTCAGCCCTTTGCTTTCGGGGACGACCAAACTCCCTGGTATCTTTTTCGGCGTGGATTGAAAGCCCTTCTTGGACTTGGTTCTATGCACCGCTGGGACGTGGAAGAGCCGCTTGAGGTGGATTGGGTCTCTGGAGCGTGTATGTTTGTGCGCCGGGAAGTGGTAGAACAAATAGGACTTTTAGACGAGCAGTTTTTCCTGTATTTTGAGGACAACGATTGGTGCCTGCGGATGAGGAAGGCTGGGTGGCGAGTTCTCTATGATCCGCGATTTGAGGTAATTCATCTGGGCGGCGCGTCGCTGCCGCAACGACACCAGGCAAGTCAGATTTATTATCAGAGCCTGATCCGATTCACGGCGAAGCACCGCGGTCCTTTGCAGGCTGGGTTGATTCGGATTC
>JACIWQ010000063.1 GCA_014360895.1 Thermoflexales bacterium | reverse complement strand
TGGCCTCCACGCAGATGCCCTTCTCGTCGTAGACGTAGTGGTGGAAGAGGACGCCGCGCGGGACCTCGCACGCGCCCACGCCTTCTCCGGCCCGCACCGTCACCGGCGCCGGCTTCTCCTCCCGCACCCCCCGACTCAGCAGTTCGTCTATGATGCGGATGGAGTCCTCCAGGGAGTGGACCATCTCCACCACCTGCGCGGCGGTGTTCAGGAAGGGGTTGTGGACGATGGGCTTCATCCCGAACTTCGCCGCCGCCTCTTTGGCCTTCGGGTGGAGTTGGTCGTAGTTGTTGTTGAAACGGGCCAGCGCGCCCACCATGTAGGACTCCCGGTTGTGCTTGGTCCACTTGGCCGTGGAGAAGGGGACCAGGTACTCGTTGGTGACCTTCTTGTAGTCCTCAATCGGGTACGTGAAGCCGTCCGAGGTGACGATGACGCCGTCTATGAAAGCGTACTCGTCCTCCTTGCGCAGGCTCACGTACTCCGTCTCCCGCTCAAACTGGGGCCAGGGGAGGGAGGCGAAGAGGTCCACCGTCGCGTCCATATCGGCGCGGGCGGCGACCAGCCGCTCCCGCATCTCCCGCAGTTCCCGCTCCGTGGGGGTGTGGGTGAAGCCGCCGACGACCAGCGCGCAGGGGTGGGTGTGGCGCCCGCTGATCATCGCGCAGAGGTCCCGCGCCAGTTTCTTCAGCCGCAGCGCCCGCTCCACCACCTCCCGGTGGGTCTCCACCAGCGGGATGACGCTGGGGACACCGAAGAAGTCCGGCGCGACCAGGTAGTAGGTGTGCAGGACGTGGCTATCCAGAATCTCGCCGTGGAAGTTCAGTTTCCGCAGGAGCCAGGCCTGCTCGGTGAGTTCCACGCCGAGGGCCTTCTCCGTAGCGCGGGTGCTGGTGGTGGAGTGGCCCACGGAGCAGATGCCGCAGATACGGGAGACGATGTGGTTGATGTCGTGGTAGGGGCGGCCGCGCACGAAGGCCTCAAAGAAGCGGGGCGCCTCCACCACCTCAAAGCGACACTCCTTCACCTCGCCGTTTTTGACGTCCACGACGATGTTGCCGTGGCCCTCCACGCGGGTGACGTAGTGGACGTTGACATTCAGAGTTGTCATATTACCCTCTCCAGTAGGAAAGTCATTTTGTTTGTAGCGGCTTCGCCGCTACAAACAAAATTGCTTTACTCCCACTTCCCAGTGCCCACTTCCCGATACGCGTTGAACATCGTGAAGTAGTGCATAATGTCGTCCAGGGTGAGGCCGGCCTCGTCCAGCACCTCCTCCATCGCGTTCTCGTTGGGATGGGGGATGATGCCCCGGCAGCCCTCGCAGCCGTCGCCGTAGGTGGGGCAGATGGCCCCGCAGCCGGCCCGCGTCACCGGCCCCATGCAGATGCCGCCCACGTGGAAGATGCAGACGTTCCCCTTCAGTTTGCACTCCACACAGACGGGGTAATCGGGGATGGGGGGCTTCTTGCCCACCAGCAGCGCCTTCACCACCTCCACGAACTCGTCGGGGTCAATGGGGCAGCCGGGGACGACGGCGTCCACCTTGACGACGGCGCTCAGGGGCCTCGCCGCGTAGGTCTCGTACCAGTCGGCGTGCTCCCCGTAGACGTAGCGGCGGACCTCCTCCGGCGGCTGGAGATTCTTCAGCGCGTTGACGCAGCCGGTATCGGCGCAGGCGCCCAGCGCGACCAGGACTTTGGCCTGCTCCCGAATGCGCCTCAGCCGCTCCTCGTCCTTCGGGCGGGTGATGGAGCCCTCCACGAAGGCGATGTCAAAATCCCACCCGTCCAGCGTCGCCGCCTCGCGGAAGTTAACAATCTCCACCGCGTCCAGCAGGTCCAAGTGGGTCTGCAGGGAGTCCACCACCGTCAACTGGCATCCTTCGCAACTGGCGAAGTCAAAAAACGCCACTTTGGGCTTGGCGACTGGGGACTTGCTCATCACAGCGCCTCCGGGATGTTCTTGATCTGCGCGTAGGTGAAGACAGGGCCCTCTTTGCAGCAGTAGAGGTTGTTAATCTGGCAGTGGCCGCACTTGCCCACGCCGCACTTCATCCGCCGCTCCAGGGAGAGGTAAATCTGGGTCTCCGGGATGCCCTTGCCCAGCATTTCCATCAGGACGAAGCGGTACATAATGGGCGGGCCACAGGTCACCGCGACGGTGTTGCGGGGGTCCACGGTGATTTTCGGGAACAGCGTGGTGATGACGCCAACGTTCCCCGTCCAGGTCTCATCCCCCCGGTCCACCGTAACGTGGAATTCCACGTCGTCGCGCGCGGCCCATTGCTCCAGTTCGTCCCGGAAGAGGAGTTCCGCCGGGCGTTTGGCACCGTAGAGGATGATGACCCGGCCGAAGGAGCCCCGTTCGTCCAGGACCTGATTGATGAGGGAACGCAGGGGGGCCAACCCCAGGCCGCCGGGGGCGAAAAGGACGTCCTTGCCCCGCATCTGCTCAATGGGGAAGCCGTGGCCGAAGGGGCCCCGGATGCCCACCACGTCGCCGGGCTTCATCCGGTGTAGGACTCCAGTCACGTCACCCATACGGCGGACGCAGAGTTCAAAGTGGCCGTTGGACCGGCTGGGGGAGGAGGAGATGGAAATGGGGGCTTCCCCTACACCGGGGATGGAGAGCATCACGAACTGGCCCGGCTGATGGCCCAGACTGCTTCCGTCCGGGAACTCCACCACGAACAGTTTCTCCAGTTCCGTCATCGGGCGGATGTCGGCCAGGCGGGCCATTCTGGGAGCATAAATGGAATCCGTCATCGGACTACCTCCTGTGCTGAGAGGCGTGGATGGCGTTAAAGGTATCCACGATGTTGATGTGGGTGAGGCAGGCGCGGATGCAGCGGCCGCAGCCCACACAGCCCATCTCGCCGAATCGCTCGTAGAGCCACTTCCCCTTGCGGAACATCCGGTGGCGCTGCCGGGCCGCGCGCGCCTCCCGAAAGTTCTCCCCGCTGGCGACCCGGGCGAACTCGTCCAACTGACAGGAGTCCCACCGGCGCATGCGGACCGCCTCTTTCAGGCTCAGGTCGGGGGAGTCAATGACGTTGAAGCAGTAGCAGGTGGGACAGACGTTGGTGCAGGAGCCGCAGGAGAGGCACCGGTCGCCCAGTTCGGCCCAGATGGGGTGGTCGTAGGCCGTGGCCAGCAGCGAGGGAAGTTCGGCGGCATCAAAGTTGAGCCGGTGGGGGAAGCGGGGCCACTTGGTGCTCATGACCTCGTTAAGCCGCCGGACGTCGGCATCGGTCGCCGGGCGGGCCTGGGCGTACTTCGCCAGCAGGGCCTCCCCGGCCTCGGTCCCCACGTAGACGCCGTAGGCGTCCCCCAGGTCAATCAGGTGCAGGTCGTAGCCGGAATCCGCCGTCCAGGTGCCCATGCTCTTGCAGAAGGAATGCTCGTCGCAGGGCTGCAGACACTCCATGCTGACGATGAGCGTCTTCTTGCGGCGTTCCAGGTAATGGGCATCCGGAAAGTCGGCGGAGAAGGCCTTGTCCAGCAGCGCCAGGGCATGCAGGTCACAGGTGTGCATGCCGAAGATGACCGTCGGCTCCGCCTCTATGACCGGCTCCACCGTGAACCCACCATCCAGGTGGAAAACGGCGACCCGTTCCTGCGGGGGCTGCAGGGCCACCTTGGGGGAGAGAATGGAGATGTTGTAGTCCAGGCGCATCTCGGCGGGGTCGTAGAGGGGTTCAAAGGCAAATTGCGGTCCCTTCGCCTTCGGCCCCCAGACGCGGTAATCCGCCATCAGCGCGCGGACCAGGTCGGGAACCCGTTCTTTAGGTAAGACACGGAGACGCATGCAGGTACCTCCTTGATGATGTAGGGAGCGAAAGAGATGCGATTCTCTCTGCGGCGGCTTCGCGGCCGCAGGGAAAATTATGCCACTCTCTGGGCAACAAAGACCAGACTGCATCCGGGGAGAGCCAGCGGGATACGCTCCTCAATATGGGCCAGCACCTGGAACAGCCACAGGATTCCCCCGGGAATCTCCTCCCGGTGAAGCACCGGGCTGGGGATGCAGTTGGTCAGCGAATGAACGGTCCAATTCTTCAACACCCGCAGGCCCAGCTGCCGCAAATCTCGCCAGAGCCCTCGGCGGGTGAAGAGCGTCAATTTCAGCCAGGCGTGCTCAAAGGGGTAATCCACGGTCACCGGCGCCGAAAAGGGCGGACGAACCATTGCCAGGGTCTGTTCCCAGGACATCCCGTACCGGCGACCGCCCGCCAGTGCGTCCGCCATAGTCCAGAGCAGGTCACCGTTCCAGCGCCCTTCGGCTTCCAGGAACAGCGTCCCTCCCCGTTTCAGCACCCGGGCCATTTCCGCCAGGACCTGAAGGTACTCCGGAACCAAGCTGAGGATGCTCCCACAGCAGTTCACGTGGTCAAAGGTCTCATCCCGAAAAGGAAGTCGTCGGGCATCCGCCACTTCAAATCCGGGAGGGACGTATGCTTTCGGCCCCACGCCGTCCAGATATTGCTGAATCCACCGGTTATAGGGACGAACAAACGGAAAAGGTGCCGAGATGGTGAGCAGAGCTGCCCACTCCCTCGGGAACCGGGCCGCTTTTTCCCGCGCGATGCCCACCATCCGGGGGGACGCGTCTATGCCGATCACGCGGGCGCCGAAGGCGGCGTACAGGAACGATTGGAATCCGGTCCCGCACCCCACATCCAGGACGGTTTGCGGCGCGTAGGGGCGGATGATGTTGTGAAAGATCAGGGTGTGCAGCCGGGCAAACAGCCACGCGTACCAGGGCAGTTTTTGAATCTCGTCATACTCGCCAGCCATCCCGTCAAAGAAGATGGCGGCCCCGGTAGATGGCGGCTCCGCGTTTTCTCCCATAGTACTGAAGCCCCCTTCCCGTGAGTAGAGAAAACCCCCGCGCCTAAAGCGCCGTTATTCTACCATGTCCACCAGAACGGTCAAGTGCACACATCAGGGGAAAACGGATGACTTCTGTATTTCTCACAGGCGACAATCCGGGTTGGGCAGTTGTCGCGCGGCCTCCAGAGCCACCCAATCCTCCACCTGTCGCCGTCCGACGACTGCCAGGCCGTTCCGCTGAAAGGCTTCCCGGACTTCCTCTTCCTGCGCGGCCAGCAGTCCGGCAGCAACCAGCCGTCCCTCCGGGGCCAGGCGTCGGGCCAGGCCCTGCCCCGCCATCTCCACCAGCACCCGGGCCAGGATGTTGACCACCACCAGATCAAACTTCCCGATGGCCCGAGCCAGCGACCCCCGGGCCACGCGCACCCGGTCGGCCACGCCGTTGCGGTAGACGTTCTCCCGGGCCACCGCGACAGCCTGCGGGTCGGTGTCCAGCGCCAGGACCCGCTTCGCCCCCAGTTTGGCCGCCGCGATGGCCAGAATCCCCGACCCGGTCCCTAGGTCCAGCACCCGCGCCCCCGGACGTACCCAGTCCTCCAATGCCAGCAGGCACATCTGGGTGGTCGGATGGGTGCCGGTGCCGAAGGCCATCCCCGGGTCCAGTTCCACCACCACTTCCCCTTCCGCCGGAATGTACGGCAGCCACGATGGGCGAATGACCAACCGGCGGCCCACATGGAGGACAGTCAGGTGTTGTTTCCAGGCCTCGGCCCAGTCGGTCTCGGCGACGAGGCGGAAAGACGGTGGGGGCAGGGGGAGAATCTGGCTCAGGTGCCAGAGCGCTTCCTCCACCCGACGGCGGGTCTGGGGCATTTCGTCGTCGGCCGGAATATAGGCACGGACGGCGACCAGGCCGGTCCCGAAGCCCTCCGGGCCGGCTTCCAGCGCCACCCCTCGGGGCGCGAAGCGGCTCAGCACCTCCGCCACCGCTTCCGCCCCTTCCCCCGTCGTCTCCACGCTGATTTCCAGCCAGTCCATTCAGACCCCAGGCAGAGGGATCAGCCCCCCAGCGCCTCCCGGGCATCCTGGTATCCCAGGTCAATCAGTTCCCGGCTGGTTCGGGGGTCGTAGCGGAGAATTTGCAAGAGGCCAATCTCTTTGCTGGGGACGATCACCCGGCAGCGAATGTAGCGGTGTTTCTCATCCATTTCCTGGGCGACCAGTTGGTTAATCCGCTCCAGTTGCTTGATGTCATTCTCAAACGTGGCGCTGAGGGCCAGGTCCAGCATGACCGCGAACGCCTGCCAGGGCCAGCGAGGCGGGGGAATGTACCGCTCTCCCACCGGGGAGAGCAGGACCACGTAGACTTCGTCGGCCCCGGCGTCAATGGCTGCCGATAGCGGGGTATTGGCCATCACCGCCCCATCCCAGTAGTGGTGGTCCCCGATGCGGGTCCAGGGGTAGACCAGGGGGATGGAGCAACTGGCCAGGACATGGGCAGGTGTAATCTTTATCTCCCGGTTGTCAAAGATGCGCAGGTCGCCCCTTTCCACTTCCGTCGCGGTAATCAGCAGCCGCTTCTCCGTGCGGGCCAGGGCATTAAAATCTATAAACCGATGGAGGGTGCGGGCCCAGGGAGAAGTGTCGTAGATCGCCCGCCAGGGACGCAGTCGCCAGAACCGCTGGATGTCGCGGGTCCGGGTGGAGAGCCAGGCCGCCTCCAGGTCCCGCGCCGTCTTCCCGGAGGCGATGGCCGCTGCGTTGATGGCGCCGATAGAGGTACCCACCAGAATGTCGGGGATCAGCCCGGCTTCCTCCATGTACTTGTAGACGCCGCACTCGTAGGCACCCCGCCCACCCCCACCGGAAAGCACCAGAGCCCGGATCGGCTTTTCCTTCCCCCAGAGCCATCGCTGTTCGGTGTCCATATCCCTCCTTCATCTGCGGAGCACTCAGAAATAAAAATATTTCCAATCACTCTACTGCCAGGCGAATCTCAGCGCCTCCGGGGAAGCGAGAGGAACGTGCCAGGCACCTTCCGAAGTGCCTGGCACGTTTGGAATCTCATCGCCTCCGGGGGAGCAGCGCCGGGTAGGCGGTCACCAGGCGGTAGGCCTCTTCTAGGTCCTGGCGGGTGAGCAGGCCCAGGAAGGTGCCCGCGTCCACCACCGGCACCACTTCGGCCCCCAGTTCGCTCATCCGTTGCTGAATGTCAAAGAGGTCGTCCTCCGGGCCGGCAATCGGGAACTCCCGCAGCATCACCGTGTGAATGGGGACCTGGGGGCCGTATTCCCTCAGCCCGCGCAGGACGCCGTTGCGGGTCAGCATGCCCACCAGCCGGCCCCCGTCGCAGACGGGAAAATCGGATTGGAAGCCCTCCAGCATCAGGTCCACAGCGCGGCTGAGCGGGTCTTCGGGATGGACGGCCTGGGGAGAATGGGAGTAGGCCTGCCGGACCCGCAGCCCGGCCAGCGCCGTCTTGAGTTGGACCAGGCGCCCCTCCTGGGTGGCACCGGTGTAAACAAAGAGGGCCACCAGGATGAGGAAAACGTCCCGGCCGAAGAGCCCCAGCAATCCCAGCATCCACGCCAGGGCCTGCCCGACGCGGACCGCCAGAGCTGTCGCGCGGCCGTAGGGCATAAATGTCGCCAGAATGGCCCGCAACACCCGTCCGCCGTCCATCGGAAAGGCCGGAAGAAGGTTAAAGCCCGCCAGGAACAGGTTGGTGACGGCCAGATAGGGGAGCAGGTAGGACCAGGGGAGTTTGCCGCCGGAAGAGAGGGCGCGCAGAAAATCGGTCCATATCCGCAGGGGGAAAAGGAACAGGGTGAGGAATGCCAGGCCGACGCCGATAACCCCGCTGGTCACCGGTCCGGCCAGCGCCATCAGGAGTTCCTGATAAGGGCGGTCGGGGAGCCGCTCCATCTGAGCTACGCCGCCCAGCGGGAGCAGGGTGATTTCAATCACACGGCCGCCGAACTGGATCGCAAAGAGGCTGTGGGCCAGTTCATGGAGGACCACGCAGATAAAAAGAAGCAGGGTCACCACCACCCCAAATAGCGCCCCCTGCCATACGTTGCTCTGTCCACGACCGAACTGGACAGCCGCCCAGAGGAGAATCAAGGGAAAGGTGATATGGATCCGGACAGGGATGCCCTTAATGGTCACAAGTTTCAACGAACCCATGATGAGTCCTTTTCTTCACGCCCCGGGCACCGGCCCGAAAGGTTTTCCCCCTATACGGTTGCTGGAAAGTGCCCGGCACGTTTCCCCCATCGGCAACCGCACAGGGAAAAGGTTTTTGTCGGTATAACTATAGCATACTCCGGGCCGAGTGTCAAAAATTGTTTTGCCCGCAAATTCCGGTGCGCAGGCGGTTCGCCTGTATCTACCGGCCCGGCGGCCAGCGTTACCGGCCTGGCGGCCGGCGCTACATTGCACGCGAAGCGGTGAAAGTAAAGCCTCTGTGTCCTCCGTGTTCTCCGTGTGAACCTGATCGGCCCGGTAGCTGGCGTTACGTTTGCCCCAGCCGGTCTCCCAGGATGTTGGCAGCCAGGACGGTGAGGGTAAGAGCAACCCCGGGGGCGACCGCCGCCCAAGGAGCGCCCCGGAGGTAGGCCCGCCCCTCGGCCAGCATGGCCCCCCACTCCGGGGTCCCCGGCGGGACGCCCAGGCCCAGGAAGTTGAGCGCCGCGCCGTTGAGGAGCACCCAACCCAATTGGGTGGCCGCGAAGGCTACCAACGTCGGGGCGGCATTGGGCAGAATGTGGCGGATGATGACCCGCCAGGAGCTTGCTCCAATCGCCCGGGCGGCGTCAATATACGGTTGGGCCCGAATCTCCCGCGCCGTCGCGCGGGCGACCCGGGCGTAGGGCGCGGCGGCCGCCAGCCCCACCGCGACCGCCACCGAAGAAAGTCCCGGCCCCAGAACGGCGACAACCGCCATCGCCAGCAGGAGGCCGGGGAACGAGAGCCATGCATCCACCAGCCGCATCAGCACCCTGTCCCGTAGCCCGCCGGTTCCGCCCGCCGCCAGGCCCAGCGGGAGGCCCAGTCCCACCGCCAGCGCCAGAGCCTCCACCCCCATCCACAACGTCCATCGGCCGCCCCAGAGGAGCCGCGCCAGTACATCCCGCCCCAAGAAATCCGTCCCCAGTGCCCCCCCGACGCCCGGCGGAAGCAGCGCGCGCGAGGGATTCGTGGTCAAGGGGCCGACAGGCGCGAGATACGGAGCCAGCACCGCTCCCAGCGCGACGGCCGCCAGCCACAGGAGCGAGAGCAGCGCCAGCGGCTGGCGCCTCAGGGGCCGGCGGGGCGAGACAGCCTGCAACTGAGGAATCGCCAGCGCGCACAGCGCGCGCTCCAGTACGTTCTGTCCCGGGCAGCGGGGGCTACTCTTCGCTATATTCTTCATCGCAACCGGGGGTCCAGCCAGGCCTGGAGGAGGTCCGCCAGCAGACTGGTCAGCAGGTAGGCCAGAGCACCGACCAGCACCACCCCCCGCACCACCGGCAGGTCCCGCCAGAGGATGGCCTGGACCGCCAGCCGTCCCAACCCCTGCCGGGCGAAGACCGATTCGGTCACCACGGCGCCGCTCAGGAGAAAGCCCAATTGCAGGGCGACCACGGTCACGGCAGGCCCGACCGCCGGACGCAGGACGTGGAGAAGCAAAATGCGCCGGAGGGGGAGCCCCCGGGCCAGCGCGGCCATCACAAAGGGCATCCGGAGCACCTCTATCACCTGCGCCCGCACCAATCGGGCCACCGAACCGGAGAGGGCAAAACCCAGGATAGCCGCCGGGAGAACCAGGTGGCGGAGGTCGCCGCTACCGGCGGAGGGGAACCAACCCAACCGAAGGGAGAAGAGGAGAATGGCCAGGAGGCCGGACCAGAAGACGGGGGTAGAGAGGCCCAGGACCGCCAGCCCTGTTGCCAGCGTGTCTATCCACGTCTCCCGGTATAGGGCGGCCAGAAGCCCCAGGGCAACGCCCAGAAGGGTCCCGAAAGCTGTCGCGGCGAGGGCCAGTTCGGCCGTCGCCGGAAGTTGCTCCAGGATCATGCGCCCCACGGAGCGGCCGTGCAACCAAGAGACCCCCAGGTCGCCCCGGGCCAGGTCGGCCAGGTAGCGGGCGTACTGGACGGGGAGCGGGTCATCCAGGCCCAGTTGGGCCCGCCGACGGGCCACCTCTTCAGCGGAGGCACCGGAGGCCGCCAGCAACGTCTGCGCCGGATCGCCGGGCGTCAGTTGCATTGCCCCAAACGCCAGCGTCGCGGCCAGCCAGAGGACCAGAACCGCCCCCAGCAGACGCCGTAAACCGTATCCGAGCATTGGAGGAGAAGAGTGCCGGGCACTCTGAAAGTGCCCGGCACCGAAGCGTTACCGCGCCAGGGTGACGTCTATCAGCCAGGGGAACCACCCCTGCGCGTCAAACCGCAATCCCTGAACCCGGTTGTTCACCCCGTTCAGGTTGACGTAGTCCCGAATGGGGATGACCAGCGCACTTTCCATCACGCGGGTCTGGACCCGGCTGTAAAGGTCAGCGCGCTGGTCACGGTCGGAGAGACGGGCCGCTTCCTCCAGCCATCCGTCCATCTCCGGGTCGTTCACTTTGGCCCAGTTGAACCCGGCCTGGGAGTGGAAGAATTTGCGCAGGATGTCCGGGTCGCTGCCGGAGAGGGTGAAGGGCATCAGATGATGACGGCCCTCCTGGGCGATCTTCAGCGCCTCGGGGTAACTGACCACCTGGCTGTTGACGCGCACGCCCAACCGGCTCCACTGGTCGGCCACCAACTGCCCGACCTCGGGCATGTAGCCCCAGCCCATCAGGTAGAGGTCCAGGGCCAGCAGCTGACCGTCCTTATCCCGGACGCCGTCCCCATCCGTATCCTTCCAACCGGCCTGCTCCAGGAGCCCAGCCGCCTGGTCGGGATTGTAGGGGTAGAATTCGCAGACCATCGGGTTGTAGCCGAAGGTCACCGCCGTCAACGGCCCACAGGCCAGCGGGGAGGTGTCCCGGAAGACGGCGGAGATGATGGCCTTCCGGTCGGTCCCGAAGAGCAGGGCCTGCCGGACCCGGATGTCATCCAGCGGCGGGCGGGCCGTATTCATAAAGAGCATCAGCGAGACGCCCGGAATCGCCACCGACTCTATCCGGAAGTCCTTGCTGCCCTGCAGGCGGGCGGCGTCCTGCGGGGGAATCTCCCCCATCACGTCCGCCTCCCCCGACTCCAGCGCCGGGGAGCGGGTGGCGGGGTCGGTGAAGAAGCGGAACTCCACCTCCTCCAGTTGGGCCGTCTTGTGCTGATAGACGGGCGGCCCCCAGGCGTAGTCGGAGTTGCGCCGCAGGAGCAGGTGGTCGCCCGGGACGTATTCCACAAAGATGAACGGCCCGGTGCCCACCTGATGCAACTGGTACTCGCTCCCCCACTTCTGGACGGCCGTGGGGGACGCCATCGCCAGATAGACCTGGCTCAGCGAGTCCAGCAGCGGCGCGAAGGGCTCCTTCAGGACGATGCGGACGGTGTACTCGTCCACCACCTCCGTCCGCTCGTAGGGCCCCAGCATGAAGCGGGCCTTCTGGGAGGCCAGGTCGGGGCTGGTGATGCGCTCCAGGTTGAAGCGCACCGCCTCGGCGTTGAAGGGGGTGCCGTCGTGGAACTTCACCCCCCGCCGCAGGTAGAACGTGTAGACTTTGCCGTCCTCCGAGACCTCCCATTTCTGGGCCAGTCCGGGCACGAATTCCCCCGTCTTCGGGTCCTGGTAGACCAAGGTATCGTAGACGGAGGTGAGGGGGATGCCCAGTTCGGACGAGGCGTTGATGTGGGGGTCAATCCCGGAGGGGGCCAGGGTGAGGCCGTAGACGATGTGGCCTCCCGGTCGGGGCGTGCAGCCTGTTGCCAGTGCCGCCGCCACCATCAGGAAGATGAGGAGACGACGCATGGTTTACCTCCCTTCAGGGTAGGATAAGGTGGTGGGATTATACCACAACTTGAGGCCTTGACAAAGAGAAGCCGGCATGATATAATTTCACTAAATTGGATTATCATTCCAAAAATTGGAACGCCCCCTCCCCGGCAAGCTAATGTCGGATGGAAGATAATCCCGCAGTCAAAACTGTCAACCGTCTGGTAGAGGTTCTGGATAGTTTCTCCTCCCGCCGGTCGGGATGGTCTCTGACGGAATTGAGCGAGCACCTGGACATCCCGAAGAGCACCCTCCATCGGTTCCTCCTGGCCCTGGAGGCCCACGGGATTCTCCAGCGGGATCCGAAAGACCGTCGCTGGCGGCTGGGGTACCGCCCGCTCCTCTGGGGTCGCCTGGCGGCCAACCACAGCGGCCTTCAGGTGGTCGCCCGTCCGGTGATGGAGTCCCTGGCCGCCGAAACCGGAGAGACCGTTCTCCTGACCGTCTACCAGAACGGCGAAGTGGTCTGCATAGAGAAGGTGGATTCTCCCCATGCTATCCGGCTGGCGATGGACGTCGGGACCCGCCGTCCACCTCACGCCGGAGCGTCCTCCAAAGTTCTGATGGCCTACCTGCCCCCCGATGAGATTGAGGCCCTCCTCCAGCGTGGCCTGCCCCGTCTCTGCACCAACACCATCACCGACCCCCAGGCTCTCCGGGAAGAACTGGCCCGGATCCGGGAGCAGGGATATGCCTTCAGTATGGAGGAGACCGATCTCGGGGCCTGGGGCGTTGCGACCCCCATCTGGAGCCCTCAGGGAGAAGTGATCGCCGCCATCGGCCTCGCCGGTCCGACCTTCCGCATGAGCGAAGAATCCGTTCAGCAATACGTGCGCCTCTGCCGCCAAGCCGCGGAGCAGATCTCGCGCTTTTTGATCTTCGCTCATTCATAGAAAGGGGGTGAGAGAGGGCATTGTTCTACGAGGCACACGTCGGTCCCAAACCCACAATCGTAAACCGGTAAACCATCACTCAAGGGAGGAGGGAAAACAAAATGGCACGGAAAATCTGGCGCATCTTGGCAGTGCTGACGGTGGTCTTGTTCCTGGTCGCCTGCGGGCCGAAGGCGCCTGAGAAGCCCAAACTCCCCGAAAAAATCGTCGTGGGGTGTCTGGAGCCGCTGACAGGTGCCCATGCCGTCTTCGGCACTGAGGCGAAAATCGGCATGGAGATCGCCGTCCGCCACATCAACGAGTCGGGTGGTATCCAGTCACTGGGCGGCATCCCACTGGAACTGGTGGTGGAAGATGCCGGGGAGACGGCCGATAGCGCCCGGCTGGGAGCGGAGAGCATCATCAGCAAGCACCGCCCCGTGGCCATCCTGGGTCTCTACATCAGCCGGATGACCATCGCGGCCTCCGAGGTCACCGAGCGGGAGAAAGTCATCCTGGTGGCCGACGCGCTGGTGGATAGCGTGACCCAAATTGGGCGCCGCTACCTCTTCCGCCCCGCCCCGAAGGCCAGCCAGCATGGGGCCACTGCGGTGGAATTCGTGGTCGCCGCTGCCCAGAAGGCCGGCGTCCCTATGCAGCGAATCGCCATCCTGAACGAGGACTCCTCCTTCGGGCGGAGCAACGCGATCGGCGCGGTCCAGGCGGCCCTAGATAACGGCCTGACCATCGTCTACCAGAAAGAGTACCCCTTTGACATCGCGGATGTCTCCGCCATCGTCGCCGACATCAAGGCCGCCCGGCCCGACTTCGTCGTCCACTGCCCCTACTTCATGGACGCCATCCTCTTCGCCAATACCTTCAAGGAAGCCCAAGCCATTCCCAAGTTCGTCGCCGGGATGGGGGCCTGCGGTTACACCGACCCTGAGTCTATTAAAGCGCTGGGCGCGACCGCCAACTACTATGTCAACACCTACAGTTACAACCCGGCCAAGAACACCCCCCAGAACCGGAAGTTTGTAGAGGAGTTCAAGGCTCAGGTCGGCCACATCCCCACCGAGGCGGCCGGGATGAACTACTACGCGATGTGGGTCCTCAAGGAGGCCCTGGAACTCTCCGGGCAGATGTTCCCGGATGATCCGCTGAACCCGGACAACCTCCGGCAGGCCTTCCTGAAACTGGACCTGACCTCGGGGCCGGCTGTGGAGACCTACCCCACGGACCACATCGCGTTCACCGAGACGGGGGACAACCCCTACGCCCGCGCGGTGGTGCTCCAGGTCATCAACGGCGAGCCCAAAGTGGTGTACCCCTTTGAGTACGCCGAAGCGGAGGCGGTGTTCCCGCGGCCGGACGCCAACTATTAACCCCAATGGGTGCCGGGTCTCCACAGGGGGACCCGGCACCCCTGCCCACCCCGTCGGAGGCCGGATGACCGACACGCTCCTGCAAAATCTTATCAACGGTGCGCTGACCGGTTGTATCTACGCTCTGATCGCCCTGGGCCTTTCCCTCATCTTCGGGGTGATGAACGTCGTCAACTTCGCCCACGGCGATTTCGTTATGCTTTCTATGTACCTCACATTCTGGATCGGCCTGTGGGCAGGAGTGGACGCGGTCTTCACCCCCCTGCTGACCTTTCCGGCGCTTTTCCTGATCGGATTGCTGGCCTATTATGCCCTGATTAACCGAACTCTTCGCCAGCGGTATGTGACCCAGATCGCGGTGACGGTGGGGCTGATGACCTTCCTGCGAGCGTTGACCCAACTGATCTGGAAGGCTCAGCCTCGCGCCCTTCCCTATTCCCTCATTCAAGGGAACATCCAGATCGGCCCGTACACGATACTCGCCTCCCGCCTGGTCTCTGCGGCCGCAAGCGTTCTGGCGATCCTGGGGGTCTATTTCTTCCTTTCTCGGACGTGGGCCGGGCGGGCCATCCGGGCCGCGTCGGACGACCTGGACGCCGCGTCGCTCGTAGGGGTTCCCTACCGCCAGACGTACGCGTTGGCCTTCGGCCTGGGCTCCGCGCTGACAGCCATCGCCGGAGGCCTGCTGATGACCTTTCAGCAAGTGGACCCCACGATGGGGGTTCGGTTCGGATTGCTGAGTTGGTGTGTCCTGGCAATGGCCGGTCTGGGGTCTATCCCAGGGTTGCTGATCTCCGGCATCATCGTCGGGGCTGCGGAGGCTGTTGGGATGTCCCTCTGGGACCCGCGGGCCCGCTCTCTCATTGTCTACCTGCTCTTCATCCTCGTCCTCTGGCTCCGTCCCCGGGGACTCTTCGGGAGGAAGTGATGGGGAGAATCCGCAAGGACCCGAACCTCATTCTGCTGACCGCGCTGCTGGGAGCCGCTCTCCTGCTGCCCCTCGCGATCCGATCCAACCAGTATGCCCTAGTCCTGCTGACCACTATCCTGCTCTACGGGGTCCTGGCAACGGCCTGGAACATTATCGGCGGCCTGGCCGGTCAACTGGACCTGGCCGCCGGGGCTTATCTTGGCCTGGGAGCTTTTACCACCGGCACTCTGCTGATCCGCTGGAACGTTTCCCCCTGGCTGGGGATGATTCTGGGGGGATTGGTCGCCGTCGGGTTCGCCCTCATTGTCGGGTATCCTCTCTTCCGCTTTGGGGTGAAAGAGGTCTGGTACGCGCTCTCCTCTGCCGCCCTGGTGGAGGTCCTGCGGGTGACTTTCCTGATCTGGAGCCAGGTCGGCGGGCCAGTGGAGCGGTACCTGCCCTATCACGAGTGGTCTCTCTACCATCTCCGGTTCGCGACATACCTACCCTTTTTCTACATTATGTTGGGCATGCTGGTGCTGGCCCTCCTGGTCAACCACTGGATTCGCCAATCCAGGTTAGGGTACTATCTGATGGCCCTGGGAGAAAACGAGGAGGCCGCCGAGGTTTTGGGAGTCAACACCCAGAGTTGCAAACTGGAGGCCCTCGCTATCTATGCCTTCATCGTCGGCGTGACCGGCGGCATCTATGCCTGTATGTACGGGTTCATTCATCCTAACTTCTTCAGCGGCCCGATGAGCACAGAGGTCGCAAT
The DNA here is from genome assembly GCA_014360895.1 of Thermoflexales bacterium. Classification (GTDB taxonomy): domain Bacteria; phylum Chloroflexota; class Anaerolineae; order B4-G1; family DUEL01; genus SpSt-77. The sequence continues at coordinate 3,149 of JACIWQ010000063.1, read as the reverse complement.
CCTGGGAATTGTCGGGGGGTTAGGGGTTACTTACGGGCCGGTGATGGCCGCGATTCTGCTGGTGAGTGTGCGGGAACTGCTGCGCGCCCAGCTGGGCGGCCAACTGGAAGGGCTCTACTTAGTGGTCTACTCGGTGGTGCTCATTCTGATTGCTCTCTTCCGTCCCCAGGGGCTGGGCCCCCTGGTCCGTCAAGCCTACGGCCGTCTCCTATCGCGGGTTGCAAAGGAGTAACAGTATGTCGGCGCCCATCCTCCAGGTCTCTCAACTCACCAAACGGTTCGGCAGCCTGGTCGCCCTCAACAACGTGAGCCTGGAAATTCGCGAAGGGGAAATTTTCAGCATCATCGGCCCCAACGGCGCGGGCAAAACCACGCTGTTTTTTAACATCGTCGGCCTGCAGAAGCCGGACGCGGGCCGTGTGCTGTTCCGGGGGGCGGACATCACGGGAAAACCACCCCACAAAATCTGCGATCTGGGCATCACCTGCACCTTCCAGGTCCCTCGGGCCTTCGCGAATATGACTGTAGAGGAGGCGGTCCGGGTCGGCGCGTATCAGCGGTATCGGGGCCGGGAAGTGCAGCGGAAGGTAGACGAAGTCCTCCAGATTTGCGAACTGGAGGAGTACCGCCATCAGCGGTGTTGCGATATGGGGCTGGCCCCGCTGCGGCGGGTGGAACTGGCCCGCGCCCTTGCGACGGAGCCTGTCCTCCTGCTGCTGGACGAGGCCGGAGCTGGGCTGAATCCATCGGAACTGGCCGGGTTTATGGAGATTCTGCGCCGGCTCAACGAGGAGAAACGAATCACCCTGTGCATTGTGGAGCATGTGATGCAGATGGTGATGGGCCTGGCCCAGCGCATCGTGGTCCTGGACTACGGCGAGGTCATTGCAGAGGGAACACCGCAGGAAATCAGCACCAACCCACGGGTCATAGAGGCCTACCTGGGAAAGGGGGCTGTATGCTGAATGAACTCCTTCGCGTGGAACAACTCGCCAGCGGCTACCACCGCGTCCCGGTCCTGAACGACGTCTCCTTCCACGTTCGCGAAGGAGAGATGGTGGCAGTCATCGGCCCCAACGGGGCAGGAAAGACCACGCTGCTGAAAACCATCTCTGGTTTGCTTCAGCCCACGTCGGGGCGGATTTTCTTTAACGGGCAGGAGATTTCCGGTCAACCGCCCCACACCATCAGCCGGCTGGGAATTGCCCATGTGCCGGAGGGCGGGCGATTGTTTCCCAATATGAGCGTGATGGAGAACCTGCTGATGGGAGCATACGGCAATCGGGAGGTTCTGAAAACCGGGATTTTGGACGAACTATTTGAACTGTTCCCCCGCCTGAAGGAACGCCGGCACCAACTGGCCCGAACGCTGAGCGGTGGAGAGCGCCAGATGCTGGCCATCGCCCGGGGTATGGCCTCCCGACCGCGTCTGTTGATGCTGGACGAGCCCTCCCTGGGCCTGGCGCCGGTCCTCGTGGATACCATCTACGACCGGCTGCGGGTCCTGCGAGAGCGAGGGTTGACCATCCTGCTGGTGGAACAGAGTGTCCACCATGCTCTCTCCCTGGCGGACCGAGGATATGTCCTGGAGAACGGACGCATTGTCCTGGAGGGCGCCTGCGCCGAACTTTCCCGGAATTCTCATATCCGGCAACATTATCTTGGTTTGTAAGCGAGACGAAGGAAGATGAACGGCCAATCTGTGATTTCTTTCACCCGTGGGGTGCCCGCCACGGAGTCTTTCCCAAAAATGAAACTGGCCGAATGTGCCACTGCTGTGTTGATGGAGTACGGGGACGAAGTTCTCCAGTACGCCCCGGCCCGGGGCTTCCGTCCCCTGCGCGCCCACATCGCTGCGGAGACCGGCGCCCACGAGGACCAGGTCATCATCGGGCAGGGGTCCCTGCAATTGCTGGACCTGCTGGCCCGGATGCTGGTCCACCCCGGCGAGGTCGCCTATACGGAGGAGCCTTCGTACGACCGGGCCATTACCGTCCTGCGTCGGGCCGGCGCGCGGGTCGTGGGCATCCCGCTCCGGGATGATGGACTGGATGTGGACATGCTGGAGGAAAGGCTTCGGCGCGGCGAGCGCCCCGTCCTTCTCTACCTGGTCCCCGACTTCCAGAACCCCAGCGGGTCTGTGATGGCGGCCCCGAAGCGGCAGCGGGTCGCCCAACTGGCCCGGGAGTACGGCTTCTGGGTGGTTGAGGACCTCCCGTACCGTCGCCTCCGCTACTGGGGCGCTGACCTCCCCACCCTGCGGGACTTCGCCCCGGAGCGGGTTGTCCAGATGTCCTCCTACAGCAAACTCATCAGTCCGGGCCTGCGGGTCGGCTATGCCGTCCTGCCGCCCGATCTGGCGGAGCCGCTGGCGAAGATGGCGGAGGACACCTACATCAACGCCAGTTACCTCAACCAGGCGATGGTCTACGAATTCATCCGCCGGGGCTGGATGGAGCCGCATCTGGAATACCTGAGGGCCCTCTACCGCCCCCGGTTGGACGCAATCCTGGAGGCGCTGGAGGAACACTTCGGGGGACGGGCGACCTGGCACCGCCCGGACGGCGGCTTCTTTGTGGGGTTGTATCTTAACGGCTCGGTTCGGGCCGATGACCTGCTCCGGCGGGGGCAGGAGGTCGGCCTGCGGCTGACCGACGGCCGGGGCTTCTTCGCCAACGGCGGCGGTGACGGCTTCGTCCGCCTCCCCTTCTGCGCGCTGACGCCGGAGGAGATTCGCGAAGGGGTACAGCGACTGGCCAAGGTCGCATATGGAGTACTCCAGAGCTTGAAATGAGGTGGAAGATGGCTCTTGAGAGAATCGTGACGACCGGGATTATCCAGGGGAATACCATTGTTCTGGATCAGAAAGTCCCACTACCTGAAGGGAGTCCGGTTATCCTGACCGTAACGCCGAGGGAGTCGGACCGGGAATTGATGTTTTACGCTCAACTGGAAACCGAGGGGTTAGTTTCTCTGCCGCGCCCTGTTCCCGAAGAAATTTACCCACCCGAGCCTCTCGTCGTTTCGGGGAAACCTCTTTCGCAAATCATTGTGGAAGAGCGCCGGTAAATGGAAGGCGCGATTTTTGCAACTTGAAAAATTAATCCGGCAATCTGCCGTTTTTCGCCCTCACCCCTCCCCCGACCCCT
>JACIWQ010000062.1 GCA_014360895.1 Thermoflexales bacterium | reverse complement strand
GGATTGAAACATTGTGGGCTCTGCGGTGGCGACTGCGCTGGCCGCGCTCCTCAAATGCAGGGAATCCCGACTGGGGGATTGAAACCCTGGACCTCTGCAGCCTCCGGTTCCGGCTGCTCCGGACCTCAAATGCAGGGAATCCCGACTGGGGGATTGAAACTCATCAGTGCAACGGTACCGTTTCACCAGTGCAACACCTCAAATGCAGGGAATCCCGACTGGGGGATTGAAACACCTGGTACGTGAGCGGAGGCGTGATTCAGGTGGACACCTCAAATGCAGGGAATCCCGACTGGGGGATTGAAACTGCCACCCCCGCCCAGGCCGCAACACTCCTGGACCTGGCCTCAAATGCAGGGAATCCCGACTGGGGGATTGAAACACCTCTACCAGTGAGGGGGCATAGTGCCGAGAGCGGACCTCAAATGCAGGGAATCCCGACTGGGGGATTGAAACGATCAAAGTGGCGGCTTATCAAAGCGGCCCAGATGGAGGGGGGCCGCTCTGTGCCTGCCGCAGATGGCCTTGACCCTCCCTCCACACCGATGTTGGTTCATCATTGGATGCCCTGGAGAATGAACGGGGGCGGCAGTTTGGACTGCCGCCCCCGTTGCTCTGGAAGGGGAAAGCCAGAGGCCGATGGGCCTCCTCAGGCCCGGAGGTAGCATCAGGGAGTCGCGCAGGAAAAGTTGGCCGCGTCGTTCGTGTCCCCCGTCCCTTTGTAGACCGCGACCTGTGGGTATGGGCAGATGGGACGGGTTCTCAGCACGTTGATGTGCAACTTATCCCATTTGGCCGCGATGACCGAGTCCGGCGCCACCCCGTCCTCCACCCACGCCCGGATGACCGAGAGCCAGTCAACGCTATCCGGGCCATCTCCGCCACCACAGTGGGTGACTCCGGGCAGCAGGAAGAGGCGGAAGAACTCCTGTGTCTTCTCCGGGCCGCCCATTGCCTTGACGACACTGTTGTAGTAGTTGATGCTGTTCCCCGGGACGATGTTCTGGTCGGACCAGCCGTGCCACAACACCAATTTGCCGCCGAGTTCCTTGAAGGCAGTGAGGTCCGGATCCATCGCATCAAAGATGGGGCCGTACCGGGCATCTCCGTCTTTCAGGATCGCGAAGTCCTCCGGGTCCTCAAAATCAAAGGTCTTCCAATCCCAGTTGGGGTCGTCAAAAAGTACCCATTTGAAGTACCCCTGGGGGATAATGAACGGCTCGCCGATGTGGCCAGGCCAGCCCAACTCGCTGCCGCGCTCAAAGCCGGGATACCACAACTCCCCGGTGGCCGGGTCTCGCAGTCCATCGTAAATCTTCCGAACCGTATCCACCTCTTCGGCCGTCAGGCAGTCGGGGGCGTCACCACTCGCGCACTGCAGCGACGCAGGGTCAAAGTCACAAGCCCGGGGGTTCTCAAGGACGCCATCCTCCACGCCGTCATTCTTGTCGCAGGCAGCCAGCACTGCTTTGTGAATCAGTTCCAGTTTGTCAGCAATATCGTGGGCCGGGCTGCGGTGCGTCAGGTACGACGGGTACGTTTCCTGCGGCCACCCGCGCGTCTGGCAGGCCGCCGGCGCGCCAGCGACAATACCGTCATAGTCGGCGGGGTACTCTTGCGCCTCCGCCAGGGCCTGCTGGCCGCCCCCGGAGCACCCGGTGAAATAAGAATATTTTGGACCATGACCGTAGTAGGCGGCAATAATCCTCTTGGCGTTTACGGTCATCAGGTGAATCGCCCTGTAGCCAAAGTCTACCCACAGGTCGGGGCGGTCCTCCATCCACTCGTTGAGCACCGGCGCCTCGCTCACGTGGCCGCTATCCGTGCTGGCCGTGGCATATCCCTGCGCCAGCGGGCCCGCCATGGCAGGATAATTGATTCCGCCCGAGAGGGCCCCGTTCCCGACGCCGTTAAACCTGCCATTCCAGTTCTCAGGAAGCGGCATCCAGACCTCAAAGTTAATGTGGTCTTCAACCGTTGCCGCCACCCGGCAGAAGGGAACGGAGACGGAAGCCTGCCCGAAAGCGGATTTTGGAGACTTCCACACCCCGACGACCACGACATCCCCTGAAGCCGAAGCCTGGACAGGGTTAACCAGTTCGGCCGCCGTGATTTTCACATCCGGCAATTCCAGGCCGGCCAGGCTCTCGCACGGCATGGGTTCACCAACCTCCTCCGCCGGTTTTTCCGGGGCGGGAGTGGCGGTGACCACAACTGTCACGGGCACCTCTTTAGGGACCTCTACCGTTTGGACAACGGTTTCTTTGACCGCTGGCGTGCAAGCCGCGAGCAGCATCCCTGTCACTACAAGCAGGCTTGCCAAACCGAGCAATCTCTTGGTGGACATTTCTCCCTCCTTTGCCTGTATATCCTAGGTTAACCTCTTACAGACAGGGTGGGTCTCGCCGAGCGTCCTGCTTTTGACGTTATATCACCTCCTCTCTTCCTCCTGATTGTTCACACCGACGGTAACTCCACTTGGGCTCCGAGTTCCGCCGCCAGTTCCTGCAGTTCCTTTACTACCTTGACCGCCACGGGAACGCCGGATTGCCGGTATTCGCGCTCCTTCAGCCACTCAATCTCCCCAGGCAGGTAGATGCGCTCCACCCCCGGCGCACGCGGGGAGTTGCGAATCACGTCTATCAGAGACCGCATGTCCTCCGTATATTCCGCCCAGTCGCTGAACGCCGTGATGTCCACGGCCTGCATCACGAAACCGACCGACGCGCGCCGGCTCAGGTCATGGAGGGAGGCCAGGTAGATGCTGTAGTCCGACCCGGTCAGTACCCCGGCCAGGGCGTCCACCACCAGCGCCAGGCCATAGCCCTTGGGCCCACCGATGGGGGCCAGGGTCCCCTTCAGCGCGGCCTGGGGGTCCTCGGTGGGGCGCCCTTCGGCGTCCAGGGCCCAGCCCAGGGGGATGCGCTCGCCTTTGGCCGCCGCGGCCCGGATTTTCCCCCGCGCCACCACCGACGAGGCCATGTCCAGGACGATGTCCACGTCCTGCCCCGTGGGGATGGCGACGCTGATGGGGTTTGTGCCCAGCACGGCGGTCGTGCCGCCCCAGGCGGCCATGCTGGGCGCGGCGTTGGTGGCCGCAATCCCGACCATCCGGTGCGGCAGGGCCATCATCGTGTAGTACGCGGCGATCCCAAAGTGGTTGGCGTTCCGCACGGCGACAAAGCCCACGCCGTGCTGGCGCGCCCGCTCAATCGCCAGACTCATCGCGTGCACGCCTGCCACCTGCCCGAATCCGCCCTGGGCATCCAGCAGTACGGTGGCGCCCCGCTCCCGGACGACCTGAAGTTGGGTGTCGGCGGCCATCAGCCCAGCCCGCACCCGGTGGACGTACGCGGGAAGCCGCAGTACCCCGTGGGAGCCCACGCCGCGCATGTCGGCCTCCACCGTGACCTCCGCGACGATGCGGGCCTGGTCCGGCGGCACACCGACCTTCTCCAGGATGTACTGGCAGGCATCCCGAAGCGTTTCCGCGGGGATCAGAACCGTGTTTTCCGCCATAGTTATCCTCAGGATGAGGTAGGACAACTGTGAAACAGTTGTCCTACAGGTCTGCGAAGATGGTGTCCAGGTCCTCGTCCGGGACGTCAAAAACGGTGTTGTGGGGCGGGAGCGGTTCTCGCCGCATATACTCCGGTATCCGGTCGTCGGCCGAGGTCAGGCCGGCCCGCCGGTTGAACTCCAGTTCCATCCGCAGCACCGTCTTCTTGAACTCCTGAAGGTCGTCCACCGTCCAGCCCCAGCCGAAGCGGCCGTTGATGAGGTCCACCATCAACTGGGGGTCGGCGAACACCGGCGGCCGGGCGAAGAGACACAATCCCGTGCTGTCCAGCATCGTCACGTCCAACTGGAGTTTGAGCGACGCCTCCCGCTGCCCGGTCGCCGCCAGAGGGTTCACCTTGTCCCGGACGCCGAAGGCGTTGCCCGCGGTGTGGTCGGCCCCCATGGGCGACGTGGCGTAGGTCACCCCGTTGCCCTTCAGCGCGCGGGGGTCGTAGGCCGGCATGGCCTGCCCTTTGGCCGCGGGCACCCGGGAGACGCCCAGTACCCGGCCCGTGACGACGGCCCCCTGGCCCAGCACGCGCCCCAGGACGGTGCCCCGGGCGATTTCGTCCAGAAGCGCGAGGAAACTCTCCGCATCCCCGAAGCGGGCCAGGCCCGCCTCCGCCGCGATGCCCAGCGTGGCTCCGGTCTCAATGGAGTCCAGCCCCAGGTCGTTGCAGATGCGGTTCAGCCGGGCCACCTCGTCCAGCGTCCCGATGCCCAGGTTGGAGCCCACCATCCCGATGGTCTCGTACTGGAGCGTCGCCACGACCGGGTTGCCTGCCGGGTCCGCGAAGACGTTGCAGCAGGCGATGACGCAGTTGGCCATACACCGGGTGCCCGCCTTGCCGCCCCGGGCCAGGGTGGTTTCCCGGAGCCGGGGGCCGCTGAGGTTTTCGGCAGCCTCAAACCGGCCCGCGCTGAAGTTGCGCGTGGGCAGGGCCCCCATCTCGTTGACGGCCTCCACGATAGCGGAGGTCCCGTAGAGGTGCATAGAGCCCTGTCGGCCCGTCCGGGGGTTCTCGGCCAGTTCGGTGGCGAAACGGCGGGCGGCCGCGCGGAAGAGTTCGGGGTCGGCCAGCGGGGGCGCCTCGCCTCCCGAGGGGTCTATGACCACGGCCTTCAGACCTTTACTACCCATCACGGCGCCCAGCCCGCCGCGCGCGGCCATCCGGCAGGTCTGGTCCTCGTAGCCGGTGCAGGCGACACCGGCCGCGGCCATCCGCATCTCGCCCGCCGGGCCGATGGAGAGCACGGTGCAATGCTCCCCCCACCGCTCCCGCGCCTTCGCGACGGTGGCGTATGTGCCCAGCCCGCGCCAGTCGTCGGCGGGGAGGAGTTGGGCCCCCTCGCGGGAGATGTGCAGGACGTACCATTTCCCGTCCGCAGGCTGGCCCTCCACGACGACGGCCTTGACCCCGAGGCGGGCCAGGTGGGAGCCCGCGTCGCCACCGCTGTTGGCCTCTTTGACCCCGCCGGTCAGGGGGCTCTTGCCGCCGACGGAGAGCCGCGCCGAACTGGAGAGGTTGGTGCCGCCCAGGAGCCCCGGCGCCAGGATGAGTTTGTTGTGGGGACCGAGAGGGTCACATTGCGGTGGGACTTCTGTCAGCAGGATTTTTGCAATCAGCGCGCGCCCGCCGAAGCGCTCGTACTCCGGGGGGACGGGCTCCCAGGTGATTTCCAGGCGCTCCATATTTGCTCGGAGAATCTTCATCTCACCGCCTCCAAAGGATTCAGGAGTTCGCCGCCATTCCCGCGGCCCTAATCGGAAATAGGACGCGGATAAACGCGGACGAGCAGTAAAAAATTTTTTCTTTTTGTTCTTTTGCGCCCGGAAAGGGCGGTTTTCGGATATTTCCGAGCCGCCTTCCCGAAAAAGGCCAAACTTCAGGGAGGGTCCTCACCCCACCCCCAGCGGCTTCGCCGCTACCCCCTTCCCTCTCCTGACCTTCGGTCAGGAGAGGGGAGGGGCCGGGGGAGGGGTGAGGGACACCCCTCCCCTCGCCCCAAGTTTTATGGCGGATAGGCAATGGTGTAGATATGCCGGCCGCCGCGCAGGGGGCCTTTCAACACCGCTTCAATCTCCGCCGGGTCGCGCATGGAGACTTTGTCGGCGGGTGGCAGTTGCCCCGGCGGGAACCGCTCCAGAATGTCGTTGATGAGCCGGACCATGTAGTCAAAGAGCGCGTTCAGGCCGGCTTCGGCCTTGGCCGGATCGGCCAGCGAGGGCTTGCCCAGCACCCCCTCCGGCGTCATAATGACCTCCAGGCCGCCGAAGCCCACCTGCTCGTGGCCCTTGATGGGTGCGTGGTAAACGTCACCGCCCTTATCCACGTGATCGGGGGGCAGGAATCCGTGAGGGGTCGTATCCACAGCCTTTTCCAGTTTGATCATCTCCGGGAACAGGGCCATTGAATACGAACATTCCGCCTCGTCGGCGTGACGGAAGGGGGTCTCAAAGGGCCCGCCGTGGGCCTTGTCCTTCAGGTAGTCGTGGATCACGGTGGGCCAGTGCAGCGAAATCAACAGGCAGGGCACCTGATATTTTTTGGCGAACTGGTGAAGGGCCAGCGGAATCACCTCTTCTTGCCCGTGGCCGTTGAGGAGAATCTGCTTGCGGAAGCCCGCGTTCCAGAACCCGGCGATAATGGCCCGCAGATAGGCGATGAACGTATCTTCCGGGATGATGACGGTGCCCGGCATACCCAGGTGGTTGTGCGGATGCGAACCGTACCATACCGGCTCCGCCACGGTGCATCCGGTCGCCTGGGCAACCATTTCGGCCATCCGGGTCACCAGGAAAGTATCCTCACCAAACGGCTGAGCGTCGCCATGACACTCTGTGCTGCCGACGGGAATCAGGATGATGTCGTTGACTTTGAGCCGCTCCTCAATCTCAGCTTTGGTCATCGTCTGGAAATAGATACCCGTCGGCTTATCCATATGGCCGCCCGATGGCGGCAATTTCCACCTGCCCATGTGAACCTCCTGATTTCGGGTAACGTGCCAGGCACTTTTGAAGTGCCTGGCACGTTTCCTCAGCCGCCGCCTGAGACTCATCCCCGGCTACGCGTAGGGAATCCGCAAATCCGGGTCGCCTCGCTTCGTCTGTTTCGCTTCCGGATAGTACTTGCTCACCATCTCCACGACGATGGCCGCCTGCTCGGCCATGCGCTTGCCGTCGGCCGCGCTGGTGCGCTCCCCGTGCGCGCTCACCACCGAGTTGCCCGTCTTCAGGTGGACCGGCGCGGCTACACGGGCGATTTCGGGGGCCTCGTAGACGCGGATGAAGCCGCCCGACCCCGGCGGGTTGTCCGTATGGACGTCAATGTGGGCCTTCACGGCCGCCCGCAAAGCGGCGATCATGGGGAGTTGCAGGTCGCGGACGGGGTTGATGCTATCAGCTCCCAGTTCCTCCAGCACCTTGAACGATGCCGGGTTGCAGTAGCCCATGTGCGCCGAGGCTTTGAAGATGATGTCCTTGGGCAGGAAGCCGTCCTTGCGCATCTGCCCCAGCACCCAGAGCAGGCCCTCGTCGTAGACCACGAAGCCCCGACACCCGATGTCAATACCGCGCCGGATGTCCTCCACCGCGCGCAGCAACTGCTCCATCCCGCGCAAGCGGTAACTGATCCGCACGCCCTGAGGAGAGAGCACCGTCGCGCTGGTGTCGTAGGGGGCCCGAGGCCCCACCGAGAGGAGCAACTCCGCGCCGTACTCGTGGCACAGGCGGCAGTACTCCTTCAGTTCCTGGCGCGTGTGCCGGAATATACCGTAGGTCTCCGTCACCCGGTTGATGGTGATGCCCAGTTTGTCGCTGGTCTCCAACAGCGCGGCAACCGCCTCGGCGGAGTTCACCGTGGGCACCTCAATGCGGTAGACCGCGCCATCGGGGAACCGGGCCTGTGACGTCGGCAAGTCCCAGAGGTCCCCCTCGGGCAGACCCAACTTTTTAACGTATTGCCGGATGTCCTCAAACACTTTGACCTCCTTTGGTGAGATTCAGATTTTGCTTACTCGTAGTGCTGGGGAAGCGGGGGGCAGTAGACCCACACCAGTTTCAGCGGTTCGTCGCCGATGTTCTCCAGCCGGTGCTTTTTGCCCGGCGGCGAGTAGATGGCCGTCTCCGGACCGATCTCCCATTCCCCTTCTCCCTCAATCACCAGCCGGGCACGCCCGCTGATGATGAACATCACCTCCTCGCAATCCTCATGGGTATGGTCCGGGATCATGCTCCCGACGGCAGTGACGTTCAGTCCCATAGAGACGTTCTTGGTCCCCACCGTCTTGGGAGCGAGGAGCAACTTGGACACCCGCTTGGGGATTCGCTCTTCCCCCTCCACATCGGCCGCCACCACGAAAGGAAGTTTGTCCATAACTCTTGACCCTCCTGATTGGGAAGTAGAACGCCCATCCCGCCGGGTTGGGCGCGGGACGGCTATGGCAACCTACCGGCGCAGGACATGAGCAGAGATGGCGTCTGCGGCCTCCATCAGGGCCTGAGCCATTTCCGAAACGCGCTCCCAGGTCACCCGATACACAGGACCGGGGATAGCAAGCGTGGCGATGACATTGCCAAAAACATCGCGGACCGGCACGGCGACGGCCCGGATGCCGGGCTCAAACTCTTCGTCGTCAATGCCGTATCCTCGCTGACGGGTCGCTTCCAGTTCCTCCCGCAGCCGGTCGGCACAGGTTATCGTCTTCTCCGTACAAGCTTTCATGGGAGCGTTTATTAAAGGCTCAACCACCTCCGGCGGAAGGAAGGCCAGGAATATCCTGCCGCTGGCCGTGCAGTGGATGGGCAGATGGGTGCCAACCCGGGTCGCCACAATCAGCGCATGGTCGCCGTATATGACCTCAATGGTCAACACCTGACCCTGGTCAAAGATACCCAGGTCGCATGTTTCTCCAAAGCGGTCCACCAACTGCTGCATATACGGGCGCGCGACGCGGCGGAGGTCCATCTGGCGCAGCGCCCTCAGCCCCAGATCAACCATGCGCACTCCCAGGCGGAACTTCTCTCCCTCCACCGTCCGCTCCAGCAGGCCATGCTGGAGCAGGGTCATAATGATGCGGTGGACAGTCGCCTTATGCAGGCCCGTCGCCTGTGCGATTTCTGTCACTCCTCGTTCGGGATGACTGTCGTCAAAAGAGAGCAGAATCTGGATCGCCCGCTCTATAGCCCGAACGTTATACTGGTCCCGGTCCGGTTCCTTGTTCATCCGAAAACCCATCCCTGAGGGTGGCCGGCGCGGCCGGCTTCTTGGTGGGGGGTGATGTACCGGCCTCGCCGGCCATTGTGGCGTCGCAGCCCTCTAGCTCGCCGACTGCGCCCGCTGTTTACCGCTGGTCAAACGGGACGGCCGGGTAGGCCAGCGGCGCCGAAGCATGCTCCGGCGGCCACACCAGTTCCTGCTTGCCGTTCTGCCACTGGACCAGCGGGTTCAGGACATTGCCCGTACCGTCCGCGTTGAAGGTGACCGGGCCGACGACCGTCATCATATTGATGGCGGCGATGGCGTCCCGGATTGCCTCCCGGTCCAGGGTGCCGGCCTTCTCAATGGCCGCCGCGGCAATCTGCACACAGGCGTACGCAGGCCCCGTCAGCAGGTCGGCGGGCCGTCCGAACTGGGCCTGGTACTTGGCGTTGAGTTCAGCCACCCCGGGGAAATTCTCGGCGTGGTGCCACCCGGGGAAGATGGTGACATAGTCACCGTTCTTGCCCATGGTCTCTCCCCAGGTGACGTTCTCCGGAGCGCGGATCATCAGGGTGAACTTGGGTGTCCATCCCAGTTCGGCCATCTGTTTGACCATCGTGATGCCGTCCGGGGGAGCGGGCACAGTGAGCAGCGTCTCCGCCCCCGCCTCCTTGGCCTTGAGGATCATGGCCGACATGTCCTCGGTCCGGGGGGCATACGTCTCGTAGACGACCACCTCGTAGCCGTACTTGGGGGCGTTCTCTTTCCACAGATTGCCCAACTCAATCCCCCAGTCGGTGGTCTCCTGGAAGATGGCGACTTTGGTCGGCCGCTCGCCCTCAGGGATGGATGCGTTGAGGATTTCAAAGACGTCCCGAGCCTGGGCGGGGGACTTGGGGAACGGCGAGAACAGGTACCGGTAGCCCTGCTGGTGGATGGAGTAGAGGGCAAAGGCGATACCCAGGTAGGGGACCTTGTACTTCTCGGCGACGGCCGCGGTGGCGGCGTGCATATCGCTGGCGGCACCGCCCAGGAAGATCACCGGATTCTGCTCGGCGTAGATGGTCTCCAGTTTGCTCACCGCCTTGGTCGGGTCGGACTCGTCGTCGTAGATGGTCAGGCGGATGGGGATCTTCTTGCCGTACTCTGCGACGTACACCCCACCCTGGGCGTTGATGTCCGCCACAGCGATCTCATACCCTGGTTTCACCATCGCGCCGAGGGCGCCGTACTTCCCCGTGAGGGGGATGGACGCGCCAAACTCAATGTACTCTGGGGCGGGCGGCGGCGCTTTCGTCGGTTCCGCCGTGGGCGGGGCCTTTGTCGGCGCGACGGTGGGCGGGGCCTGGGTGGGCGTCGGAGTCGCGGGCCCGCAACCGACCAGCAACGCGCCGACCAGGAGCACGGTCATGATCGCCATCACTTTCTCGGTTCTCATAGCTAATCCTCCTTATGCCTGCTGGAAAGGGTTTCTAAAGGGTCAACATTTGTCCGTGTACTCTCCCCCATATTACGCCATACTCACCTCCTTTCCCGGCGGTATTTGTGGACATGCGGTCAGTTGCCCGGCAATCCGTTGTCCCTGGCACATGCAGGGGAAACGGTCACTTTTGCCCTTGTCCGGCGGACGATCACCCGGCGGATCCGCTCCCAGGCCTCCACCAGTCCACCAGGCAGGAAGAGCACCACCAGGATGAACAGTACGCCGAATATAATCAGGTGGTATTCCCCCACCTTCAGCACCAGCCACTCTTTCAGCAGGACGAAGAAAACCGCCCCAATTATCGGGCCGTGAATCGTACCCACGCCGCCGATGAAGGCCATATTCACGGGCTCCAAGCTCCACGGGGGCGAGAACGTGTAGTTGAAATAGTAACTTGCCTGATAGTACGCGTAGGCCCCTCCGGCCAGGCCCCCCAGAAAGGCACTGACGGCCAGAGCCAGCAGTTTGTGCGCGAAGGCATTGACGCCCAACGATTCGGCCGCGTCCTCATTTTCCCGGACGGCCACCAGACCCAGCCCCAGTCGGGATTTCACCAGCGCATAGGCCGCCCCGATGGTAAAGAGGGTCAGGGCCAGGATGATGTAGTAGCGGGGGAGAATCTGGTAGTTCTGGATGTCGGCCATGGGGAGATAGGTGATCTTGGGGAGCACATTCCCGACCGTGATGTAGAGAATCTGCGAGAGCGCCAGCGTGCCGATGGTGAAATAATCTCCCCTCAGCCGGAGCCGGAAGGCAGGCACTCCGATCAACATGGAGAAGACGGCGGGCACGATACCGGCAACCAGAAGGGCAAGGGGAAGAGGACGTCCGGCCGTGTATAGCATCCGCGCGGCCAGGGTCCCCAGGCCAAAGAAAGCGGCGTGGCCCAGGTTAATCTGCCCCGTATAGCCGCCCAGGATGTTCCAACTGGTCGCCAGCATCGTGTAGATAAACATCAAAATCAGCAGGTTGAGCAGGCTGTCCGATACCCCCAATCGGGGAATCAGCAAGAGCACTACCACGCCGACGGCGAGAAGGGCGAGTGAGATGCCTTTCTTTGCGGTCATGGATTACCCCTCTTTTGCGCCGAATAGCCCCTGGGGCCTGACGAGCAGGACCAGGATGAAAATGACCAGGCCAACAACGTGCCGGTAGTTGCCGCTGATCCAGACCGCGGCCGCCGACTCCGTGACACCCAAGATGAGGCCCCCGACCAGGGTTCCCGCAATGCTCCCGATGCCCCCCATCACCAGCACGATGAGCGCCTTGAGCGTCCAGTGTAACCCCATCACCGGCTCCACGGAATATCCCACGGCCACCAGGGTTCCCGCCGCCCCTGCCAGCGCGGTCCCCAGCACAAAAGAGAGAAGGTACACCCGGTACACGTTGATGCCCATCAGCGTGGCCGCCTCCCAATCCTGAGCGGTTGCCCGGATGGCCTTGCCCGTGTAGGTCTTCTGCAGGAACAGTTGCAGGGCAACCAGAAAGACAAAGGCAATCACCAGGCTCGCCACCCGCACGTAGGGCAGGCGGACCCCCAAGATGGTCAGCGCGGCACCGGCATACGAGGGCGTAATGCCCCGGTTGTCAGCTGTCCACAGGCGCAGGGCCACGTTCTGCAACACCAGGCCCAGGCCGAATCCAACCAGAAGAGAGGTGCGGATTTTATCTTCCGTGGGGAGTTTGATCAGGCGGGAGAAGAGCAACTGGTACACGATGAGCCCGATGATGACCAGGGCGAACATAGAGAGCGGGATGCCCGCGAATGGGTCTACCCCCATCAGGGTGAAGAGCCAGAAACTGGTATAGCCTCCCAGCATCAGGAGTTCGCCGTGGGAGACGTTGAGGATTTTGGTGACCCCGAAGACGAGGGAAAGGCCAACCGCCGCCAGCCCATAAAGGGCGCCGACCAGAATTCCAGAGGCCAGGCTCTGGGCGACCATTGTCGTGGACATAACACCCCCTGTGTTTTCTCCTCGCCCTACCCCAGGTACGCGCTGCGCACGGACTCAAAGGACAACAGCGCGTCCCCGCTGCCCTCTCCTACGATCCGGCCATTTTCTATCACATACGCCCGCTGGGCCAGTTCCAGGGCCGCCCGGACGTTTTGCTCCACCAGCAGGACGGCCACGCCCTGCCGGTTGATCTCGGCGATCATCTCAAACATCTGCTCCACCAGAATGGGGGCCAGACCAAAAGAGGGCTCATCCAGCAACAGGAGCCGGGGTTTGGCCATCAGGGCCCGGCCAATTGCCAGCATCTGCCGCTCGCCGCCGCTCAGAGTGCCCGCCCGCTGGCCCTTGCGCTCTTCCAGGCGGGGAAAGAGTTGATACACCCATTTCATCGTCTGCTCTTTCTCTTTCCGGGCCCGGCCGGTAAAGGCACCCAGTTCCAGGTTCTCCTGCACGCTCATACCGGTAAATACCCGACCCCCTTCCGGCACCTGAGCGATGCCCATCTCCACAATCCGGTGGGCCGGCTCTTTATCCAGAGGGCGGCCCAAAAAGCGGACGGACCCGGCCGTAGGTTTGAGCAGGCCGCTGATGATGCGCAGGGTCGTTGTCTTGCCCGCCCCATTCGGGCCCACCAGCGCCACCAGTTCCCCCTCCCCAACCCGAAGGGAGACTCCCCAGAGAACCTGCAAATCCTTGTAACCGGCGTCCACGCCTTCCAGTTCAAGCATGATGAGCCTTCCCTAAATAGACTTCTACGACATGAGGATCGTGCACGATTTCCTGGGGCGGTCCCTCGGCGATTTTCTGCCCCATGTTGAGGACGATGACCCGGTCCGAGAGCCCCAGAATCGCTTTGACAATGTGCTCCACCACCAGAATCGTGACCCCTGAATCCCGGATTTTCCGGATTAACTGCATCGCCTCTTCGGTCTCGGCGGGGTTCAGGCCGGCCATCAATTCGTCCAGGAGGAGCAGAGAGGGCTGGGTCGCCAGCGCGCGGGCCAGTTCCAGCATCTTGCGCTCCATCAGCGTGAGGTCCCAGGCCAGGAAACTCGCCTTGCCCGTCAGACCTACCACCTCCAGGATTTCCATTGCCTCCTCTGCGGCCACCCTGAGGTTCGGCGCCGGATTCCGGCCATACGTCCGCGCAATCATCACGTTCTGCAGGACGGTGCAGCAGAGAAACGACTTGGTCAGTTGGAACGTTCTGGCCACACCGTTCCGGCACATCCGATAGGGCGGCAGGCCGGTGACGTCCTTCCCCGCCAGGGTGATCCGACCGGCGTTGGGCTTGAGGAACCCGGTAATCAGATTCAGGACGGTCGTCTTACCTGAGCCGTTGGGGCCGATGAGACCGATGATCTCCCCTTCCTGAACGGTGAATCCCACCCGGTAGACCGCCGCCAGACCCCCGAAGAACTTGGTGAGCCCTTCTACGGCAAGGAAATCCATGGCCCTCCTATTCTTCGTCCACGTAGATGATGGCCTCTACCGGACAGTTCTGCTCACACGTGCCGCACTCAATGCAGACATCCGGGTTGATCCGGGACTGGGTGTCGCCCTCGGTGATGGTGGCAGCGCCCGTCGGGCATCCCGCCACGCAGGCCCCACAGAGAATGCACTTGTCGGTGACCTTGTACGGCATAATCCTTTCCTCGCGTCGGGTTCAGGGTGGGGGGCTACCGGACGTAAATCCCCTCCGGGTCAATCTCCTCCCGGATGAGGCGAATCTGCTCCACCGTCGGCGGTTCGGTGACCGGCACCGGGTCGGGAATCAGCGGCCGAAAGCCCATATTTGCCAGGACATCCTCCAGCGTGGTGTGGGGGTGAATGGACTCCAGCCGCATCCGGCGGGTCTGGGGGTCAAAGCCGAAGATGGCCTTGTCGGTGATGACGCGGACCGGCCCGCCCCGCAGCCCGGCCGCTTCCCGCTCATTGCCCCCGCGCAGATAGCCTGGGCTGGTCACAAAGGAAACGGCCTCTTTGAGTTTGCGCGCCTCGTGGCGGATGATGATGACGGTGCGCTTGGCGGAAGAGGCGATGTCGTTGGCGCCGCCGCTCCCAACGAAGTGAGTGAACTGGCCGTGGGGGTCGCCCAGCAGCGTCGTGTTCAGGTTGCCGTAGGCGTCGGTCTCCAGGCCGCCCAGGAAGCCCACGTCCACTAGCCCCCGGTGCAGGACCATCCCCAGCATGTCCACGAAACTGCTCATCACCTTCGCCCGATACCAGACCCGGGGGTCTGCCAGGCCCACGCCGGTGTGGATGGGCTCCGGGTCCACAACGCCTAACTCAAAGAGAATCGTCAGGTGGGGCGCGTGGGTGCGCTTGGCCAGGAAGGACGCGACCACCGGCAGCCCGATGCCGACGGCCGCGATCTCGCCATCCTTCAACTCCCGCGCTCCCGCTACGGCCATCAGTTCAAAGGGCGTATAGTCTTCTGCGTACATGCTCGCTTCCTCTCTCTCAGTATCCCAGGATCGGGTCCGCCAGCAGCGGGGTCAGATGCTTCATCCCACCGATCAACTCCAGGTACTCCCAGTGGTCCCGGACGCCGAAGACGTATTTCTCCAGGTATGCCTGGAATCCCTCCGGTGTCTTGGTCGCCGCGGCGTATTCCCGGATGTGCTCCGCGTCGTAGTCGTAGACGCGGTAGACCGATGTGGGGTGGGCGGAGAAGGGCAGATGGACGACGTGGGAGACCTTGAAGCCGGGGATGACCGTCCGCTCCGGGTCGCGGCGGATGATTTCCGTGGGGACCAGTTGTTCGGTGATGACAATCACCCGCTGGCTCGCCTTCACCTGCTCCTCGTTATCCCAGCGCGGGCCGAAAATCCAGGCGTTGCCCTCTTCGTCCGCCATCTGCACCTGAACGACGGCGACGTCCGGTACCAGGGGCCGGAGTGCCAGCCACTCCTCGCCGGTGAAGGGGTCCCGTACCATGCTGACGTTCTCCGGCGCGATCCGCTGCAGCCGGGCGAGAATGTCCGAGCCGCGCAGGGAGCGGATGGGGATGAAGGGCAGACCAAGGGCGCCTGCCAGGTAGCGGAAGGCCACGGAGAGGCTGCTGTATTCTTCGGCGATGAGAGTGCCGGATTCTATCGCGCGGTTGACGTTGTTGAGCCGCCCGAAGCGGTCCAGCGAGCCGCCGCCGTAAATCATCCGCTCCACCGCCCCGGCGCCCACCAGCAGGTCCGCGTCCATCGCTCCAACGCACTGGGAGACCGTCAGCCTCCGAATTCCCTGGCGGATCACCTCCCGGGCGAAGGCCATATTGCAGCGGGTGATGGCGAACCCCGAGAGGGCCACATGCGCACCGGAGGGAATAGAGGCGACGGCTTCCGCAAGGGTTGCCAGTTTGCTCATACCAGCCTCCGTTTACTCAAACGTCGGACGGGCGTCAAAAATCACCAGCAAAAGGTTACAGACTCCGTCCTCCACCTTGATCTCCGCCAGTTCTACCGGCCGGTCCAGGACCTCCTCAATCGCCAACACGATCAGGTTGGCCGGGATGCAGGTGAAAGGCTCCACCCCTTTGGCGACCAGTTTCTGCTCCACCGGCACGTGGAGGCACCCCCGAACCTGAACGCGCAGGAGTTTGTCCTCCAGATGGTGGGAAACCTCGGCGACAATCCCCTCTTCTCGGAGCACCTGCTTGATCGCCTCAATAATGGGCTCCACGTCCTTTTCCCCAATCCGAGGCAGGCACTTGCTCAGGAAGTAATCCCGCCCCACCGTTGTCACGCGGAAGCGGGCCCCCTTGCCGCGCTCGTCCCAGAACGCTTTCTCTAAGTCGTGGATGACGCTGTTGAAGTACTCCAGAGAGGCCTGGCGCTCGCTCATTTTCCTTCCTCCTTGGGCTCATAGTAGGGGACCCCCCATTTTTCCCGGTAGACCAGTTCGTGCAGGGGGATACGGGGGCGCGGCCGAGGGTAACGGGCGGGATGACCCACAGCGATGATGCTAACCACCTTCAGCCCCTCCGGCACACCCAGCAGGTCCTTCAGCCGCTCTTCGTCGCGGATGTCAATGCAGGGGGCGATGACCCAGCAAGCTCCCAGCCCCAGGGCCGTCACCATCAGCAGCATATTCTCAATGGCCGCCGACGTGTCGTAGGGGAGGTCCCAGACGTCCTTGCGGCCGCAGACGACGATGTTGACCGGCGCCTCGGCGAGAAAGGCCGAGACCTGTCCGGAGGTCAGTTTCTCAAAGGCCGCCTTCCGCTTCGCCTCATCTTCCAAACTGGCAAAGCGCTCCTGCATCTTCTGGGTGACGAACTCAGCGGTGAACCGGCGCCCGCTACCGCCCCCCGCGATCGCCCCCATTTTCTTCCGGGTCTCGGGGTCCTTCACGACGATGAACCGCCAGGGCTGGGCGTTCTCCCCGGAGGGCGCCAGGCGGCCTGCCTCCAGAATCATCTCCAGCGCTTCCTCCGAGACCGGCTCCTCCGTGTACTGCCGGATGCTCCGGCGGTCTTCCACCACTTTCCTGACGGCCTGGACCAGGTCATACTGTTCGGACATTGGACGCCTCCTGAATTGCGGATATGCTACGGGGTGGACAAAGAAATAGGGGTTGAGGGCGGCAGGTTTGCCGTTCTCCTCAACCCCTATTTGCCTCTCCCCTTCCCCCTTCGCGGAGTGAGTGCGAGGAGGTAGGGGTGAAAAAGGCCGGTGAGCAGACACCCATTGAGCTGGTACATCCAGGAGCAGGATAAATACTCGCTACTCATAGATCGCCGAACCGAGGGATAGTGACGGTAGCACCGAAGGCTGTTGTCTCGTTTAGTGAGACAATGTATCATATCGTGATACATTATACCACACTTTGCTGTGTTTGTCAAGACCCGCAGCCGGAAAAAGGCGCCTTTTGACCTCGGGCCTCAATCACTCCGTTGCCGACGTCCTCCATATCAAACCACCACCGGTCCTCGGGATGAGCCTGGCCTGTTCGGAGCAGACGGGCCGCCCGGATGGCCGCCAGTTGGGCCAGACGCCAGCGCGTCACCAGGGCGCGCACCAGGTTGTTCTCCCACGTCGGCGGTCGGGTCCACGGACAACTCTTGACGCAGCGGTTACACATTGTGCCTTTCTTGTTGGTGAAATTGAAACTGGCGCAGCGCCGGGTATCCAGTTTCCAGGTCTCGTAGCCGTTGTACATCCCCTTGTCCCCTTTGGGGATGGCCTTGCTGGGGCAGTTCTCCGCGCAGATTCCGCATCGCTGACAAAAGTCCTGCAGGCCGAAATCAATGGGCGAATCCGGGGCAAGAGGCATATTCGTAAGGACGGCGGCCGCCTTATAGCCGAGCCCAAGAAACGGATTCAGGATGATCCCGGCCCGACTCACTTCTCCGATGCCCGCCAGAAGCAGGAGCGGCGGCAGCAGGACGGAGTAGCGGTTGACGAACGAAGGCCCGTACTGGGCCGACGCGTCCCACCCCAACCGCCGGATGTAATTCGCGAGGGTCTCGGCGACCATAGCCAGGTGCTGGTACGCCTGAAAACTGATCGCATCCCCAATCCAGTCGTAACCTGTAGAGGCACGCGTTGTCAGCCAGTCCTTGCGCATCACGATGAGGATGGCGTTTTTGTATGCAGGGATAATCGGATTCCCACTTCTATCGTGGCTGTAGTAGGCAAACTCCGGCACCTGGCATATCCCCACAATGTCTGCTTTCAGAAAATATCCGACGGCTTTGACGTGGCGACTCAGAGTCTGCGGGTCCTGGGGGATGGGGGCGATTTGAGGGGCAACCGGATTAGCCTGGATGAGGGATATGTGATCTACAACGTCTTTCTGGGCGGCAGAGAGCGGGTATTTTTCTGGAAGAAATCTCTGCATGCTCCGCTGAACGACTGGTCCGTATTCGCCGCGAGCGGCCAGTCCATACGCTGTGTCTCGCAGGTCAATCCGCCGAACAGTATCTGTAATCAGTGTGGTCGGTCTGGCTACCTGCCGGATGCGGAGGGGGAAAAGGCTCTGTGGTTCTCTGCGGCCCGGAAGACCTCGGGTCCAGTTTTTCATATCTCCTCTCCCGTACAAAGATAGAGCGCTGGCCTCTTCTCCAGAAGACGGGAAAAACCGGGCTCTTGCGTCTCCTGGCGGTGAAAAGCCAGGATTTCTGAGCATCTGGGAGGGTCAAGAGAGCCGCTGCCGCAAGTTTTGTCTCATTTTATGAGACAATGTATCATATTGCGATACAGTATACCACATTTTCCGTGTTTGTCAAAGTCTCCCCGAGGTTCGGACATAAGTTGGGACGGGGGAACAATCGCTTGACAGGGGGATAGGGGCATGTTATGATGAAGTCGCTCCAGGTCGGCCAGGCGGTCGCGCTCCGCGCAAGGCGCGGGGTGAGGAAAGTCCGGGCTCCACAGGGCACGGTGCTGGGTAACGCCCAGGCGGGGTAACCCGACGGATCGGGCCACAGAAACAGACCGCCAGCGGGCGGAGGGGGGCCGTCAGCCTCAGGTTGGCGGTTTCTCCTCTGCTGCGGGCAAGGGTGAAAAGGGGGTGTAAGAGACCACCGGCGTCCGGGGTGACCCGGGCGGCCAGGCAACCCCCACCGGGAGCAAGGCCAAGCAGGGGCGACGCGGAGGCAGTGCCTGTCTCTGCCTCTGCACGGGGCGGCCCGTCCCGTCCGAGCCCCGGGTGGGCCGCTTGAGGCGGCGGGCAACCGCCGTCCCAGAGAGATGACCGCCCACGACAGAACCCGGCTTATCGGCCGGCCTGGAGCAAGCCATAGGGAACGCTACCCGGAACATAACCCGTCGTTCATCCATTCGCTGATGATTTGTTCCTCGGCGGAGGCATAGAGTTGCCCGAGTTGCTCTACACCTTCCCGGAGCCGGAGTTGGTCGGGGTGGACGTACCGGATCGTCTCATCAATTCTGGAGTGGCCAAGTAACTGCTGCACCATTGGTAAACTGAGCCCCACTTTTTCTACCAAAGTCGTCGCGAAAGTATGGCGAAGGGTGTGGGGGGTGACCTTCTTGCCAATAATGCCAGCGCGAGCTGCCAAACAACTCACAATATCGTTGATTCGTCGCGGCGAGGAAAGGGGCGCTCCCTGGTGATTCAGGAGTAAGGGCAGTGGTCACAAGTTAAGCCTTTGCTGGATTTGTCAAGTCCAGCAGCGACCGCAGAGACCGCCGTTTTCGTTTGCGTTTCACCAAACCCAATCGGTGGGCGTTCGCCG
>JACIWQ010000061.1 GCA_014360895.1 Thermoflexales bacterium | reverse complement strand
CAGAAGCGACGGGGAGATTGCTTCGCCCCTTCGGGGCTCGCAATGACCGGCCGCTTCGCCCCTTCGGGGCTCGCAATGACCGGCCGCTTCGCCCTTCGGGCTCGCGATGACGCTTGCTTCGCCCCCTTCAGGGGCTCGCGATGACCCTGGCGGAGGGAGCATCGCCGGGACGCGCCGACCCCTTCCCGTCAAGAAAGGGACACACCCTTCCCTCTCCCCCTGAGGTTCGGCTACAAGTTGGGACAGGGGGTCGTCCTCACCCTTCCCCCGGCCCCACGGGGCGAGGAAGCCCCCTCGGGCCGTGGCTCTTCGGAGCCGAGGTCGCTTCGCTCCGTTCGCGATGACATTGCTCGGGCCGTGGCCCTTCGGGCCAGTAGGGTGAGAAAATCTCGCCAACACCCTTGTCCCAACTCCTATCTCAACCTCAATCTCCCCGAATTGCGTCCAGCGGAGAGGGTGCTATAATGAAGTTCACAGCGCAGTACGCATTTTCATCCCGCGCTCTCCCTGGAGGATCCGCCATGTTCCAGCCTCAGGTGTTGACGGAAGAGGAAATTCGTTCTCTGCTGACCGATCTCAGCGAGGAGGAGGTAGAACAGGCCCGGGCCTTCTCCCTGACACCGTTGAAGCGAGAAATCCTCTACGAGGGGGTTCCGGGCGGCGCCATCGTGCGGGATACGGCGGGGCGGGAGTACATTGACTGCACTGCCCAGGCCTGGACGCTGAATGTGGGCTACTGCCATCCGGATGTCCTGGCCGCCGTCGCCGAGCAGATGCGCCACCTCACCCACGTCCGCTACGGCTTCCCTACCATCCCTCGTCTCAAACTCATCAATCGCCTGGCGACCCTCTTTCCCGGCAACCTGAAACGGGTGGCGCTGAACAACCAGGGCGGCGGGACGGCAATAGAGGCGGCCATGAAACTGGCGATGATCAACCGCCCCGGCGCGACGACCTTCCTGGTGGCCTACCGGGGCTACCACGGCGCGACCCTGGCGACCATCTCGGCCAGCCACTATATGCCGGGCCTGATGCGCTTCAGCGGCTGGGGGCTGGAGCACATTGTCCGCTTCCCTTATCCGTACTGCTACCGCTGTCCCATTCACCATAATCCCAATACCTGTGGCCTGGCCTGTCTGGAACTGGTGGAACAGACGATTCTCTACGGGGTCAACACCCCCGTCGCCGGCCTCATTATTGAGCCGATGCAGGGCGCGGGCGGGCAGATTCCCACGCCTCCCGGCTACCTGGCGGGCCTGAAAGAAATCTGCCACCGCTACAACATCCTGCTCATCTACGACGAGAGCCAGACCGCCTTCGGGCGCGTGGGCGCGATGAGCGCGGCCGAGTACTACGGCGTCCCCCCGGACATCCTGGTGCTCACCAAGGGGCTGGGCGGTGGCTTTCCTATCGGCGCTGTCGTCGCCCGGGAAGACCTGAAAGGCTTCACCTATCTGGAAGAGCACACCACTTTCGGCGCCAATCCCGTCGCGTTCGCGGCCGCGCTGGCGGCCATTGAGGTCACCCTGCGGCTGGACCTGCCCGGCCGGGCCCGCGTGCTGGGCCAGCGGGCCACCGCCCGCCTGCGCCAGATGCAGGAGACCCATCCCCTCATCGGCGACGTGCGCGGGCCGGGCCTCTTCATCGGCGTGGAACTGGTGGAAGACCCCGAGACGAAAGTCCCGGCCACAGAGCGGGCCACCGCGCTGGTAGAACTGGCGATGGAGCGGGGCGTCATCTTTGACCTGGATATGCCCGACGTGGTCCACGGCCTTCCCACCCGCCGTAACGTGGTCAAGATCAAGCCGCCGCTGACCATCACCGAGGAGCAACTGGACCAAGCACTGGACGTCTTTGAGGAGGCTCTGGAGGAGGTGGCCCGCCTGCCGGGTTCGGCCCTGGAGTACATCCGCCAGAAAATCATAGAATCCGCGATGCCCCGGTAACGGACAACTGTGAGCAGTTATCCACATCTTTCGCACAAATACAGCGAGGGGGGACTGGTTGATGACCCAATACATCATCGCCCACGACGTCGGCACCAGCGGCAACAAAGCCGTCCTGGTGGATACGGAGGGAAACGTTCGCGCCACCGCGTTTATGGCCTACCCCGTCCACTATCCCCGCCCCGACTGGGCCGAACAAGAGCCGGAGGACTGGTGGGGCGCCGTCACCACCACCACCCGGCAGGTCCTGGAGCGGACCGGGGTCTCGCCAAAGGACGTCCTGGCCGTCGTCCACGCCACCCAGATGCTGGGCATCGTCCCCATGGGGCGGGACGGAGAGGTCCTGCGGCGGGCCATCATCTGGCTGGACGGGCGCGCGCCCCAGCAGGCGGAGCGCATCATGCGCCGCTTCCTGGGCCGCCGGGTCTTCGCGGCCGTCGCGGGTGCCGAACTTTCGGGAAAGGACGGCCTGCCCAAATTGCTCTGGCTTAAGGAAAACGAGCCGCACATCTACAACGGCATGTCCTGCTTCCTGGACGTGAACGGCTACCTGACCTACCGGGCCACCGGGCGGATGGTCTTTGAGTGGTCGTGCGCCTCGGCCTTCGCGCTGGACCTGAAGAAGAAGGACTGGATGCGGGGCCTGGTTCGCTACATTGGCGTGGACCCGGCGAAGTTTCCCCCGCTGGTTCGGTCCACCGATCAGGTGGGGGGACTGACGGCGGAGGCAGCGCGGGCCTGCGGCCTGCTGGAGGGCACCCCCGTCTTCGGCGGGGGCGGCGACGCGCCTGGAGCCGCTGTCGGTGCCGGTGCCGTCCGGGAAGGGGATGGCCATATCTACCTAGGCACCTCCGGCTGGGTGGGCGTCGTCACCCGCAAGACCCCTACGGGCCGCCACGGCGTCGCCTGCATCCAATCCGCCGATCCTCGGAAAGTGATGCTCTTCGCCGAGATGGAGACGGCGGGCGCATGCCTGAAGTGGATCGCCGACGAGTTCTACCGCCATGAGCAGGCCGACCCCAACATCCCCAACGTCTACGCGCTGATGGATGAGGACGTGGAGCGCATCCCGCCGGGGTCGGACTATCTGGTCTGCACGCCCTGGATTTACGGGGAGCGGGCGCCGATTTCCGACACCTGGGTCCGGGGCACTTTTTTCAACATCAGCGCCGACCACACCCGGGAGCACCTGCTGCGGGCCGTCTACGAAGGGGTGGCCTACAACCTGCGCTGGATGATAGAGATTGTGGAGCGGACCTTCGGATTCCCGCTGCCGGTCCTGCGGGTCATCGGCGGCGGCGCTCGGGGCGCGCCCTGGATGCAGATTATCGCTGACGTCACCGGCCGCAGAGTGGAGACCGTCGCCAATCCCCAGGAGGCCGGGGCGGTCGGGATGGCCCTCACTGCCGGGGTCGGCCTGGGGCTCTATTCCGATTTTGAATCTCTGCGGAACGTTGTCCGCGTGGAGCGGGAATTTGAACCCCGGCCCGAGAACCGGGAGATCTACGACCTGCTCTATCAGGCCTACCGCCGCCTTTACACATCGCTGCGGAGCCTGTATCGGGAGGTCAATCGGGTGCGGTTTCGCAAGGGGTGAGCGTTGGGAGTGAGCCGTTGCGTTTTCGGGCTCACGGCCAAGGAGGTACGGTATGGAGCAACTGCAGGGATTGACGGCCGAGATGTATCGGGCGGTCGTCGCCATCGTGGACGACCGGATGAAGGAAATTCGGGTCACCCGCCAGAACTTTGACCGTCTGGTGCGGGCCCACGCCCGGACCGAGAAGCGGCTGGAGACACTGGCCGAGGCCCAGGCCCGGACGGAGGAGGAACTCCAGAAGTACCGGGAGGAATCGGAAGCCCGGTGGGCGAGCATAGAGGCCAGCTTGGCCCGGCTGGCGGAGGCCCAGGCCCGGTTGGCGGAGGCTCAGGCCCGGACGGAGGAGGAGTTCCGGAAGTATCGGGAGGCGTCGGAGGCTCGCTTTGAGCGGATAGAGGCCGCCATAGATCGGCTGACCGAAGCCCAGACCCGGATGGAGGCCCAGGTCCGGGCATTGGCGGAGGCTCAGGCCAGGACGGAGGCTCAGGTTCGGGCATTGGCGGAGGCTCAGGCCCGGACGGAGGAGGAGTTCCGGAAGTATCGGGAGGCGTCGAAGGCCCGCTTTGAGCGGATAGAGGCCGCCATAAACCGGCTGACCGAGGCCCAGGCCCGGACGGAGGCCCAGGTCCGGGCATTGGCGGAGGCCCAGGCCCGGACGGAGGCCCAGGTCCGGGCATTGGCCGAGGCTCAGGCCCGGACGGAGGAGGAGTTCCGGAAGTATCGGGAGGCGTCGGCGGCTCGCTTTGAGCGGATAGAGGCCGCCATAAACCGGCTGACCGAAGCCCAGGCCCGGACGGAGGAGGAGTTCCGAAAGTTCCGGGAGGAGTCGGAGGCTCGGTGGGCGCGTATGGAGGAGGAAGCCCGAAAGTTCCGGGAGGAGTCGGAGGCCCGCTGGGCGCGCATAGAGGAAAGTATGGCCCGGCTGGCCGAGGCCCAGGCTCAGACGGAAGCCCAGGTCCGGAGGCTCACCGACCGGGAGGGCGACCTGCGGGGCCGGATGCTGGAGTTCTCCTATCACCAGAAGGCCGGGGCATATTTCGGCCCCCTGCTGCGGCGGCCGCGTGCCGTTCTGCCGGTGGAGATAGAAGACCACGTGGAGGGCTACCTCTCGCGGGAGGAATTCCTGGACCTGCTGGCCGCCGACCTGCTGGTCAGCGGGTATCCCCGTTACCGGCCGGAAGCGCCTCAGGTCTGGCTGGTGGTGGAGGTCTCGGCCACGGTGGACCGACACGACGTGGAGCGGGCCCGGCGTCGGGCGAGTCTCCTGCGGAAGGCGGGTATGCGGGCGATCCCGGCTGTCGCCGGCGAAGATGCCACGGTGGGAGCGCTGGAGGCAGCCGAGACCCACAAAGTGCTCATGCTTCGGGATGGACGGGCCTTCTTCTGGGAGGAAGCCCTGACGGAGGCTCTGAACGAAGTGCCGTCGGAGGTATAAGATGAAGCGGGAAGATGTGCTTTCCCTGCCCATTGCCCTCCCTGAGGGCGTGGACGAGAATGAGTATGTCATCGGGACCTACCTGGTCTCCTATCCCAAGGCCATCCCGGTGCCAAAACTGGCCCCCGCCCTGGCCGTTGAGCAATCCACCGGTACGTGGGTCCCGGTGCCCGGTGAGACGCCCGAGGTGCGGCGAAAGCACGTCGCCAAAGTTATCGGCATCTACGAGATCCCTGACTACGAGTGGATGGTGCCGCCGGAGGTGGAGTACCGCCACTACGTCCTCCAGATTGCCTTTCCCGTCGTCAACTTCGGCCCCCAGATTCCCATGCTGCTGACCACTGTCGTGGGCAACATTTCTATGGCCGGGCGGCTGAAACTGCTGGACCTGCACTTCCCGCGCGCCTACGTGGAAGGCTTCCAGGGCCCGAAGTTCAGCATTCCGGGGGTCCGGGACATTCTGGGAGTATACGACCGTCCGCTGCTCAACAATATGATCAAACCCTGTACCGGTTATCCGCCGGAGGTGGGAGTGGAACTGTTCCGCGCGGCGGCCCTGGGCGGCTGCGACATCATCAAGGACGACGAACTGCTGGCCAACCCGTCCTTCAACGAAGTGCAGGCACGGGTGAAACTCTACATGGAGGCCGAGCGACAGGTCTACGAGGAGACCGGTGAGCACACCCTCTACACCGTCAACGTCACCGACGAGGTCCCCAAAGTCTTTGAGAACGCTCGGCGGGCGGTGGAACTGGGTTGTAACGCCATCATGGTCAACTACCTGGCGACGGGCTTCCCGGTCCTCCGGGCGCTGGCGGAGGACCCGGCGATCAACGTCCCCATCCTGGCCCATATGGATGTGGCGGGGGCCCTCTATGCCTCGGAATGGCACGGGATCAGTTCCCACCTGGTGCTGGGGAAACTCCCCCGCCTGGCCGGAGCCGACATCGTCGTCTTCCCCGCGCCGTACGGGAAGGCCCCAGTCCTGCCAGAGAAGTTCCAACGGGTAGCTCAGAATCTCTCCTTCCCGTTCTACCACATCCGCCCGACCTTCCCGATGCCCTCCGGCGGGATCACGCCGAAGATGGTTCCTCAGGTCATCAAGGACCTGGGGCCGGACATCGTCATCGGGTCTGGTGGGGGCATCCATGCCCACCCGCAGGGGCCGGTAGCTGGTGCTCGCGCGTTCCGGCAGGCCATCCAGGCCACTATGGAGGGCCGCCCGCTGGAAGACGCCGCGAAAGAGTACCCCGAACTCCGAGTCGCTCTGGAAACCTGGGTGGACCCGTTTGGAAAAGGACTGGGAGTATAGCACACGTTCCCGGCCCATTTGACAGGAAGCGCTATGAAGCGACGTGTCCTCTTCCTCTGTACCGGCAACTCCGCCCGCAGCCAGATGGCGGAGGGATTGGTCAACCACTTCCTGGGCAACCGCTGGGAGGCGTTCTCGGCGGGCACCCACCCCACCGGCTACGTCCATCCCCTGGCCGTCCAAGCCATGGCCGAACTGGGCATAGACATCTCCGGACAGCGCTCCAAATCGGTGGAAGAGTTTCGCGGCCAGGATTTTGACGTCGTCATCACCGTCTGCGACCGCGCCGCCCAGGAGTGTCCGGTCTGGTTGGGGCCGGGGCGGGCGGTCCACATGGGCTTCCCCGACCCCGCCCAGGCCGACGGCATCGCGACCGACCGCCTGGATGCCTTCCGCCAGGTACGGGACGGCATCCGGGAGAAAGTCCTGAGCTATCTGGAGAAGGAAGCCGCAGAACCCGGCGGAAGACCGCAGAATTTTTACCTTTGAAAGGACTTAAGCGGTTGCCCTTGTAGCGCAGGCCGCCAGGCCTGCAGAAGACGGGCGAGACGAAACAGCCTGCGTACTACCCAGGTAGCAAGCGTTTGCACAAGGGGGGTATGGAATGTTTGTCCTGCGAGAGGATTACGAAGAACGGGAGGCCCGCTTCCTGGCCCCCTACGGCTTCAAGAGCCGGGAGTCGCGCGGGCGGGTTGTGCCGGAAGACGAGCACCCTTACCGCACCGCCTTTCAGCGGGACCGGGACCGCATCCTCCATACTACCGCCTTCCGGCGGCTGGAATATAAAACCCAGGTCTTTGTCATCTACGAAGGGGACTATTACCGCACCCGTCTGACCCACACGCTGGAAGTGGCCCAGATCGGGCGGACGCTGGCCCGCGCGCTGGGGGCGAACGAGGACCTGGTAGAGGCCATCTGCCTGGCCCACGACCTGGGCCATCCCCCCTTCGGGCATGCCGGGGAGGCCACGCTGAACGCGCTGATGGCCGACCACGGCGGCTTTGACCACAACCGCCACAGCCTGCGCATCGTGGATTTCCTGGAACAGCGGTTCCCTGATTTTCGCGGCCTCAACCTGACCTGGGAGGTGCGGGAGGGCATCGTCAAGCACGAGACGGAGTACGATGTGGCCGACGCGGCCGGATTTGAGCCGGAGAAACAGGGGACCCTGGAAGCCCAACTGGCCAACCCCGCCGACGAGATTGCCTACAATGCCCACGACCTGGATGACGGCCTGCGCTCCGGGCTCATCACCCCGCGCGATCTGGATGGGATCGCCTGGTGGGAGCGGCTGAAAGAGAGCATCGGCTGGGCAGGCGACCATTTCACCGAACTGATCCGTCACCGCCTCATCCGCCGATTCATCGGTCTCATGGTCACCGACCTGATCACGGAAACCCACCGTCGGCTGGAAACATGGAGGCCGGACTCCCCCGAGGCGGTCCGCAATCTCCCGGAGAACGTCGTCGCCTTTTCCCCCGAAGTGCAGCAGATGAACCGGGAATTGAAGACATTTCTCCTGGAGCGGCTATACCGCCATCCGCGAGTGATTCGGATGCAGAAGAAGGCGGAGCGGGTTATCGCCGAACTCTTCGGGGCCTACGTGGCGGAGCCGGCCCAACTCCCCCTGGAGGTTCAGGCCCGGCTGGGAGAGGGGGAAGACCTTTACCGGGTCGTCTGCGACTACATCGCCGGGATGACGGACCGCTTTGCCATGCAGGAATACGCCAAGATGTTTGACCCCTATGAGCGGGTATAGCGGTGCCCCCGGCCGCAGGCGGGTGTGTCCCAAATGGGTCGGGCGTGCGCCACCGTACCGCCGGCCGCCAGGCCAGTACCGTAACGCCGGCCGCCGGGCCGATCTGGGTGCAGGCTGACAGCCTGCGCTACAGGCTAACCGCCTGCGCACTGTGCGGAAGGGTCATTGCGAGGAACAACCCTCACGGCAAGCGGCAGCGAAGCCGAATGTCACGGCAGGCCTTGCGCTTGCGCAGGGGAAGAAAATGTGGTAGAATATCAATAGCAATCGTTTGGGCCGAGGTAGCTCAGCCTGGTAGAGCACCTGACTGAAAATCAGGGAGTCGGCGGTCCAAATCCGCCCCTCGGCACCTCGGGAGCCCGGATGGGCGGCTCTTGATTTGCGCCTTTGAGCGCTTGACTATTGATTGCGCCGCGAGCGCCAATTTGTGCCCCTGAGCACGTAGAGCCAGCCCGTACCCCGCCGGGCTCCCTTTTTCCGAATCCCCGGCGGAGAGGAGAATAGCGTCCATTCCAAAAGCAGGTTGGCAAGGCCAGCCTGCTTTTTTGCTATCAGGAGGCGAGGATGCGGTACATTGACCTGCGCAGCGATACGGTCACTCATCCCACTCCCGCCATGCGGGAGGCGATGTACCGGGCGGAGGTGGGGGACGACGTCTTCGGGGAAGACCCCACCGTCCGGCGGCTGGAGGAGATGGCGGCGGAGCGGATGGGGAAAGAGGCGGCACTCTTTGTCGCCAGCGGCACTATGGGCAACCTGGTGGCCTTGCTCACCCACTGCGGCCGGGGGGACGAGGTCATCCTGGGCGACCGCAGCCACACCTTCATCTACGAGCAGGGCGGGATGGCCGCGCTGGGCGGCATCACCCCCCGTCCCCTGCCCAATCAGCCTGACGGCACGCTGCGCCTGGAGGACATCCGGGCCGCGATCCGGTCGGAGAACGTCCACTTTCCGCGCACCCGCCTGGTCTGCCTGGAAAACACCCATAACCTCTGCGACGGCGCGCCGCTGACGGCGGAGTACACTGCCGCCGTCGCCACGCTGGCCCGTCAGCACGGCCTGCGGGTGCATCTGGACGGCGCCCGCATCTTCAATGCGGCCGCTGCCCTGGGGTGCGACGTGCGGGACCTGGTGCGGGAGGTGGATTCGGTGATGTTCTGCCTCTCTAAGGGACTGTGCGCGCCGGTGGGGTCCGTCCTCTGCGGGAGCGCCGACTTCATCTACGAGGCGCGGCGGGCGCGCAAAGTGGTCGGCGGCGGGATGCGACAGGCGGGGATTCTGGCGGCCGCAGGGATTGTCGCCCTGGAGCAGATGACCGGACGGCTGGCGGAGGACCACGCCCGCGCCCGGCGACTGGCGGAGGGGCTGGCCCAGATTCCGGGCATCCAGGTCGGCCCCGTCTACACCAACATTTTCTACTTCTGGCTGGAGGACGGCGTGCCGCTGACCCCTCCGGAATTCCTCCGCCGACTGCGGGAGCAGGGCGTGCTGGTGCTGGGGCGGGAGGACGGCCGCTTCCGCGCCGTCACCCACTACTGGATCCGCGACGAGGATATAGAGGCGACGCTGTGCGCGGTGAGAGCCGCGCTCACTTCATAAAGCAAACCGACGGGCCAGGCACTTCCGAAGTGCCTGGCCCGTCCCCCTCAGTCCCCGTACCCGTGCGGATGGGTGCGGTGCCAGTTCCAGGCATGCTCCACAATTGTCCGCAGGTCCGGGTACTGGGGTTTCCACCCCAACTCGCGGCGGATCCGCTCGCTGCTGGCGACCAGGACCGCCGGGTCGCCGGGCCGCCGGGGGCCCACCACCGCCGGAATCGGATGACCGGTCACCTCCCGGCAGGTCTCTATCACCTCCTTGACTGTGAACCCCTGCCCGTTCCCCAGGTTGTAGGTCCGGCTTCCCTGGTCCAACGCCTCCAGCGCCAGGATGTGCGCCTGGGCCAGGTCCATGACGTGGATGTAATCCCGCACGCAGGTCCCATCGCGGGTCGGATAGTCGTCTCCAAAAATGGTGACTTTGTCCTGGAGCCCCAGCGCCACCCGAAGGACCAGCGGGATCAGGTGGGTCTCGGGGTCGTGGTCCTCCCCCCGTTCGCCCGAAGGAGAGGCTCCGGCGGCGTTAAAGTAGCGCAGCGCCGCATACCGGAAGCCGTAGATACGGTCCAGCCACGAGAGAATCCGCTCCAGCAGGTTCTTGGACTCCCCGTAGGGGCTCCCCGGGACGATGTCCTCTTCTTCGTCTATGGGAATCCGACGCGGCCGGTCAAACAAGTTGGCGGTGGAGGAGAGGATGAAGCGGCGCACGCCGTGGGCCACCGCCTCCTGCAGCAGGTTCAGCCCGTTGGTGACGTTCTCCCCCAGGTACTTGAACGGCAACTCCATAGACTCGGCGACCAGCGTGTACGAGGCGAAGTGCATGACCGCGTCTATGGGGTAGGTCTCAAAGACGGTGCGGACGGTCTGCCGGTCGGCCAGGTCCCCGTAGACGAAGGTGGCCTGGGGATGGACGGCGGCCCGGTGGCCGGTGTAGAGGTTATCTAGGACAACGACGGAATATCCCCGGCGGATCAGTTCTTCCACGACGATGCTGCCGATGTAGCCGGCGCCCCCCGTAACCAGAACGTTCATTGCTTCCTCCCCGTTAGCTGAGTTCAGGGTGATGATACCCCTCTTTGCCCTAATGCGCAACCGGACTGTGGGCGGATCATCCGCAGAAACAAAAGGGCCGCCTCACGCCAGCGAGGCGGCCCCGCGCATCTCCGACGAACCAGGCTGGGGGCGGAGGATTCGAACCCCCACACGCAGATCCAGAGTCTGCTGTCCTACCCTTAGACGAGCCCCCAAGGTAGGATTATTGTACCATATTCTCCCGATCTGGCAAGTCGGCGGGTGGATGCTCCGCCTGCTTCCCGGCGGCGGGCAGGGCGATGCCGAAAAGCGAACCCTTCCCGGGTACCCCCTCGCTCTCCACCCACACCCGCCCGTGGTGTTCCCGGATGATACTCTGGACCAGGCTCAATCCCAGACCGGTTCCGGAGATATGCTCCGTTCCGGGCTGGCGGGCACGGTAGAAATGTTCAAAGACGTGGGGAAGTGCCTCCGGAGGAATCCCCACACCGGTGTCCTGCACGGTGAGAATGACTTCTCCGTTCTCCTCCCAGAGGCGCAGGGTGATGGTCCCCCCCTCCGGGGTGTACTTGATCGCGTTGTCCAGGAGATTGCCGATGGCCTGCAGGAGCATCCGGCGATTGCCCCGCACGGGCGAAATGTCCTGGATGATTTCGGTCCAAAGCCGCAGGCCCTTCATATCTGCCTGCCAGCGATACTCGCTCGCGGCCTGCTGGACCAGTTGGGCCATGTCCAGGAGTTCCTCCTGTCGCTCCCCGGAGACCTCTATCCGTTCCAGTTCCAGCAACTCGTCAATGAGTTGCTCCATGGCCTTCAGGTGGTGGGTGACCCGGCGGGCCAGATTGGCCTGCAGTTCCGTCAGCGGGGGGAGTTCCTCCAGGAGGATGTGAAAGAAGCCGCTGGCCAGTTGCAGGGGATTGCGCAGGTCGTGGGACGCGATCCGGATCACCTGGGATTTCAACTGACTCAGCCGATGCAAGGGGGTGACATCGGCCATGGCCAGCACATACCCAACCCGCTCTCCCTGAGAGTCGGTGACGGGGGCCACCTGGGTAGCCATAATCCGGTCGTCGCTCAAAGAGACCTGGATGCTTTCCCGACCGGTCACGGCTCCCTGTGTAATCCGCCCGGCGATTTCGCGCAAGCTCTGGTGGCGAATGACCTCCGCGAGCGGGCGATGGATGATGTCCTGTTCCTGGATGCCGAAGACGTTCTCGGTTGCCCGGTTGGCCAGTTGAACCCGCCCACTCAGATCGGTCACCATCACGGCGTAGTCCACGCTATCCAGGACTGCCCGCAAATATTGTTGACTGGCCTCCACCTCCTGGAACAGGTGGGCGTTTTCCAGGGCAACTCCGGCCTGAGTGGCGACCATGAGCAGAGTTTCTAGGTCCTCCCGGCGAAAGGCGCGGGGTTCGTAACTCTGTACCGAGATAGCACCGATCGCGCGCCCTCGGGAGAGGAGCGGCACCGCGATCAGGGATTCCGGAGACCGCCCGGAGCCCGTAGTCTCCAGATAGATGGGGACTTTTTGAACCTCCTCCAGGGTGGAAAGGAACAGAGGTTCCCGGCGCTCTATAACATACGCCGCCAGGAAACGGGTGGGGTCATACGGGAGCCGCTCCGGCGGGTATTTTTGCCCCTCGTCGTAGATGACCTCGTAGCATAGTTCGCCCCGCTCCCGATCGTAGAGGACGATCCAGAAGTTGGTGGTATCCATGAATCGGCTGATCCCCTCGTGAATCAGGTTCAGGAGCGGCTCCAGTTCCAGTGAGGAACTGATCATCTGCCCAATTTCGTTGAGCAGGTTTAACGTCGTCACCCGTTGCTGCAGTTGCTCGGAGGCCTGCTGGAATCCCCACAGGACTGCAAGCGCTGTCAGGAGACCTAGGGCAAAGAAAAGACTTCCAATCGGGCCGAAGGCAGTGTAGGCAACGGCTCCGACGATTCCGAAGGGAGCAAAGGCCGTCTTGAAGACCACGATGCGGGGGGCGACCTGGAGTATATATGTGGAGAAGGAGGTGCCGCGCAGCAGACTGTCCACCGCCATAATCCCGCAGTTTGTTCCGGTGACGACCAGGAAGAGCAACAGCGCGTGCCCCAGTCCGGGCCCTTTCAGCCGGGTGAGAGGTATTGGTCCTCCCAGGGCATTGTAGACAGCCCCGCCGACCAGCCACATGACGATGTACATTCCGATGGTTCGGGCGACAAAATCCGGTGACCGGCGGAAGAGGGCGATTTCGCTGATGAGCGCGCTGACTCCCGCCACCCAGGCGGCCATCAGCGGACCGAAAATCAGCGCGCAGGCCAGATGGAATGTGGTTTCCAGGGAGAGGATGACGTTCCCCGGCATCTGGATGGCGAAACGGTCGGCGATCAGAACCAGGGGGATGAAAACCGCCAGGGGAAGCCAGTTCTGCGGGGGCGTTGTGCGGGTGAGGAGGACAAGAGGGACAAGTCCAGCGGCGAGCAAAGCCCATGAAAACGCCCGGAAGAGATGTGGATAGCGAATTTTTTCGGTCATTCTTTCCTGCCCACGAGCCCTATGCTTCGGTGACAGCCCGATGGACAGACCCCCGCCCCCTTTGCCCCGACGTTTGCCGCTGATCTTGTGAGGCGGTGATATTATACACCAAAAGCCGTTTCAGGCAAAATGTAATTGCCGTCCGCTGCGGGGTGTGTCCCAACGCCCCAGAGCCAACTTGCACGCCGGGCAGGTCGGGATATAATGAGTTTCTGTCTGGCCTGCCCGCGTCCTGAACATATCCGGCAGGAGTTCTGCCCAGGTATGGCGCCCCATTTTCCCCAGGAGAATGTCCGATGGAAGAAGAAATTGACCTGCGAGCTTACGTTCTGGTCCTCCTCAAGTACTGGAAATGGATTCTGGGAACGACTGTCGCCGCCGCTGTTGTCGCCCTGGTGGTGAGTTTCCTCCTCCCTCCCACCTACGAGGCCACCGCGCTGGTGGCAGTGACCAAGCCCCGCTACGTGATGCAGTTTGACCCCCGCATCGCGCCGGTGGAATCGGTCAGCAACGCCGTGATTCAGCCCGCCTACAAGGCCTACCCGGAACTGGCGACCGGCGACGAGGTCCTCCAGGAACTGCTGGCCCGGCTGAACCCCCGACCGGAAAAACTGGAGACCCTGCGGGACCTGCAGGAGATCGTGGAGGCCAAATCCGGGGCCGATCCCAGTGTGATCCGCCTGACCGTTCGTTACCGGGACCCCGAGGTGGCCGCGCACATCGCTAATCTCTGGGCCGAGATTTTCGTCCGGCGGGCCAACGAAATCTACGGCACCGAGGCCCAATCCCAACTGCAGTTCTACCAGCAGCAACTGGAACGGGCGAGGGCCGAACTGACCGCCGCCGAGGAGGCGCTGGTGGAGTTTCAGGCCCGCAACCGGGAATCGGTCTTACAGAACCAGTTGAATTCATACCGGCAGATGCAGGCGGACTATCTGGCCGACCAGCGCCAGATCACCTACATTATCCAGGACATCCAAGGGCTGCGGGAGCAACTGAGCCGTCAGCCCGCCGACCGTCCCGCGACCCTGGCGGATCAGTTGACCGCGCTCTTCCTGCAGATCAAGGCCTTCAACGCCCAGGCTTCGGCGCCCATCCAGTTGCAGGTGGATAGTGCGGCGACGCTCTCGGAAAAGTCCCTGCCGGAGCAGATCGCCTTTCTGGACGACCTGGCCCAGGTCCTAGAGGCCAAGTCGGCCGAGATTGAGGCGCGGCTGGCGGAACTGGAGCCCCGGATTCTGGCCCTGCAGGAACAACTGCAGGAGATTTACACCGAGGCGGACCGACTGACCCGGGCGCGGGATGTGGCGCGGGAGACGTATATGACGCTGGCGCGGAAGGTGGAGGAGGCCCGCATCGCCGCCGAGGACGCCTCCACGGGGGAGGTCCGGTTGGCCAGCCAGGCCGCGCCGCCGGAGAAACCCGCTAGTCCCCGCAAACTTCTCAACACCGCTGTGGCGGGCGTGCTGGGGCTGATGCTGGCTGTCTTTGGGGCATTTGTGACGGAATGGTGGCGGAGCGGGATGGCGCAGGAGAGCGGAGGAGCGGGAGAGTAGGGAGCGGAGGGACAGGGGAGCAGGGGCTCTGCGGCGAAATTCTGAAAATTCGGAATGAATTTGTGGTATCATGAATCGCTGGAAGGACTGGTACGAGCAGGGGAAACGGGATTACGGGCGGGCCCTCGTGGACATCCAGTACGGGTACTACGAGTGGGCGTGCTTCACCTCACAGCAGGCCGCCGAAAAAGTGGTCAGTGAAGCATTCTGTTGGCCGCAAGGGGGGCTATGAAACCACAGGCTCTGGAGCTTTTCCCTTGATCCCGGGGCCGATACAGCTTAGAACAGCAGTGGCGGGCGTTGGTGGGAAGGTATGGAGAGTGAGCAGAAGATTGTCATTGGAGACCGGATATTCCGGCGGGAGGATCTGTTCCGGGCCGAGGAGGAGGCCCGCATAGAACGGACCCTGCTTCCTTTGGAGGAAAAAATCCGCATCCTGGTCTTTATGCAAAAACTGGCCCGGGATTGGGGGCGCAGAGGAGATGTCATCGTGTGGCCGCTCTGACCGGCCGCCAGGTGGGGGAACCACGGATTTCACAGATTAGAATGATAAATATGGAGGAACCACGGATTTCACAGATTACACGGATACCGAAAAATCCGTGCAATCCGTGTAATCTGTGGTTAAAATAAGGAGAAATCAAAATGCCGGAATTGTTGTACGGAGACCTGACCCGGGCTATCATCGGTGCGGCGATGGAGGTACACCGAACCCTGGGGCACGGGTTTCTGGAGGCAGTCTACGAAGCGGCCCTGGCGCGCGAACTGGACCTGCGCGGCATCCCCTACGAGCGGCAGAAACGGCTGAGGGTCATCTACAAGAGCGAGATAGTGGGCGAATACGTGGCGGATTTCGTGGTGGACGGGAAAGTCGTGGCCGAACTGAAAGCCACCAAAGGGCTGACGGAGGCCGACGAGGCCCAGTTGCTCAACTACCTGAAGGCCACAGGCCTGCGGGTGGGCCTGCTCCTGAACTTTGGCACCCCCTCGCTGGAACACCGGCGTCGGGTGTTGTAGGAGGAAACCACAGATTTCACGGATTACACAGATTAAATTTTATCCGTGAAATCCGTGTCATCCGTGGTTAAATTTATCCGTGAAATCCGTGCAATCTGTAGTCGGCGTTTCTATACTCCTTGCTTTGCTCCTGGGGGTGGGGGCGCGCCTGCCGGCCCTCTACCACCAGGAGCAGGGCGCGCGCCTGCTGGCCCGCGCGCTCCTGGCCGAAGGGCGTGGCGAGGAGGGGGGCCTCTGGCTGGAACCGGAACCCCTGACCCTGCCCGAGGCCCAATCCCTGGCTGCGCAGGCGCTGGCGCGCTTTGAGGCCGCTATCGCCGCCGACCCCGGCAACGCCCAGGCCCATCGCTGGCTGGGCCGGGCGGCCTTGCTCCTGGGCCGGCCCGAGGAGGCAGTAGCGGCCTTCTCCACGGCCGTGCGCCTGCATCCCGCCAGCCCGCTGGCCTGGTGGGACCTGGGCCTGGCCTACGAGCGGCTGTACCCGACTCGCAATTTCCCCATTTCCGGGGAGGTAAGCCTCCCTGCTATCGCGCCGGATTCCGGACCGGTTATCATAGATCGCACCAACGTGACCCCAACGCTGATTCCGGCCATCGCCGTAGCGGCACCGCCGGTGAAAACGCCGGACTCTTTCCCTGCTGCCGGCTATCCCCTACCCTCTACCGGCTATACCCACTGGCTGATGCCCGATGCCCCGGATGCCTGGCCTGGCTGGTGGGTGCCTGCAGAGCCGGTGCGCCGGACAGTCCTTCTGGTGGCCGTGCCGGTCACGGTGACCTTCCGACTCCCCCTGCCTGTGACTCCCACTGCTCTGCTTTTCTGGATGGGGATGGATCCGCTCCTGCAACCTTCTCAGGGCGACGGCGTGGTCTACCGCGTGCGGGTAGAGGACGCGGAGGTCTTCAGCCATACCCTGCGGCCAGAGGACGCCCGGGGTTGGTGGCCCGCGCAGGTGGACCTGACCCCCTGGGCCGGGCAGGCGGTCCGCCTGACCCTGGCCCTGGACCCCGGCCCGGCTGGAGACACGACGGGGGACTGGGCCGGCTGGGGAGACCTGCAGGTGGTGCCCGCCGATTCGGCCCGCTGCCTGATGGCTTCCTGCCGGGAGCGAGCCGCCGCGGCGTGGAGGGAGGGGGGCTTCACCGCCCAGGACTTCATCCAGGCCGGGGAAGCAGCCCGCAAGGCGCAGCGCTACGAGGAGGCGCTGCGGTGGTATGGGCGGGCTTCTATGCTGGGTGCTGATCTGGAAAGCGCTCAATGGTATGTAGTATTTCAATCTGCTCAGGATTGGGAGGCGCTAGAGAAAAGCATTCTGGCTGATCACGGCTGGATTGATGAGGAGACGCGGCTCCGGGCGTGGCTCAGATGGGGCACGTATTTGCTTGAGCATCAGAGGGAAAAAGAAGCGGAAACCGTTCTTGAACGCGCAATTGCAATATGCCCCGAATCGCCCACCTTTTCACCTTTGCTTTCGGAGATATATCGGATTCTTGGGCTCTCACAATGGGCGCAGGGGAAGAAGGTGGAAGCGGTATCAAGCCTGAGGAGAGCGGTGGAATTGAATGACAAGAATACTTGGGCGCATATCCATTATGGCAAAATCATTTATTTATTCGACCGAAATCTTGCTACTCAGACCGAAAATGAATTCAATATTGCGCTAAAGCAAAATCCGGGCGTTGATATTTGGCGGAACTTGATCAACTTTTGGCGG
This sequence comes from Thermoflexales bacterium, assembly GCA_014360895.1. Taxonomy (GTDB): domain Bacteria; phylum Chloroflexota; class Anaerolineae; order B4-G1; family DUEL01; genus SpSt-77. The sequence goes on along the minus strand of JACIWQ010000061.1, from coordinate 2,008 downwards.
TCAGTAGGGGAAAGTGCACGAGCCGATCAATTGTGTAAACAAGCCACATTGTCCGGGTTATCAAAAGAACTGGGTGAGGAATGCTCTAATGAGTGAATACTCTATGCGGAGATATGAAGAACGATTGGGAAGGGTTCACAGGTGGGAATGAAAGGGTCTCTCTTACAAATACCTATACCTAACTCAATCCAAGATGACTCGCTTATAGGTTCTTTATTTACCCTGGCGAAAGATAGTTTCGTTTATCTGATCGGCACGGTCGTTGTTGGTCTGGGGAATTTCATCTTGGTACCCCTTTATACCCGATATCTTCCTCCGGCAGAGTTTGGAGTATATTCCCTGTTAGATGTGACCATTTTGGTTGTAGTGACGATAACACAGTTGGGATTGGGGGTTTCTTACCTGAAATGGTACGCCGAAATTGGGGAGTCAAAACGGGCTGACCTATTAGGTTCCGTCCTGCTTGTTGGAACGACATCTGCGATTGTTGGAGGTAGTTTGGTGACCATTGTTATGGTTAGCCCGTTGGGTGGACAATGGCTCCAAACTGAGGAGAGAAGTTTTGCCTGGATAATGGCTCCCATTGTGATGCTGGAAAATGTGCAGGGGCTTTTACTGGCAGACTTGCGTGCCCGTCGAAAATCTGTGGCGTTCTCATTAGGTGGTATAACCAGATTATTAGCTATTGTCGGCGCCAGTTTGTGGTTTATTGTGATTCAAAAGGAAGGTGTTAACGGAGTTTTTCTGGGAAGGCTGGTTGGCGATGGTATAGGGGTTCTGGTGCTGCTATTTCTGTGTTTCCACTCTGCAGTTCCCGGCTTTGCACGGTCTATCATTGCGCCAATGATCCGCTATGGACTGCCGCTTGTCTGGAGTGCGTTTATGGGAATGATGTTAGATGCTTCCGGACGATATTTCTTGGGCCACTATAGCACGATGGAGCAGGTCGGTTTTTATGGTGCAGCGATCAAAATCGGGAATATATTCCAGATGTTGGTCTATCAACCCTTTGGTGTGGCCTGGGGCGGGTTGATGTTCCAGATCGCCAAATGGCCTAATGCTCGCGTGATTTATTCCAAGATTCTGGTGTACGTGTTTGTTATCTCCCTGTCGGCAGCGTTCATCCTTGCCCTATTCACATCCACGCTGTTTGCAGTTTTTGCGACTGAAACCTATGCGCCAGCAATGGCCGTTTTCCCTCTCATTTTGCTGGTTCGGGCTATCAACATTATGGAATATCCAGCAGCCATTGGTATCTATTTAGGCGGTCACACCAAATATTTTGGCCTGATTTATTCAATCGGCCTGGCAGTTAATGTTGCCGGCAACTATGTGCTGACGCCTGCATACGGAATGTTTGGTGCGGCGTGGGCATGGTTGGTGGCCTGGATGACCATCACCCTTCTGATGGCCTGGATAGGGCAACGCTATTATCCCTTACACTATGACTGGAAGTTGTTCGCTTTCCCCATAATCCTTTGGGGCCTGTTCCTCATGGATAACGGGAAAGTTTTGCTTGGCTTTAGAGAGCCCATACAATTCCTGCTGGCTCTTATAGTCGTGCTAGGTGTGGGCGTGTTTTTAGCGCGAGATGTCCGGAATGCTTATAAATACGTTATTCGGGAGAGGCCTGGATGCGAAGACTCATCTGGTCGGAGTATCTGAACGACGAATCTCTTTTACGCCATGTGCAACATTATTTCACAGAGACCAGCCCCGCGAAATCCAGGGGTGGTCGCCCATACTGGAGGTTAAGCCACACACATATGGTGTGAGCCAGGATTTTGCGAAACCACTTGGCCAAAAGCGTCCATCCTTTGCGTACTCGCATAGATTGAATGCGGAACCGTTCTGCCAGTTGGCCAATCACCGTTTCTATCTGTTGCCGAATCCCTTTGAGGAAAGACGGGAGCACAAACGGCGTGGGCCGCATATTGTTCCGGAGAGGAGTCAATAAGTAGAGGTCATACTCCTCCCGGAGCATCTGCTGGGTCTCTTCATCCAAAAA
>JACIWQ010000060.1 GCA_014360895.1 Thermoflexales bacterium | reverse complement strand
CCCGTGGCTCTTGTGGGGGGGATGGGCGTGGGTGGGTTTGTGGGGGAAGCCGGTCGGGGTGGGCCCAACCCCGACCGGCGCAGGGATCAGCGGCCGTTGCCGCCATTCCCGTTCCGGCGGCGCTTCCGCCGCCGCCTTCGCTCTATCTCCGCCAACTTGCGCAGAAACTCCTTCCGAATCGCCTCATCGCTGACACTCAGTTTGTTCGCCACGGCAAATCCTCCTTCGGGATTTGCCTGCCGGCAGGCTCGGATAGGGCGGTACCGCTTCCAGAAACAGGACACCCCGATGCCCTGTTGCCAGATTCTGACTTCAGAGTATCATAAAAGAGTTGACCATTCCAGCCCCTAAAGTTGACCGGAGGCCAGGAAAAGTTGACCATACCATCAGACCGACAGGATCAGACCCGGCCAGGCAGCCTACTGTTCGGCCAGGCGTTGGCTGAATGGCTCCAGCGGGCAGGCAAAAGCAACAAGGAGATCGCGGCTGAGGCAGGGGTGGATCTCAGCGCCGTCTCCCACTGGCTGGCCGGACGGCGGCAACCCAGCCCTCAGCATATGGTAAAAATTCTCCAGACCTTCTATCGCTGGTGGAGAGCCGACTGGACCGTCGCCGAGGCCCTCAACGGCATCGCCCCCCTCGGCTGGTCCTGGGAGGACATCCAGCAAACCCTGACCGACAAGTTCCAGAAAGACGCCGGAGACCACTCCTTCCGGGAATGGTGGGAGAAGGGAAAACCCCAACCCCTCCCGGAACCCGACCCCCAACTCCCCATCCCCTTCGTCCCCCGCACCGAGCAGAACCAACTCCGCCAGATGGTGACCCAGATGGCCTCCTGGCGCCAGGCCCGCTGGAAAGCCATCCTCCTCACCGGCGTCGCCGGCATCGGCAAGACCACCCTCCTGGCCGCCCTCACCCAGGACCCCGCCGTCCGCCGCCACTTCCACCACGCCATCCTCTGGCTGGACGGCTCCCAGAAACACCTCCTGGAACAGGCCATCTACCGGGTCGGCCTCCAGACCTCCCCCCTGACCCAACGCGAGGCCTGGAAACGCTGGGTCTCCCACCCCCACCGCCGCCTCCTGGTCGTCATTGACGACACCCTCCCCACCGAAGACCTGGACGCCCTCATCGCCCCCGCCGGCCCCCAGGTCGTCTTCCTCCTCACCACCCAGAAAGGCCCCGAAGTCCGGGCCGCAATAGAACACTGGCTCCACCGGGAACAGGTCGCCGAAGTCCTCCTCCGGGGAATGCAGGAACCGGAGGGCTTCGCCCTGATCCAGCAGGTGCAAGAACGTTCCATCGGGGAGCGGGAACGAGAGATCATCCGGCGGGTCGGCCACCTCCTGGGCTGGCACCCCGAGGCGCTCCGCATCGCCGCCCGAATGGCCCAGGACAGCAGTTGGGCAGATGTCCTGACCTTCCTGGAGGAAGAGGGGCTGAAAGGCGGGGAGTGGGAATACCTGCTCCGGCTCCTGGAACGGCAGTGGGAGCGCATCGGCCCGGAGCGGCGGGAGAGGATAGAGCGGCTGGTCTGGCGAACCCAGCGGGGCGGCCCGCTGGAGGAGCCCCTCGCCGGCGCCATCTGGGATACGAAGCCGGAGACCGCCCGCCAGGTCCTGCGCGACCTGGAGCGAACCGGCCTGGTGGAACGGGTCGCCGTCCACCCCGCCGAGTGGTGGCGACCCCAGGAGGTGCAGATGTGGCGGGTTACCCCCGTCGTCTTCCGCGTCCGGCGGGAAGCCGACCCGACCGGCCACCGGGAGCGGGATCAGCGCCGCTGGAGAAAGAAGGCCGTCTTCCGGAGGGACTGGGCTGCCGGGTATTCCGCGCCCCCGATGCCCCGCTCCTTCGCCCTGGTGGCCACCTTCGCCCAAATCCTGGGCATCCTCCCCAAACTGGTTTTCGGGCTCGGCGTGGCACTGCTGGCCCTGCTGGCAGGGAGAAAAGACTGGAACCGGCGGTGGGAGCAGTGGACGACCGTTTTGACCCCCATCACCAACCTCCGCCGGCACCTGGAGCGGCGGGAAATCTGGATGGCGGAGGAACTGGAACTGCTCATCGGCCGGTCCAACCGGACGACGGAACTGCTGCTGGGGGTGGATGCGGGAATGATGCCAGTGCTGGCCCTGGCGCCCCTGAAGCCAGCTGTGTGGTGGGCGTTAATGGGGATTCCTTGCGTGGTCCTGGTCGTTATCGCCTTGTTCCTGGCGTGGTTCACGTGGCTCAGCGTCCTCTACGGGGTGCGGACCTGGGACCTGGCGCTGATGGTGCGGTTGACGCTGGCGCTCACGTGGCTGCTCCGGTGGCTGGGGCCGGTGCGGCGGGAACGGGAGCGGCTCTTGGAGGCCTGGAACCGGGGCCAGGGAAGCGCCTGAGGTTTCACGCCTCACGCTTCACGTTTCACGTTTCACGTTTCACGTTTCACGCTTCACGTTCCTCCCCCCAGCCACGCTTCCGCTCGCTGTCGCAGCCGCTCCCAGCGCGCCCGCAGTTGCTCCCGCGTCTCCTGCTGAATCTCCAGAAAGAACGGGTCCGTCGGCGACGGTCGTTCTATCTCCCCTTGCGCCAGCCGCAATAGCGCCGTCCACGGATAACCGTGCCGTCTGAGCCTCAGAACGGCCTCCTGGTCAAAAGTCGTCGGATAGGTCTCTTCCCTCCATAGGTCCGGCTGTCGCCCCAGCGCCAGTTCTATCAGCGCCGCCTGCACCAGCAGCCGGGCCGCGTACGCCGCCCGGACCCGCTCTCGCGCCCGCTCCAACCGTTCCCAGCCCTCCTGAAGACGCGCCCACTCCTCTTCTACTCGCGCCTCAAAGTCCCGCTGTGCCGCGGCAATGGTTTCCTCTGTCCAATCCTCGCCGGGGGCCGAACGTTCAAGAACGCGCCGGGCTTCTGACAGAGAACATACCAGTCGGGGCTTTTTCCCCTCCAGCACGTAGTACCCAACTCGCTCCAGCGGTTCCCTCACCTCCAACCGCAGGAAGGGACCCAGAACCGCCCCCTCACCTTTCTCAATCCTCCGCCCCAGTAACGTTTTCAAAAGCGGGGTCCCAAACGTCAGCAACTGCACCGTCTCCGGATGGGCATCGTAGACCGCGGGGTCAAAGGTAACCGTCACATTCTCGCTCCCTTCACTCAGCAACCGGTATGTGCCAGGAATTTGCGGATTCGGTCGGAAATGCTCCCGAAGGCCAGGCGTCGTCGTCAGTACCTCCTCCAGTTCCGCCAGCGAGAGGGGCCCTTGGGGCTCCTGCTCTACCTTTGCCTGCCTCGTCCATTCGTCCAGGTTCCACCCGGCCTCCAGATTCCCCAGCCTCCTTTCTATCTGCTCCAACTGACGCTGCAACACCACCTCTCGCTCTGCCGCCGGCGTCATCGCCGCCTCCTCTATCGCTTCCCCTACCTGCGCCAGAATCGGCTGCAGTGCCCCCACCACCACCTCAAACCAGCGAATACGTTCGGCCAGCGCCCGGTATACCCGCGCTTCCACCGTCTCCTCGTAGAAATAGTTCCGAATCTCCACCCGCTCGTACCGCTGCCCAATACGATCTACCCGTCCAATCCGCTGCTCCGCCCGCATCGGGTTCCACGGCATGTCGTAGTTGATCAGCACTCCACAGGTCTGAAAGTTCAACCCTTCGCTCGCCGCATCTGTGCAGAGAAGAACTTTGATCCGCCCCTCCCGAAAATCGTTTTTCACCTCCTCCTTCCCTACCGGCACCCACATCACCCCGTCCCACCGTTCTCCACCCCGCCCGCTATAGCAGGCCACATATCGCCCGTAACTGGCCCGCAACTGCTCCCGCAGATAGTCCATCGTGTCCGTGTACTGGGTGAAGACCAACACCGTCTCGTGACGCCGGAATACCTCTTGCAGGTCCGTTAGCAACCGCTCCGCCTTGGAATCCGGACTCCCCAGCCGGGAGAGTTCCCCCAAGAAGTCTTCCAAGTAAGATATTTCCTCCTGGAAGAGGGACCGATCCGCCCAATCCACCTCGTCCACATCCCGAATCAGTACATCTTGCTCCAGGTCCTCCTCCAACCCCAGGTCGGCTTGACCCTGCAGGAAAGCCAGCCGTCGCTCCAGGCTCCGCCGCACAGCGTAGAAACTGCTGGTCAGTCGTCGGCGGTAGACCGTCATCACGAACCCCAAACCCTTCCGCTCTCCCTCGTAGCGCCGGTAGAAGTGGGCAATGTACTCCTCTATCCGGTCGTAGAGCGCCCGCTCCTCCGGCCGCATCGGAATCCAAACCAGCCGGGGATCACGGGCTGGGATCCGCTCCCGCAGCAACCCCCGTTGAGCGTACTCCCGCAACAACGCCCGGGTATGCCGGAAGGCCCGTCGAGCCAGCGGCGCCTGTCCCCGGATTAGCCCTCGTACTACCTCTTTCGCTTCCGGGGCAAGCATCCGCAACGCCCCGACATCTCCTTCCTGCACCACCCGCAGGACCCGCTCACCGTCCACCGGCCCCAACCGGCGGCGCAACTCCTCCGCCAGGGCCGGGTCAACCCCACTGTCGGATACCTCTCGCTCTGCCCGGACCATCCGCAGAACGAAGGGCCAATCCATCGCGTCCGCTGGAAGGCGCAGTTGTTCGTAGAACCGCAGGAAAGCCTTCTCGTCGCTCCCCCACAGCCCGCTCAACCCCAGCAGCCGCAACAGGTCCCACACCTCCACCGGATGAACCTGCATCGGCGTCGCCGTCAGGAGCAGAAGCCCTCGCGTCCGGCTTTGCAGCCGGTTCAGCAGGTCCAGCATCCGGTTGGGCCGATACCGACTAAGGTCTTGGAAATCCCGCCGTCGGGCATGATGGGCCTCGTCCACAATCACCAAATCCCACGGACGGGCACTCAGGAGCAGGTCCCGCCGCTCTGCCCGCTTAATCAACTGGCTGGAGACCAGCGCTAAGTCTACACCATCCCACGGATTGGGCGTGGTCGGGACAAACTCCCGCCCGTGAAGGTCCCGAAAGACGGTGCCGTCGTAGAGGGGAACGGAGAGAGCGAATTTCTCGTACAACTCCTCCTGCCACTGGCGCAAGACGGAGCGAGGGGCCAAGATGAGAGCGCGGCGGACAATCCCCCGCAACCAGAGTTCCCGCAGAATAAGCCCCGCCTCTATGGTCTTGCCCAGCCCCACTTCGTCGGCCAGAAGATAACGGGTGGGGAAGGTCTCCACTACCTGCCGGGCAACAGCCCACTGGTGAGGCCAGGGCACCACTGCCGCTGTCACCATTCCCACTCCCTCCGCCCCCACCAGACAAGGCAGGTCGCGCAGAAAGTGGCGAAGAATCTCCGCCCGCTCCAGAGGCAAGGGAGTCTCCCACGCTTCCCGTTTTGGGGCTGCAGGCGCCCGCTCCAGCGGGTCACGTCGGGGCGGTCGGTCGGGTTTGTACTTTAGAAGGCGCCGACGGGCTGCTTCCGGCGCTGGGAGGGCAATCCAGTCTGGTTCCCGTCCCTCCCAGAGTCGTTCAAAACGGCGGGCCACCTCCGCCACGTAGAGCCGCCCCTCCTCCGTCCAGGAGCGGAAGACGACGAACTGTTCATAATTGTAGCGCCAGCCAGTCTCCGATTCGTTCACACTCCCGGAGAAGGCCACCTGATTGCCCGCCGCGTCGGTGAAGAGGCCAACTTTGGCGTGGAAATACTCTCGGGCCTCACTGGCAGGCAGGGGAAGGCCATCTCTCCCTCTGGGCAGAACGACCCGCAGGTCCAGCGTCCCCTCGGCGACCATCCAGGCCAACGCGGCCAGTCGGTCCCGCATCAGTATGTCGGCCAACGCGTCGGGGTCGGGAAGGGCGGCCTCCATCCGCGCGGCGACGACTTCCGGCAGGCTCTGCCCCTGGCGAATCGCTTCCACGTCCTCCCGGCTCAGTTCAGCGCCGACCAAGAGGCGCATCTGGCCGCCGCCTGCGATGAGGTGAGCCACTCCCGCCGCCGCCACCGCCAGCGCACTGGAAGAGAAAAACCCCGCCATCCGGTCGTAGCGAATACTGACCGAGAGAGCGGGGATATAGAAGGTATGCAGTGGGTCGTCAGCGGTAGTGTAGGAGAGAAGAAAAGGGAAATCACGAAGCGACATGGGCTCCTCCAACTTTCAGGAAAGGAGTAGCCCGTTCCCAGAACTCAATGAATTCCTGGAAAGAAATGGGGGTGTAATGGGCCAACTTGTTACGAATCAACCGAGTCAACTGAACAACCTTCAGCCACCGATGCTTTTCCGATTCACGCATATTCCCTTTCCGCAAGGCACTCTCTATTACCCCAAGTTCCGGATACGAAGCATCATCCCACCCATCAACCCAGGTCGTCCAGGTTCGGCCATACATCTGGGTCAACTGCTCACAAATATTGAGCCTCACACTATCTACAACCGGTAAGAGTAACGGGGTCTGGGCACGCCAGAGTCGGTGGGCAATCTCCTGGTTGTTTTGCTCATCCAGCAGCGCCACAAGAGCGGAGTGAATTTCACCCCCATACTCCGGAGTATATACGATCCACCCTCGCGCCCATAAGGAGAAAACCTGACGTGGTAACTGGATCTCCCTTCTTCCCGGAGGAAGGGGACTCCAGACTCTATAAGCCTCCTCCGCATCTGCCTTTTGCCATCCCCTCTCCATACCATACTGGGCCAGGCCTGCCAGAATCTCATCCTCCGGCCCCATCACAATATCCCAGAGATACTCCCCCAGGGCCAGGTCGTTACCGGCCAGCGATGGGATGAGATGCTCCCTCCATAGAGAGACAGGGCCTTCCTCCTGAGAAGCCAAGCGACAGGCCAGCCGCGTCTCCAGAGCCGATGGGATCCCCCACCATCTCTGTACAGCGACGGTTATATCGGGCTGGGGCATCCTCGGAAGAGAATCCGCAGGCACTACAACGCACAATTTCCGCCGCTGGGATGGAGCATAACGCTTGGCAGCCGATGCCCAGCGTTCCAGAGCAAGAAGCCACTGGTCATCCAGAGTCGGTCCCTCCGCTCGCGGCTGGATGAGCAACACTTCGGGCTCCGGATTCGGCGAACCCGCCAAATCCTCCAAAACCCGACATGAGCAGGTATCCTCCCAGGGTTCTACCATCCCCTTAAAGACTTCAAAGGGGTCAGAGACTCCCACATTGTCCAGGTCTACAATATCTACGACCATCCCCCCCGGGGCCCTCCAGGTATCGGCGAAGCAATTCTATAAGGAAGAAGGGCTCTATTCCACGGGGTAACAGCGCCCAGACATTGTGGCCGTCTCGCAGGGCTCTCTCTATGGTTTGAAGGAAACGCTGGAAAGAAGGGAGCACAGCCAGCAAGGAGGTCAGATTGACTGTCGTTCGGTCCATAGGCGGTACACCGTTGGATCCAGCGAAACCTCTTTATCCGGCTCCCTTCTGGTTCGGAGGCTCTGTTTCGCTAACCGCTGACGCAGGACAGCCATCCGGAGCAGATACTCCACAGCCGCGTCCACAAGTTGCGGGGGCGCCGCCTCTTCTTCCACCAGTAGGTAAACCACATCGCGAGGCACCCAATAATCCTCCCCTCCGCGGTCCTGCTGCTCCCTGTGGAGGCGCGTGACAAGCCTCTCAGGAACACCCGGAGGAATCTGGAGGGATTCCAGAAACTTGCGGCGAATCGGATGGTCGGGTTGCGTGAGTTCTTTCGCGAACTGCTCCAGGGGAGGAATCGGGTCGGTATCAGTTCGGCATCTCTGGAGAAACTCATCCAGCAGGAAAGGCCAGCCTCCAGTCACCTCGTGGACTCTGCGGCAGTGCCGGTCATGGCTCATCAGTTCCGGCTTATGCTGCTCCAGCCGCTGCCGGATTCCCACCAGGTCCCAGGGCCGAATTGCAACCACGCCTCCTACATTTTCTTCCAGGTTTTCCCGGCGCTCCCAGGGTAATTGGAACCACTGCCAGGCCGCCATCGGCCCAAAAGCAAAGATAACCCTGGCCCAAGAATGACCGCTACAGAATCTCAGAGCCGCTTGGACTTGTTCCTCCAGTTCTTCAGGAGTCCAGAACGCCGTCTCCAAATCCCGGAAGAACACCCGCAGGTTAGATCCCCGACCTTCTTTTTTCCGGTCCTCAAGCCATGCCATTAAGGCTTTACCAGTTTTAGACGAGATGCGAATTTCTTCCCAATCCTTCTGAGCAGAGGAAGAAGCAGGCAGGAACTCCACAAAGCGCCGGGTCACTTCTTTTAGGTATCTAATTTGCAATGCTTCTGAGCCGAAAACCAATCCAACGCCCGTGCGGGAATTTCTCAGAGATCCCTCCTGTGCATAGGTCAACGGGCTATATACGGCTTTATCCAGCAAAGCATGGTGACTCTCCAGGCGCAAAGGAGGCGCGGGAGCCTTCCGGGTAATCTCATCCAGCCGCTCCCAGAGTTCCTCATAAGTACCCATCAGTTGAACCACATTTGGACTGCGAAGGCGGTACCGGTCTTCACCGTTGACCCGGGCACGGTCCAGGACCCCCAGACCACACATTTCATCCAGGTAGCCTCTGAATTGGTCTTGTTCCATCCCCTCAAATCCCGCAGGCCACCATTCCTGAACCAGGTTCCGGATTTCCCCCGAGCGATACAAACGGTCAAATCCATCCCGAGCATCCCATTGGTCCAGGATCATTGCCAGAGCAATCGCCTCATAGCGCTCGTCCAGCGCCAGTGTCCAAGTAAATCGTTCCCGAATGGCTTGACGCACTTCGGGTTGGCGATAGACCGTTTCCACATCTGCCCGAGTAACCCCAAAGGGAGGAAGTCCTGCACGCCGTGTGCTCCGAAGCCGGTCCACCAGTTCCTTCGCAAACAGTTGGATCAGTCCGGGGTGGTAGTTTGTATACGAAAGCACATACAGAACAACGGAAGGGTCCTCGTTCAAGGGGTCTTCGCCGAACCGGAACCCCAGAGCCCGTAGTGGGCGCTCCAGCAGTTCCCGGGCTGCCTCTGGCTCCAGAGGGCCGATCTCAATCGGCTGGCCCAGGTGAGCCAGGGGCTGGTTGGGAATCCGCTGGAAACGCTGGACATTGTGCAGACCGGCAAACATCACTTTGAACTGTCGCTCCGTATCATCCATCAATCTTTTCAGGGCTCCAACCACACGAAAGTTGTTTCCGGAATCTGCTTCCAGGAAGTTGTCCGCCTCGTCCAGCAACAAAAGCAGCCGGTAACCCCGTTCACTTATCTGCTGCCGGATGCGCTCCAGTAACCGCTCAGGAGAAATATTTGAAGGGACATCCAGGAAACCTACCCGATTGACTGCCTCTACCAGCCGCCCCCAGAACGCGCGCTCGTAATCATGGCCCGAGCGCGGGTCTCCCACAGATTTAATGTCTTCCAGAATCGCGAAATTCCTGGACCCATCGTGAAATTCACGCCAGACCTGCCGCAGCAGGGCCGACTTTCCCAACTGACGGCCACCGTATACGATAGCCGGCCCCAGAGGATCCAGTAGTTTCGCAATCGCCTCCTTCCGCCCCACGAACATCTCCGGCGGAACCGACCCGGCAGCAAACGGCACATAAGGGTTCAGGCTTGTGTATGGGAGCGTGCAGGCAAAGAAGGCTTCCATCCGAACATCGTATTCGCGCGCCAGGAATAGGAGGAGGGTTTCGTCCAGAACCAGAACCGGCACTCGCATAAAGCGTAGTGCGTCCGAGTTCAACAGGTCCTCCCGCTGCCGCTTCAGCAACCGCCCAAAGTAAAACACGATGGCCGGACGGTCCGCCGTCCGCTCCACCAGCGCGCTCATCAGGTTAAAGCCAGGCCGGTCCCAGATTCCTATGACGTCGTATTCGCCGTTGAGTTTGGAGCCGAACTCCGGCACAGGGACCAGTTCAGACCTCTCGGGTATCGCTCTAATTCGCCAGTGCCGGAGACCGGGCTCCCGACGCACGAGGGAAACGGCGGAGGTCTCCTGGACCCGAAAGCCCAGATACCTCATCAGATCGGCGACCCGACGGAACTCCTCAGCGCTATCTTTCAGGACCTGGTTTCGCTTCAGGTAATGCCAGGCGAGCAATGCGCGCGCAATTTCCAGTTTCCGAGACTTGGGAAGATGGGGCAACCCCAGATCTCCCAGATATGTTTCTTCCTTAACGATTCTCCGGGCAATCTCCGGAAGCTCGTATTTATTCAGAACCTCTGTCAGGGGCTGAATCGCCTCCCGGAACTCCTGCAGGCGGTCCTTTCGCTCCACAGGGGTCAGCAGAGGGTCCAAGGCTTCTCGCTTTCCCTGAAGGGCATCCTCTAAACCTACCAGATATTCATCCACCACCCGGATTTCCCCTCGCTCCAGGGCTCCTTCCAGGGCCCACCGGACCCTCTGGAACTGATCCTGTGAGAGAACACTCGCGAGGGGCTCCTGCACCTGCGCCCACCGCCTCCGCTGCCCTGCCAGACGACTTCGGCGCTTCTCCTCCAGTTCCCCGTATATAGCGCCAAGCCGCTCCCAGAATTCCCGGATATTGAGCCTGTGCCGACCGGTTTCCAGCGACTGACCGATTCTGGAAATCTCTTTCCGAACAGCCTCAATGACCCCGGTGTAACGAGTCCTCTCCGATTCGGAAATCAGGCCATCTATCAGAGCCTGTTCCACAGCGGCCATAGCCGTTCCAACCTCTTCGTTCAAAGAGCGAAGATCGCTGCGAAAGGCCTCCCGCCATCGGGCCTCCAGTATTTCTCGGCGCGGGTCTTCGGGGGGAAACAGGGTGGCAAGAAGGTTGTCCATAAAGCGGTAATCTCTCAATTCAATCCAGCGAGCAACGATATCCTCCGGTGAGCGAGACCGAAGAGAAGGGTCCAGCAGCATCCTCAACAGATTCCCGGCGTTCTGGGTCTGCAAAACAATATCCCCATCGTTGTCCATACCCAGTACCAACGCTTCAGGATACCGAAGCAGGCGCTCGGCAAGGTTCTCCTGGAACGAACGTTCCCGAAGCGCTCCTTCCTCAACATCGTTAACTCCTACCGGTAAAGCGCTATCCGGAAGCGTGAAAATCCGCTTGAGAGCGAGGACGGACCGCCTCAACAGCGAGAGGGCCGCGAATTCCGCCTCGTACTCAGGGAGAGACGCCAGAACCTCCCCGATCCGCTGATCAATTTCCGGAAGGGCTTGTATGACCTGTCTCAGAAGCATATGGAGTTGTTCTTGCAACCATTCCCCTCGCTGGGCCAACTGACGTTCCAAGACTACGGCCCGTACCCACTTTTCGCTAAGTTCACAGGCCTCCCCTACCCAGCGGATAATCTGCTTGCGAGCCACGCCCTCTATCGGGCTCAATCTGCGGCCCACCAGTTCCAGGTCTATCTCCTGAATCCGGTCATCCACCCATCCCTCATTCCGCCAGTTCTCTAAAGCCTGTTGGACTTTATCCAGATTTTGCCGCTGATCCTGAGCGACCAGGACAAACCACTCGTACAAATCTCCCTGAGGTCGGGTCATATAGCGCCAGACCGCCGAAGCACGCTGATAGTTTGTCCGGCGATTCGGAGCCCCTTCCAGCCACCGGCGCGCTTCCTCTGCCAGGGCCTGAATCGCTTGCTCCCGCGCCTCCTTCCGCCGCGTGCTTATTACATCTTCTGGCTGAAGGGGCCATCCCAGCGCGGCAAAAGAACGTACCGATGCCGCCAAGTCTTTCAGAGCAGGAATATCCTCGGCGCTGAGGTTCAGCCAATCTCCCCATCCATCCAGCGGCGCTACCAGTGCCAGATACAGAGCCGCTGCCGCCCCCATCCATTGCTCCACCCTGCTCTGCGGAGCAGGCATCTGCTGGGGAATAAAACGCATGTCGTCCAGAATCCTGATGGGAACCTCCGGCCATACCCGCATCGCCCAGAAAGACCCCTGGACGGCCTGGATCAACAGCGAAGGGATCCGCGGCTTCAGGCCCTGATGTTCCATCGCCCATGCCAGCCAGTAACCGGTCAGTATATCCCCTTCGTTCAACATAGATACCAGCAGACGATTGGCTTCTTCCTCTAATGTCTCCGCCGAGGGAGAAACCGGCTGAGCCTCTGTCGGCTCTACCTCAACGGGCATAGCCTCCGCTTCTTCCTCAACCGGCCTGGTCTCCGCAGGGAGCACTGGAGCCTCGGGAACTACCTTTTCTTCTTCCTCAACCGGCCTGGCCTCCACAGGAAGCACCGGGGCCTCGGAAATTGCCTCTTCTTCCTCAACCGGTCCCGAAGCGACTTCCTCCGACTCTGAAAGCAATAGGGTCTCCTCCATCTCCGGGGCCACCTCACCCGGAGTCTCTTCAAAGGGAAGAGACACTTCCGGCACCGGAACTTCCTCCGGAACACCTGCTTCTTCCTCAGCAGAGCCCTCCACCTCCTCGGTAAGCATCTCTTCCGCCAGCGAAGGAGTCATCTCCTGAAAAGCCAGACGCCCGTTCAAATCAGCATACAGCGCCAAGACTTTCTCCTCCAGTTCGGCCAATTGGCGCTCCCGTTCCCGCCGTTCCATCATCGTGGATGGGCGACTGTTGTACAAAGTTTCGTATTGACCGATCAGGCTCTCCAGGTCCCGCAGGGTGGAGTACACATTTTCAATCTGATCGGGCAAGCAGGCATCAGCGCTCCACGCGGCACACTGATGCATCTGGAAGAACTCTATCCACTGGCCCCAACCGGCCCGGAAGGCTTCCAGTGCCTCCTGCAACGCGTTGCGTCGGAGACGAATTGCCCGTTCCCTCTGTTTCTCTTCCCCAATCTCTCTCGCAGCCTGGAGAAATTCGTCCAGGGTCTCCCACTCGGGAGCCTCATGAGGAAGGCTCCGCATCTCTTCCAGAACGCGCGTCCAGAAGTTCTTGGGCATCTCGCTCTCTCCGGAAAAGATTTCAGCAATTTGGTCATAGACCTCATCGGGCAAAGGTAACCGACCCGTTACAAGCGCGATAGCCAGACGGACTTCGTCCTCCGTCCCCGCTTCAGGAAAGGTCTCCCGGAAACGGTCCACCCAGGCCTGAAACTCGGCCCACTTCCAATACCCAACCAGTTCCGGTCCATCCAATCCCTTTGCCGGCAATCCCGCTTCCTGGAGAAATGCCGTCACCTGCGAGATGAGTTCCTTTCTGGCTTCCGCCCACAGACGGAAGACAGCCTGCACCATGTCTTCGTAGAACCGCCATTCCTCCATCAGAGCCTGCTTCAGCCGAGCCGCAGGTGCCCTGTGGGCCTGTCCGGGCCGGAAGCCAGGTATATAAAGATGCTGGCGAATCGCCGCTTTCAGCGCGCTTCTCGGAGGCGAAGACCCTTCCGGCATCTGGAGATATACCCTCCAGGCCTCCTCCACGACCTCCCTGGCCAGTTCTTCGGTCAGAATCCCGGCAAGCCTTTGAAAAGGAAGGGGTTTTTCCAGAAAGACCTCCATAGGCACTTCCCTCCGCTCAGGATCCCCCTTTTCGGATAGCCCTCTACAGCATCCGCATCTGCGCCATCTTTGGCGGGGGAGGCTCCTCTTCCACGACCTCCAGGTCCGGGAAGAAGGCCAGCCGCAACCGGTCCAAAACCTCTGCCTCCGGACGGACGAACTTTCCCCTCACCCGCGTTCGGGGTACGGCGTTCAGCATCGCCTGCAAACACGCCCGAAAGGTGGCATCCCCCATCAGCCCCGTCCGCTTCAGAAACGCCTCGCAGGCCGCCGCCCCGTCCTCCTCATAAACCAGCATCGCCGTATGCACCGCATCCAGCCACGCCTCAAACCGCTCCGCCTGTGGGTCCACCCGCCCCTTCCCCCGCCGCGCCTTCGGCTCCAATAACACCACGTCGTCCCCAGCCTTGCTTACCACCCGCGCCCGCACCAGGTCCCGCTCCACATCCAACCCCAGCGCAATCGCCAACTTGCGCGCCTCGTCCGCCGGAAACCGCTCCGCCCGAAACGCGTCCCACGCCATTAAAACCCAGTCCGTCACCGGATCAAAACGGACCTCCCGCCCGCCCAAAAGCCCCCGCTTGCGCAACCGGATCACCTCCTGCCGCGCCAGGTCCAGCGCCGTCTCCGGACGCAGCACCTTCGGCGCCCCCGTCCGTTCGTCCACCTCCCGCATCCAGACCGGCCAGCGGCGGGAAATCACCGACAACACCGGCCCAAAGACGCTCAGGTAGAGGTCCACCCCACTAATCCCCTGCTTCGCGAACTCCTCCGCCTTCTCCCGCGCCACCCGCTGCACCTCCGGGGCCAGGTCGTCCCACCAGACATCATCCCCTGTCCCCCAGTCGCCACCAGCAGCGGGGAGCAGAGATGAAGTCCGCTTCCGACAGCAGAGCAGAATTGTGCTCCGGGCGGCGTTCTTCTTCGCCTGGTGCAGAGAGTGCTCGCTCTCGGTGTGGACCGGCCACGAGGATTCCACCGTGAAGCCCGCCTCTATCAGCGCCGCCGCCAGCGCGTCCCACGCCTCCACCTTCTTATGGGTGAACATCACCGTCAGCACCCCGTCGTCCCGCAGAACCCGGTATATCTCCCGAAAGGCCGCCGTCATCTTCCGCTCGTAGTCCCGCTCCGCCAGCACCCGCGCCTGCCCTGCCCCCACCCCCCGAAACCGGGCCGGGTTCGCCACCGCCTCCGCGTCCTTATCCGTCAGCGGACCGGCAAACCACTCCGGATAAAGATGACCCACCGTCCGCTTTAGCCAAACGTAGAAGAAATCCGAGAGTTCGGCGTACATCACGTTGTCGTAGTAGGGCGGGTCGGTGACCACCACGTGGACGGAGCGGTCGGGCAGAGCGGAGAGGTCGGCCGCGTTGCCCTGGAGGATGCGGACGAAAGGAGAGCGACATTCGGATGCCGGAGGCCGGAGTCCCGCGTCCGGAGTTTCGGGACCAGGCACGGAGGCCAGCAGACGGGCCATCTCCTCGTACGCATCCGCCACCTGGTCTATGCACCAGGGGAGCAGGTTTGCCGAGGCATCAAATTCGCCGTGGCTCCAGACAAAGGCAAAATCGTGTCGGTCAAAGATGCTGCGGATTCCTCGCGTCGGATCAAAGCGACAGGCCCGATTATTGTAGATAGCCGCCTTGTCCAGCATAATCGCCAGATACGTCTCCACGGCGGCGGCCCGGTCGGGATTCAGAGCAGCGTAGAGTTCGGCCCGCAGTTCCCGCAGGGTCTGGACAAAGGTCCCCAGGGCCAGCAACTGGCGAGGGGAGAACACATCGGCCCAGGCCCGCATCCCATAGCGTAGTGGCTCGGCGGTCTTCAACCCTTCCGGAATAGGCTCGGTGGGGATGAGGTCTTCCGTCTCCCAGTGGGGACGGAGGCGGGCCAGTTCGGCCTCGGCGGCGCGGGCCGCCTCCACGTCCTCGGGCGTGGGGGAGCGGAAGTCAAAGCCGCCCGGCCGTTTGAGAGCAACGGCGTACAGGATTTGCCCCATACGGCCCGCCTGGGCCTGGGCTTTGATGTAGTCGCCATCTATCGTCTCGCCGGTCCAGGGGGAGCGGGCAACGCCACCGGATACGGTGCCGATGTCGGGATTGTCCTCGCTCCCTGTCCCTCTTCCCCGCCCAGCAGAAGAGGGGATGTAGATTTCAAAGCGGGGCTCGTCCCAGGACGGATCGGTCAGCAGCCGGACAGCCCGGGGCGGGTCTTTGCTCAGCCACCAGTTGGGGGAAAGGGGAACGGGCTTGCCGGTGACCGGGCAGGGAACGGTGCGGGCCCAGATATAGGCGAAGATGTTCTCATTCGCACCTTTGGGGAAAAAGCGGCCCAGCCGCTCCTGAACCCGCGTGGCCCACATCTCCCCCCACTTCCGGATGTCGGCAGTCAGGGCGGGGCCGAAGCGGAGGGGATAGACCAGGGTAGCCTGAAGGATCACGGCGGCGACGGGGTTGAGTTCGTTGGCGACGACGGAGAAGCCATAGCGAAGGGCCTCAAAGGGGATGGAGCCACCCCCGGCGAAGGGATCCAAGACGACCACAGGGCCTTCGCCCCAAAGGAGGCCCAGGATTCGGTGCAGGAGAGCCAGGTCGTCCGGGGAGGGGTTGACGGTGAAGGCGCGCGGGGCATCGTAGGGGTTGGGACCGAGGTTCGTTCCGGACTGGCGGGCCCATTCCAAGAGGCGACGAACAGCGGCGGGGTCTCCCCGGATGCCCAGGAGGCGGAGGAACCAGGAGTGATAAGCGGCCTGGGAGCGCAAGCCCAGGGTTTCCGGGGGGACGTGGGCGGCGAGGGTCTCCCAGTCGGGGAGGAGGGAGGCCAGGACGGCGGCGCGGGAGACCGTCAGGGGCCGCCGCGCCCACCAGACGTGGAGGCGATTTAGCGGCGGTTTCCGGGCCGCGCTGGCATCCCTCAGGCTTTCGGCGCCGATGGCGTCAAATGGGAGCCAGGATTGGAGGAGGGCATTCATTGGGATCAGGGATTAGGGATTAGGGATTAGGGAGATATAATTGAGATGTGAGATGGCTCAAGGTTTGCTCTGTCACTGGAAGGGCTCCAGGCGGAATCCTCCTCCCTCCCAACGGGCAATCCAATAGTGAAGGGTGTGGTCAGTCCACCGAACAGCGATCAGAATGGTCTTACTATCCAGCCAAGTGTAATCCCGGAGTTCGTGGCCCAATTCGGTCACCCGCAGGACCTGCTGGCCGTCGCTCCGGGCAACGAAGAGTTCCAGTGCCCCATTCCGGCCCTTTCGGGCCGGAAATGCCACCCACTGACCATCCGGAGAGAAGGCAGGGGCCAGAACCGGCGCAATCTGGTACTCTTCGTGCAGCCCGCTGGTGTCTGCCCGAACGGTCAATGGCAACATTGCCTGGGACGCCACATCTATGACATACAAATCTGTACCGGATTCTCCGATTCCGTAAACAGCGATCCGAGCCCCCTCGTTATCCAGCGCGGGCCATATCTCCCGAACAGAGGGGCTGCGGGTCATGTTGACACAGGAAGAAGCCTCTTTGTCACATAGAAAGAGGTCGTCCTTTTCCCCCACCCCCGGCCTGAGCGTCACAAGGACAGAACCGTCTTTAGAAACAACCAGGGCCGGCCCTTCCCCCAGACTTTCCCCATCGGAGGTCGGCCGTGCTCCATTAAAACGGGCTGCGGGAGGCTGTCCCCAAGAAAGAAGCACACAAAGGATGGCAAGCACAAGGAGAGCCAGCAGCAACGAATAGCGGCTCAGAGGCGGATGTTCTCTATCCAGTAAGTCCGCGAGACGTTGATTTTGGGTTTTCTGAGCGGGCATACAAGTCTTGGCTCCGGGGCATTTCATCCTTCATCACAACCGCCGAGGCCATTCTCAGAGCCAGTTTGGGATTCTTCAGGCTGTTCTCGCGGAACGAGCTGGATTTCGCCTTCTAATTTTACCTCGCTCGCAAAGCCTTCTCGCTGGCGCTGGCGCTTGCGTCTTTCAATCAATCTGCGATAAAAATTTCCGGTTTGACCAGGTGGCGTAGGAGGAATGTCCATAATTGGGAGAAGGAGCAGAAACTTTAAGAAGATGCTACGCATGCCGTGCTGTCTCTTTGCCATTTTGTCCTCCTGAGTCTAAGTTCTCCCAGCCATCTGTTGAGCCAAATATTGAGTCGCCCAACTTCCGCAGATCCTCGTATGGCATCTCTCCAGAAAAGAAAGCGGAGGCCTCTTCCCAGAGACAACGCTCCTCCTCATAGCCAACTGCTAAGCGCAAGCGCAGCCTCTGCCGCAAGTGCTCCCGGTAAAGCACAAATGGCGTGCGAATCGTGATCCCCCAGCCAGCAGCCGCCTGAACCGATAGCAGATAAAGCAGAAAACAACACAACCCGATCAGGAATACAACCCCAATCCAAGAAACCTGCCAACCTCTGTAGAACCAGTTTACACCCCCATAGAGGACACCGAATGCTGATAAAATAGTTACCAGGTTAACCAAAAAGTCCATAACTGCCTTGTCACGAAGAACAAATGCAGCATAACCCGTCTCGTTCATTATCGGACGCAGGAAGGGCCATAATGCGACGGCATCCATCCCTAAAATCTTCATCGGGTAATACTCTGCGGCCGCAATCACATTGCCGAAAGGGGTAGGGAGAACCCTGATGAGATCTTCAGGGTAACGATTTGCAAGTCGTTTGAGGCAGTCATCCAAGCGAATGGCTATATCCTCAGCTCTCGCTTCATCCCGTTCAAAAGCCTCCCAATATTCCTTGCGTAACCTCTCTATCTCGTTTAAGACAGACCGGACATAAGAACGATGACGCTCCTCCAGCCAATCAAACGGGAAACACCTCCGGAGAGGATATCCTTCAAAGAGGCGAATTAAAGATATATTCGCCGCATCCAACAGATAAGCCAACAGGGCGACCAGGATCAAGTTGAGAGCAACCGGCCAACCATCGTCGTTGGTCAGCGCCAGTGCCTGAAACGGTGAATCGGCAGGGAGAAGAGGAAGCAGAAACATCTGAAGTAGGGCTATGAAAACAAAGGCCGGAAAAAGCGTAGATAGATTAAACGTCTGTGCGACCAGATTGACAAAATCGCCCAGGCTCTTGACAATCGTGGTCATCTGGCCTCCTCTACTCTCCCGCCAACAGCACTCGCAGGGCACGCTGGGCACGGGACGGGTCGGGGCCGGCGCTGCACTTGGAGAACCAGTAGTAGGCCTCCTCGTCGCCCATCGCCCGAATCCCCTCCGCAATCGCTTCTATCCGGTCGGGCCGACTGAGGGGCTTCACCGCCAGCAAAACCAGCGCCAGCCGCACCCCTGTCGCCTCATCCAGATAGAACGGCCGCTCCCGCCCCGCACGGGCCAGGTCGGTGGCCCGATACCCGCAGGCCCGCAGGGCCTCCAGCAGGTGGTCTGCCACTGCTCGCAGCGCCATCCCGCCCAACTCCACCCCCCACATTGCCTCCGGCGCCCGCACCCCCCCCTTGCCGTTGCGGACCAGCCACTGGTACAGCGCCACCCGATAGCCCCCGTCCCGCTCCGGAACGGTGTAGAGGACAAAGGGCCGCTGAGGGTCCGGCGTCGGGCGGACCGCCAGGGCCTCCCCACCTACCTCCACGTCAAAGAGCCCCATCCGCCCCTGGCAGGGGATCGGATCAGGAAACCGGCGGGGGGCGGAGAAGTGCCAGGCATAACAGGGTACTCCGGGATATGGCCCATCGGAGAGGTGACGCTCCCGCAGGGCCTCATAGGCCGCCTCGTCTACCGGCTCCACGTCCACCAACTCCACCACCCCGATCAGCGCGCCGTAGGCCAACGCGTCCGGGTCAAAGCCCAACTGACGGCAACGCCCGTCCCGCCGCCGGGACGAGGCGTGCACTGCCAGCGGCCCCCGGTAGGAGACCCGCCAAGTCCGGATGTCCACCGTCTTCTCCCCGCGCACAATCTGCTCCGCACGGGGTTGAAGAAAACTGAGCGCTTTCATCAGAAAAATCCAGACGCAGAGAAACGCCGACTAACTTGCATAAGACGAGTCTCGCACCCGATACCTTCGGCGGTTCTCACAGTGGCTCCGCCTCCACAACGATCGGGCCTAATCCCACCGTCGTCAAAACCTCCTGAATCGTCCGGAACGGATCGCCTTCAACCTCCAAACCCTCCGGGAACCGGGCCGTCAGCACCGTTATGGTACTGAACTTCTCCGCGCTCCGGGCCAGGTCGTCGGCCACCTCCTTCCAGCGCCGATACAGGTCCCACCCCAGCAACACCTGG
>JACIWQ010000006.1 GCA_014360895.1 Thermoflexales bacterium | reverse complement strand
TCGCCCCGCCACGCGGCGAGCCGCTCGCGGCGTGGCCGTGGGGCCGGGGGAGGGGTGAGGACGAGCCTGTCTCAACTTTGTCCGAACCTCAG
The DNA here is from genome assembly GCA_014360895.1 of Thermoflexales bacterium. GTDB lineage: Bacteria > Chloroflexota > Anaerolineae > B4-G1 > DUEL01 > SpSt-77. Next base: position 53,452 of record JACIWQ010000006.1, on the reverse strand, counting down.
GTAGCCCACCGTGTTGTCTCTTTTCTCCGCTTGTGTTACAATGGAAGGGAGTTCTCGGAGAGCGGCGAAACTGCTGCCCCAAATCCTGTCTGGAGGCCGCCACGATTATGGAGCGTCCGCTGACCTTTCAGGAAGTCATCCTGCGCCTGCAACAGTTCTGGGCCGAGAGGGGGTGTCTCCTCTGGCAGCCGTATAGCGAAAAAGTCGGCGCCGGGACGATGAATCCCGCCACCGTCCTGCGCGTCCTGGGGCCGGAGCCCTGGAACGTCGCCTACGTGGAGCCCTCCTACCGCCCCGACGACGGCCGCTACGGCGAAAACCCCAACCGGATGCAGATGCACATCCAGTTCCAGGTCATCCTCAAGCCCGACCCGGGCAACCCCCAGGAAATCTACCTCCAGAGCTTGGAGGCCCTGGGCATCCGTCGGGAGGAGCACGACATCCGTTTTGTGGAAGACAACTGGGAAAGCCCTGCCCTGGGCGCCTGGGGCCTGGGCTGGGAGGTCTGGCTGGACGGCCTGGAGATCACCCAGTTCACCTATTTCCAGCAGGCCGGAGGCATCACGCTGGAGCCGCCCGCTGTGGAAATCACCTACGGCCTGGAGCGCATCACGATGTTCCTCCAGCGGGTCCGGTCCGTCTGGGAAATTGACTGGGATGGCGTCCACACCTACGGAGATGTCCTCCTCACCCCGGAGATAGAGCACTGCCGCTACGATTTTGAGGTGGCGGACATAGAGACGCTGCGCCGGATGTACGACCTCTTTGAGGGCGAGGCCCGTCGCTGCCTGGAAGCCGGGCTGGTGATTCCGGCACACGATTACATTCTCCGGTGTTCCCACACCTTCAACCTGCTGGACTCTCGGGGCGCGGTCGGCGTGACAGAGCGGGCCGTCTTCTTCCGCCGGATGCGGGACCTCGCCCGGCAGGTCGCCCAGGCCTACGTGGCCCAGCGGGAGCGGGCCGGTTTCCCCTGGCTGGCGCGCACACCCCGACGGGAGGCTCAGCCCGAGGGCACCCCGCCGCCCCCGGCGCCCCCCGGCCCGGCGACGCTCCTCCTGGAAGTCGGCACCGAAGAGCTCCCGGCAGGGGACCTCTCCCTGGCCCTGAGCCAACTGCGGGAGCAGGCCCCGGCGCTCCTGGCGGAGGCCCGGCTGGACTACGAGGACCTGCGCGTTCTGGGCACGCCCCGACGGTTGGCCCTGCTGGTGGAGGGCCTGGCGCCCCGCCAGCGCCCGCTGGAGGAACTGGTCAAGGGGCCGCCCGCCCGCGCCGCCTTTGACGCCGAAGGCCGCCCCACGCCGGCCGCCGAAGGCTTCGCCCGTCGCCAGGGCGTGGCCGTCGCCGACCTCCAGGTCCGGGAGATGGACGGCGGCCAGTACGTCGTCGCCGTTCGGCGGGTGGAGGGCCGCCCGGCCCCGGAAGTGCTGATGGACCTCCTGCCCCAACTGGTCTCCGGCCTGCGCTTCCCGATGAGCATGCGCTGGAACGAGACCGGCGTCGCCTTCTCCCGCCCGGTCCGCTGGCTGGTGGCCCTTCTGGGGGATGCGGTGATTCCCTTTGACTACGCCGGCCTCTACAGCGGCCGCACGAGCCGGGGCTCTCGGCCCGAGGGGTCGCCGGATATCTCCCTGGCGCGCGCGGAGGAGTATCTGGACCAGATGCGGGCGCACGGGATTCTGGTTGACCCTGAGGAGCGACGCGCCGCCGTGGCGGCGCAGGCCGCCGCCCGGGCCGCCGAAGTGGGCGGCCGGGTGCCGGAAGACCCGGCCCTCCTGGAGGAGGTCACCCACCTGGTGGAGCAACCCACCGCCTTCCTGGGACGGTTTGAGGAGGACTACCTCCGCCTTCCCGCCGAGGTCCTGGTCGCCGTGATGAAGAAACACCAGCGCTACTTCCCGGTCCTGGACGGCGACGGGCGGTTGCTGCCGTACTTCGTCGCCGTCCGCAACGGCGGGGAGGAGCACCTGGACGTGGTCCGGCGGGGCAACGAAGAGGTCCTGCGGGCCCGCTTCGCCGACGCCGACTATTTCTATCGGGAGGACACGGAGCGGCCGCTGGAGTCGTTCCTGCCCCGCCTGGCGACCCTTACCTTTCAAGAGCAACTGGGCTCTATGTTGGATAAGGCCCGCCGTCTGGAGGCGCTGGTACCGGAGGTGGCCCGCATGCTGGGGCTGACGGAGGCGGAGACGACGGTCGCGCGGCGCGCGGCGCACCTCTGCAAGGCCGACCTGGCGACCCAGATGGTGGTGGAGTTCACCAGCTTGCAGGGGGTGATGGGTCGGGAGTACGCGCGGAAATCCGGCGAGTCGCCGGAGGTGGCCCAGGCCATCTTTGAGCACTACCTGCCCCGCTTCGCCGGGGATGCCCTGCCTCAAAGCCTGCCGGGGCTGGCCCTGGGCCTGGCGGACCGGCTGGACAGTCTGGCGGGCCTCTTCGCCGTTGGCCTGGTCCCCACCAGCTCCGCCGACCCCTACGGCCTGCGCCGGGACGCGCTGGGGATGGTCCTGGCGCTGGTCGGCGCGCGGCGGCCCTTCTCCCTCCGCGCGGGGCTGGCGGCGGCGGCCCGTCTCCTCCCCGTCCAGGCCGACCCGGCCGCGCTGGAGGCCGCACTGGACTTCGTCGTCGGGCGGCTGCGGGTCTACCTGCGGGAGCAGGGATTCCGCCACGATGTGGTGGAGGCCGTCCTGGCCGCCCGGGGCGACGATCCCTATCGGGCCCTGCAGACGGTGGAGGAACTGAGCCGGTGGGTCGCCCGCGACGACTGGCCGCGCATCCTGGATAACTACGCCCGCTGTGTCCGCATCACCCGCGACGTTCCCGAACGGTTCCCCCTGGACCCGGCCCGCTTCGTCCATTCCATAGAGCGGGAACTCTACGACGCCTGGCAGGAGGCCCGGGAGAAGGTCCGGCCCGATAGTTCTGTGGATGATTTCTTTGCCGCCTTCCTGCCGCTGGTGGATGTGATTGACCGCTTCTTCGCGCGGGAGACGGGCGTGCTGGTGATGGCGGAGGACTTGGCCCTGCGGGAGAACCGTCTGGCCCTCTTGCAGCACATTGCCGCCCTGGCCGAGGGCATTGTGGACCTGAGCCGGATGGAGGGGTTCTGACAGGCCGCAGGGTGTAGTAACGCTTCCCTAACTGTTTTGTAACCGTTAGAAGAAGTGCATAAATTAAGAGTTGTGCTATAATTTAGGCGTTCCAGTTTTACCTTACATGACATGATGGCTTGTTGCCGGGCGGGGAAAAGGGGGATTTTGCGGCGGAGAGCATCCGTCCCAAAACCTCTTTTTCCCTTTTCTTAACGCGACTCACGTTGACCTTTCTCTTCCCCGCTGATCTGGGAAGGTTGTTTTACACAGCGTCTGCACAGGAGATGGTCTGGACATGAACGGTCCGAAGATTTTATATATTGAGGACAACCCGGAGAATCGCTTGCTGGTCCGGCGGATTCTGGAGGCAGAGGGATACACTATAGTGGAGGCCATAGATGGCCCTTCTGGGTTGGAAGCGGCAGCGGCTTCTCCGCCCGACCTGATTCTCCTGGACATCAACCTGCCGGAGATGGACGGGTATGAACTGGTGGGGAGGTTGCGCCAGATACCGGGTCTGGCGACCACCCCCATTATTGCGCTGACAGCCTACGCGCTGAGGGGAGACCGGGAGCGCATTCTCGCTGCCGGTTGCGATGGATACATTCAGAAGCCGATAGATGTGGATAGTCTGCCGGTCCAGGTGGCCTCATTTCTGAAGAAACGGACCGGCTGAGAATGGGAGGCACCTATGCCGCCGGTCAATCCGCAGGATGTCACCGTTCTGGTGATTGAGGACAACCTGAACAACTTCCTGCTCATGGCCCGCCTGCTGGCTTTCGTTGGGGTGGGGCGCTGCGAATGGAAGGCTTCCGGCTGGCAGGTGCTGGAATATGCCGAGACGTTGCCGCATATAGACCTGATTCTGATGGACATTTTCCTCCCGGAACGGGATGGGTACGAGGCATTAAGCTTGCTGCGTTCTGATCCCCGTTTTAAGGATATTCCAGTTATTGCGATTACGGCGGATGCCAGTGTGGAGAGTATGGAGCGGGCTCGTCAGGCCGGATTTAACGGTTTCATCGGCAAGCCGATAGACCCGGACCGGTTTCCGGAGCAAATCCGGCGCATCCTGCGCGGCGAGCCCGTCTGGGACCCGGGTATGTAGTTTGTTTTTGGATGGTTAGAGGCTGGGGATGGAGGCCTTTCAAGGGGCCGCTGGTCTGGAAGTGCCCGGCGTAGGGATGCGGGGTGGGTTGGGGCGGACGATTCTGACCGCCTTTCTGGTCCTGGCGATTGTGCCCCTCAGTGTGGTCAGTTGGTACGCCTCTACCCGTCACCGCCAGAATATCCAGGAGGAGGTGACGGGAAAACTGGTCACCATTGCCGCCCTGAAAGAGGCGCAGATTACCCGCTGGCTGGAAGAGCAGTCCGTCACCCTGGATGACCCGGAATTGCAGGATGCGGTCCTCCATGCCGCCGGAACGAGCCCCGAGGAAATCCGCTCTCTCCTGACCACCCTCGCCTCGCAAAAGGGCTTTGAGGACCTGGCTTTGGTTGGCCCTCAGGGGCGGGTGGAATGGGCCGGAGATGCTACCTGGGAGAATGCGGCGGTCATCCTGCCCCTTAACCCCGATTCCTTTGCTCTGCAGGCATCTCTGAATCCTTCCAGAGGGGAAGGTATTGTCCTGGTACGGCCCCTGGATTCGGCCCGATGGCCGTACATCGCGGCCCGGCTGACCGGAGAGGGCCTGGTCCATATCCTGGAGGAACGCGCCGGTCTGGGCCATACCGGAGAGGCTTATTTGGTGGACCGGTGGGGATTCGCCTGTCCGCAGAATCGCCGGATCACCAGCCCTGCCATTGTCGCGGCGCTCTCCGAACAGAGTGGCCAGGGTCTTTATGAGAACTATGCGGGCACGCCCGTCATCGGTGTTTACCGATGGCTTCCCGCTCTGGGTCTGGCCCTGGTCGTGGAGCAGACGCAGGAGGAGGCCTTCGCGGGCAACGAGGCGGTGACCACCGCCGTCATCGCGGCCACCCTGGGCGTCGCGATTGCCACGGCGGCCATCGCTGCCGTCGTCACCCGCCAGATCACCCGGCCCGTTGTCCGGCTGACGGAGTCCGCCCTGCGGATTGCCGCCGGAGACCTCTCCCAGCGGGTGGACGTCGCCTCCCGGGACGAAATCGGCATCCTGGCCCGGGTCTTCAATCAGATGGCGACGGAATTGGAGGCCCTGTACAACGACTTGGAGGCCAAAGTCGCGGAGCGAACCCGCCTTCTCCAGCAGGCCAACTACCAGATTCAGCGCCGCGCCATTCAACTGCAGGCCAGCTTGGAGGTCGGACAGGCCGTTACGTCTATCCTGGACCCGGACGCATTGCTGGACCACGTGGTGCGCGTGGTGCGGGATTGCTTCTATTATTCCTACGTCGCCCTCTACACCACCGACGAATCGGGCGACGGGTTGGTCCTGCGGGCCTCCGCCGGAGAGGCAGACCCGTTTCATGGCGCGCGCGTGACCGGTGAATCCCCCGGCACGGTGGGGCGGGCATTCCGGGACGGCCGGGCGGTTCTGGAAAGCCGACCCGTCTCCATCAAAGTGGGGCCGCCCCTCTCCTACGCCCGGGCCGAGGCCGCACTCCCCCTCCGTCTGGGGGACCGGGTGCTGGGGGTGATGGACGTCCAGAGCACCCAACCCGAAGCCTTTGACCAGGATGACGTCTCTGTCCTCCAGAATGTCGCCAATCAGGTCGCCATCGCCCTGGAGAACGCCCGGGCCTACGCGCTGGAGCGGGAAGCCGCCGAGCGACTGCGGGAACTGGACCGCTCCAAGCGGCGGTTCCTGGCGAACATGTCCCATGAACTGCGCACGCCGTTGACCAACATCATCGGCTTCGCCCGCCTGATGCTGAAAGAGATAGACGGCCCGCTGACCGACCAGCAACGCCACGACCTGGAGATTATCTACCACAACGGCGAACATCTCCTGGGCCTCATCAACGACCTTCTGGACATCTCCCAGATTGAGGCCGGGCTGATGGAACTGGAGTTCCGGGAGGTGGACCTGGGCGACCTCATCCGCAGCGTGATGGCGACGGCCAGCGCGCTGCTGCGGGGAAAGCCGGTCGTGATGCGGGAGGTGATCGCTCCAGACCTGCCCCGGGTGCGGGCCGACCCGGCGCGCATCCGGCAGGTGCTGTTGCGAATTCTGGCCAACGCGGCCAAGTTCACCGACCAGGGCACGATCACCGTCCGGGCGTGGCCGGTAGATGGTGAAGTTCGGATCAGCGTCAGCGATACCGGGATGGGCATTGCTCCGGAGTATCTGGAGCGAATCTTTGAACGGTTTGAACAGGGCATAACGGAAAACGGCCGTCGCCCCGATGGGGCCGGCCTGGGGCTGGCGCTGAGCAAAGAGTTCGTGGAGATGCACGGCGGGCGGATTTGGGTGGAGAGTGAGGTCGGGAAAGGCTCCACCTTCACCTTCACTCTGCCCTTGCAGAGTTGAAGGGATTGTTGGCCGACACGGGTGGGCGACTATGGCGGTGATTGCAATTGCCAACCACAAGGGCGGAGTGGCCAAAACCACCACCTGTCTCTCCCTGGGCGGAAGCCTGGCGGAGCAGGGATTCCAGGTATTGCTGGTAGACCTGGACCCGCAGGCGCATCTGACCCTCTCCCTGGGGCTTCGGCCTGAGGAACTCCGTCATACCATCGCGGAGGCGTTGCTGGAGCAGCAATCCATCGTTGCGGTCAGCCGGGAGACGTCGGTGGCGGGCCTGGACCTGGCGCCAGCCAGCGGCGAACTGGTGGTCCTGGACAAAGCTCTCTATGGCCGACCCGGCTACGAGTACCGGCTCCGGGAGGCGTTGGGGCGAATGTCGGTCGCCTACGACTTTGTCCTGATGGACTGTCCCCCTTCTTTCGGCACGCTGACGCTCAATGCGCTCACCGCCGCTGATATGCTCATCATCCCGGTGCAGTGCGAATACTATGCCTGGCGTTCCCTCCGCCCGATGATGGAACTGGTGACGGTTGTCCGGCAGAAAACCAACCCGGCCCTCCGCTACCGTCTTCTGGTGACCATGTACGATGTGCGGAGCCGCATTCACCGGCTCATTCTGGAGCAGATTCATCGCTTTTTCCCCCAGGCCACTTTCCGGACGCTCATCCAGGTGGATACTCGCCTGCGGGAAAGCCCGGTTCATGGCCTGCCGGTGACCCAGTACGCCCCGCGCACACGGGCCGCCGAGCAGTATCGGGCGGTCGCACAGGAGATTGTGGCCTGCTTCCCCCCTGCGCCGACGGTCATTGCGAGCCAGCGGAAGGTGTGGCCTGTGGGGCATTCTGTCGCGAGCGCGTAGGTAGCCAGAGCGAGGAACAGAGACTATGGAGTCATTCAAGCGGTCGCTGGAAGAACTGTTTTCGGATTTCACCCCGCCCGCTCCAGAGGGTGTTTCTCCTGCGCCTGAAGAGGAAAGACCGCCGGCACCCACCCCGGCTCCGCGCCCGCCAGCGGAGGTTATGCTGTCCGGGGGAGAAGGGGTCGGGCGGATTGGGCCCGAGGTCCCGCTGATGGGGGCCCATGTCCGCAATATTCGCGCGCAACTTTTGGGGAACGCGCTGATTGTTCTGACGGTCATTCTCTGGACCGCTTTTCTCATCGGCAGCGCGATGGTCCGGGTGAACCGGGCACTAGTACAGGTCGGGGAGGAGACCCAGCGGGCCAACGCGGCGCTGTTGGCGAGCCGGGTGGCCTCGGACCTCTTTACCGCCATCGGGCAGGGGACGCTGGCGGAGGACCCGCAGTTGTTCGTGGAGAGCGTGGCCACCGCGCGGGAGCGGCTGAAGGAGGCCCAGGACCGCCTATTGGCGAGCGCGGCCCCTTTGCCGTCGCAGGACCCCCTCTGGGCGGAACTGGCCCGTCTGCGGGCGTCGGTCGCCCAGGTGGATAATTGGACCACCTATCTGATAGAACAGGCGAAGTCCAACCGCTGGGCCCATCTTCGGGAGTTGCAGGTACATTTGGTTGCCTACTACCAGGATGAAATTGCTGAGGCGGCAGCGCAAACAGAGCGGTTGACCGGGGAGCGGCTGGCGAGAGCGAACGAAGAGGCGGCGGCCGCACGGGAAATGCTCCGCAACGTGTCCATCGCCTGGGGGATTGTGCTGTTCCTGGTCGTTCTGGGGGTGAACGCGGCCCTTTTCCGCAGTATTGCAGACCCTCTGGAGCGGCTCACCGGGGCGACGGCGCAATTGGCGGCGGGCCGTCTGGAGACGCGCGTCGCGATAGGCCGGGCCGATGAGTTTGGCCGTCTGGCCCAGGCATTCAATGAGATGGCCGACCGCCTGCAAACCCTCTACAACGAGTTGGAAGACCGGGTGCAGGAGCGGACTCGCGCTCTCCAGGAAGCCAACTACGCCCTCCAGCGGCGGGCCATTCAACTGGAGGCCAGCGCGGAGGTCAGCCGGGCCATCACGTCCATCTTCAACATAGACGAATTGCTGCGTCAGGCCGTGAACCTGATCCGGGACCGCTTCGGCTTCTACCACGCAGGCATCTTCCTGATAGACGAAACCGGGGAGTGGGCCGTGTTGCGGGAGGCTACTGGCGAAGCTGGTGCCCAAATGAAAGCCCAGGGCCATCGCCTTCGGGTCGCCGAGACCAGCATGGTCGGTTGGACCGCCCTGCACCGGAAGCCCCGCATCGCGCTGGATGTGGGCAAAGACGCGGTCCGCTTTGCCAACCCGCTCCTCCCGCATACCCGTTCGGAGATGACCCTCCCTCTGATGGTCGGTGACCGCCTCCTGGGCGTGCTGAACGTCCAATCCGCCGAAGAAGCCGCTTTTGACGAGGACGACATTCGCGCGCTTCAGAGTATGGCCGACCAGTTGGCCATCGCCATAGAGAACGCCCGGCGGCTTTCCGAAGAGGCGATGCTGCTGGAAGCGACCAGTCCCGTCTACCGCTTCAGCCGTCGGCTGAGCACCGCAACCACCGCGAAGGATGTGGCGGACGTCATCATTGAAGCCATCTCGGAGACCGAGGCGGATGGTTGCTTTGTGGTGGAGTTTGAGTCCTCCGATGGAGTTCCTGAAGCCCTGGACATCTTGGGCGCCTGGCGGCGGGAGCGGACGCCGGCTTTCCGGGCCGGAATGCGGCTGAGAACCGCCGAGGCGCCTCTGCCGGTGACGGTTCTGCAGCGGTTATGGATCAGTGAGAATGCCCAGCAGGATGCCGAAGTGCCTCCTCCGACCCGAGAACTCTTCCGGGCCACGAATGTCGGCGCGCTGGTGAATATTCCCCTCCGGGTCGGCGAACGGGTGGTCGGCGAGGTGCTGGTGGTGCGCTCCTCACCGGGCCCCTTTTCCCCTGCCGCGCTGCGGCTCTATGAGGTCATCAGCGACCAGGCCGCCGTTGCGCTGGAGCGGGCCCGCCTGCTGGAGAATATGCGGCAGCGAGCGGAGCAGGAGGAGGCCCTGCGGAGCATCGCCGACCAGATTACGGCCACTTTTGACCTGCGGACAGCCCTCCAGACGACGCTGCAGCAACTGGGGCGGGTGCTGGACGCCCGTGGCGGCTACGCGGAACTGGGAGTGAGGTAACACAGGCTTCAGCCTGTGCAAGGAGGCAGACCGGATGCCCGATACCCGAGAGCAGAGTACCATCACCGAATTTCAGGCCTGGCAGGCCCGCACACTGAACGCTCTCCTCTCTGTGTTAACGCTCGCGGCGACTGTGGTGGTCGTCTCCACAGTGATAGAGGCAATTCGCTATCCGGAGCGAGGCGCAGCGGTTCCCCTGTTTGGTGCCCTGTACATCCTTTTGCTCCTTCTGACGTTGCTTCGCCGGATCCCCTACCGGGCGCGGCTCATCGGTTTCTTGCTGGTGGGCTATGCTGTGGCGGTGACGGCCTTTCTGCGGGGTGGACTGGTCGGGGATGGTCGCCTCTACCTAATGATTCTCCCCCTGCTGGCACTGGCCCTCTCCGACCTGCGGATGGGTCTGGTGACGGGTGGCGTCAGTTTGCTGATCCATCTAGCTTTTATGGCGTTTGCCTATCTGGGATGGCTCTCCGAATGGGTGGTGGTCAAGGAAAATCCGATGGCCCTCAGCGATTGGTTCGCGGCCACCGCCGTATTCCTGATGTTGCTGGCGGGCCTGCTGGTGATTGTAGGGCTTTCCAACCGTTCGCTCGTTCAGGCGTTGCGATCGGCCCGACAATCGGCCCAGGAACTGGCATCTACCTATCAGTTGCTGGAGGGCCAGACCCGGGAACTGGAGCGGCGAGCCCGCTGGCTGGAGGCCGCGACGTACGCCGCCCGGGAGGCCGCTACGCTGGAAGAGCCGGACACTCTGCTATCTCGCGTGGCGGAAGAACTGGCCCGCCGGATGGATCTGGAGGAGGCAATATTCTACACTGCAGGCCCAGAGGGAGAACTGGTCGCCCGGGCGATGGCGGAGAGCCGACGGATCGCGCCTGTGGATATTGCGCCCTCAGGCGTATCGCCGCTGGCTCGGGAGGCCTTCCAGAGCGGCTCGGTCCAATCCGGGTGGTGGGGCGGCCTGTACGAAGTGGCCTTCCCCCTGCGGCTTCAGGAACGGACGCTGGGGGTGATGGTGGTTCGTTTCCCCACGGAAATCCGGATAGATGGAACAGAGGCTACCGTCCTGGGGTTGATCGCGGACCAACTGGCGGTGGCCCTGGAGAACGCTCGCCTCTTCTCCGAAACCCGGGCCAACCTGCGGGAATTGGAAGCCCTTTATCGCCAATATACGACCCAGGCGTGGGAGCGGTTTGTCCGGGAATCTCCGGAGACTGTCCGCCTGTGGACGGGGCCGGAGGAGGTTCCGGAGGGGGTCTGGCAGGGCCTCTTTGAGCGGGCCCGTGCCTCCGGCTCGGTCGCGGTGGGCGAGGAGGACTCCCGGTACCTGCTGGCCGTGCCGGTGAAACTGCGGGGCGTGGCAATCGGCGTGTTGGGATTCCACCGGGAGCAGGAGGCGGGCCGGTGGCGCCCGGAGGAGATTGCGGCGGCGGAGACGGTGGCGGAACGGCTGGCATTGGCCGTGGAGAACGCCCGTCTGCTGGAGGAGGCGCAGCGTCGGGCGGCTCGGGAGCGGTTGGCCGCGGAGATCACCGCCCGCATCCGGGCTTCTCTGGACCCGGATACGGTTCTCAAGACCATGGTTCGGGAACTGGGGCGGGCCCTGCGGGCCCACTGGGCGGCGGTAGAAGTCACGGGCCCATCGGAGGGACCTTCAGAGTCTTCAGAGACCTGACATCGCCGCGTTCTCGGAGGTTGCAATGGAGCACTACGACGTCATCATCGTTGGCGCTGGCCCGGCTGGCATCTCCACTGCTCTACATCTGCAACAGATCGCTCCCGACCTGGCTTCCCGGACGCTGGTGCTGGAAAAGGCCCGCCATCCGCGCCCAAAGCCGTGTGCAGGCGGTGTGCTCCCCGATGGAGTCAATATCTTGCGAGACCTCGGATTGAATTGTGACGAGGTGCCGCACGTTAAGGCTATGGTCGCCAATTTCCAGTTTGAGGGCCGGGGAGTTGCCGCAACTGCGCGGGACGAAAATCTCGCCTTCATCGTTGTCTACCGACCGGAACTGGATGCCTGGCTGGCTCAGAAGGCGCGAGAGCGCGGTCTGAGTATTCGGGAAGATACCCCTGTTCAGCAGGTTCTGTTTGGGAAGGACGGGGTGGAAGTCGTTACTCCCGGACATACGTATCGGGCTCAGGTGGTGGTCGGTGCGGATGGAGCTCACAGTGTGGTGCGGCGAGCGGTGGGCCGCGTTCATCCCCGATTCGCTCGGACGCTCCTACTTTGGGTTCCGCCTTCCTCCCGTTCCCCCTATCGGCCAGACCAGGCCTATTTTGAGTTTTCGTGTATCACGAAAGGGGTGCCCGGATATGTCTGGGACTTTCCAGTGGAAATTGATGGGCGCCCGATGCGGTGCTGGGGGATCTATACTGTGAACCAGTCTGCCGGTGGGATGCGGGATATCCTGCGGGATGTCATGGCCCAACACGGTTATCGGCTGGAGGACTATCGCCTGTATGGAGGGATCATCCCACAGTTTGCTCCCGAAGGGCCTTTTGCTGCGTCTCGGGCCTTGCTGGTGGGCGATGCGGCGGGCGTAGACCCCTTTTATGGTGAGGGAATTGCCCCGGCTTTGGGCTACGGTCAACTGGCCGCGGCCGCGATTGCGGATGCATTCGCTCGCGGTGATTTTTCCTTCCAGGGTTATCGGCACCGCTTGCTGGAAAGCGAACTGGGCAAGATGCTCCGCTGGCGTCTTCTGGCAACGCGAACCGTTTACCGATTTCCCCTGCCGGGGGTCCAGCGCTTGATCTGGTGGCGGTCAGGTAGCCTAATTAATTGGGCCGTTGAGCACTTGTTCACCGGTTGGGCCCAACGTGGAAAAGGACGGAGGTCGTCCTAAGGTGGCTCCGTTTTCAGGAGGAGATATGGAAGGTCGTTCTGAGCGAGCATTCAGGTTACGAAGCCGATGGGAACGATGGTGGGAACGATGGACTCAGGTAAAAGCACAGGATGAAGAAACTGTCAGGGTCGGGCGGGTCTTCAGTATCTTGATGCTGATCAGCATCGGGATTGTGAGCGCTATTGCCGCGGTTTTTGTCCTGGAGTGGATTCTGGGGATTATGCCGCTCCAGGTTACGTTGATTGCGCTACCTTTCCCTTTGCTCTTCATACCATTTTCTATCTTTTGTTGGTGGATTGCCCGGCGGGGCTGGGTTCGGCGCGCAGTGACCCTGTACGTCTGGACCAACTTTATCGGAATTGCTCTGGCGATTTTCGTTTTTGATGGATTGACCTCTCCCGCGTGGTCTCTATATATCTGGACTGTCACCATCGCGGGTACGCTGATCGCTCCCGGTTATGCATTGGGGATGATGGGGATAGTGCTGGGGTATTATTTGCTGCTTTCGGTGTTGGGGGCGGTTGGCTGGTACAGGCCGCTTATGGGACTGAGCCTCTACGGGGACCTTTTCACGCTTGTTGCTTTCACGCTGATTATTCTGGTTTCCACAGTGGGAGGGGTGACCTATCTGAACATGCGCAGCCTTCGGGAGGCCCTGGGGCGCCTGCGGGCAGCCACCCGGGAACTGGAGGAGCAGCGCCGGACCCTGGAGAAGCGGGTGGCGGAGCGGACCGCCGACCTGGCCCGCCGGACAGCCCAACTGGAGGCGGCCTCTGCCGTCGCTCGCCGCGCGGCCGAAATCCGCGATGTGGACGACCTGCTGAACGAGACCGTTCGGCTCATCTCGGAGCAGTTCGGCTTCTACCACGCCGGGATTTTCCTGATAGACGAGGCCGGAGAGTACGCTGTTCTGAGAGCCGCGTCGTCGGAGGGCGGCAAGCGGATGCTGGCCCGGGGCCACCGGCTCGCCGTCGGCGAGATGGGGATTGTCGGCTACGTGGCGGGGACCGGGAAGCCCCGCATCGCGCTGGATGTGGGCGCGGATGCGGTCTTCTTCAGCAACCCTGACCTCCCTCACACCCATTCGGAGATGGCCTTGCCGCTGAAAGTGGGCGACCGGGTGATCGGCGTCCTGGATGTCCAGTCGGTAGAGCCTTCCGCGTTCACCGATGAGGACGTGGCCGTTCTGCAGACGATGGCCGACCAGATCACGCTGGCCATTGAGAACGCCCGTCTGCTCTCTGAAGTCCAGGACCGCCTGCGCGAGGTGGAGGCCCTGAGCCGGGAGTACGCCCGCCGGGAATGGGCGCAGATGGTTTCGGAGCGGCCTGGCTGGGGCTACGTTTACGACGGTGTAGAGGTGAGGCCCAGGGAACAGGCCTCTCCCCCTGAAGGGATTTCATCTGGCCTTACGGTCCCCCTGCAACTGGCCTCTGGCGAGACCATCGGGCGTGTGGCGCTGGCCCTCCCCGACCGGCCTCCCGCCGATGAGGATGTTGCCCTGGTCCAGGCCGTGGCCCAGCAGGCGGCGCTGGCGCTGGAGAGCGCCCGCCTCTTCCAGGAGACCCGCCAGACCCTCTCGGAGATGGAGGCTCTCTACCAGGCCAGCCGGGTCATCAGTACCGCGGGGAGCCCCGACGAGATCCTGCATGCCTTTGTGGACCACGTTATCCCGGCCCAGGTGGACCGCTGCATCCTGGCGCTCCTGGATCCCGAGAGCTCCGAAGAACCGACTATAGAACTGGTGGCCGCCTGGGATCGCGGAAAAGAACGGTCTCCCGTTGTGGGCCGCCGTTGGGGCGTGGCTCAGATTCCGTTCCTCTCCCGTTTGACCACTGACCCGGTGGTCGTATCCGACGTGGCCAATGACCCCAAGGTGGATGATGCATCCCGGTATGTTGCTCTGAACATTCTGGGCATTCGGGCATTTCTGGCTGTCCCCCTGATGGCTGGACAGCGCCTGCTGGGTTGGCTGCTGGTGGAATCTCTTTCCGGACCCTATCCCTTCACCGACCGGGAAATCCGTCTCTACCGGACCCTGGCCGACCAGGCGGCGGTCGCGCTGGAGCGGATGCGCCTCTTTGAGGAGACCCGCCGCCGGGCCGAGTGGGAACGCATTCGTGCCGAGGTCGCTGCCCGGGTCCGCGCCTCCACCGATATGGAGACCATCCTGCGCACTGCGGTCCGGGAAATGGGACGAGCTTTGCGGGCATCCGAAGGCATCATCCAGCTGGGCGGAGGCGATGGCCATGGCGATTAAGGGAGACCAGGATGTTATAGCCCTTATCCGTCAGGAACTGCCGGAACTGGTGCGCCAGGATCCGGAAATTCGGGCCTGGGTTCTCCAGATTGCGGAGGAGCGCTTCGCCGACCGGGCTCAGACGGAGAGCCGCTTTGAGCAACTGCTGGAAGAACTGCGCCGGGACCGGGAGGAGTGGAACCGCCGCTGGGAGGAGCAGCGGGCGGAGTGGAATCGCCGTTGGGAGGAACAGCGGGCGGAATCGGAGCGGCGCTGGGAGGAGATAGTGGAGGAGCGGGCGATGCGGGTGGCCCGGGAACTGGGCATTGAGGTCTACACGCACGCTGACGAGGTATCGTTGTGACGAGGTAATGGCTATGGAACGGTTTTCTTTCCGGCGATTTCTGAACACTCTGGGCGGACGGCTGGCGGTCCTGGCGTTCTTCTTGGTGGTGGTGACGATCATTGGCGGGACTGTTGTGGGTGTGCAATTGCTCCGCATCCGCAATGCCGTGGCCGTGATGGGAGAAGCGACCACTTATCTGGAGACGGCCCTTTCCGTCGCTCACCAGACGACGAGCCTGGTCTTGGTGGTCCAGGAAGACGTGATGGGTGGAGTGACCCGGGAGCAACTGCGCCGGGACGTATCTCCTGCCCTGACCACGCTGGAGATGTACCAGCGGGTCTTGCTGGAGCAGGCTCAGTCCCTTCCTCCGGAGAGCGAACTTCGCAAGAGTATGAGCCTATCGGCCAGCACCATTGTCAATGTCACGCGGGTGACTCACCAGATTCTTCAGGCGACAGAGGAGGGCTATCAGGATTGGACCCGGTACCTGCTCAACACCCTGGGCGTCAACCATCGGTTGCTGGAGCAGGAACTGGGAAGGATGGTCACGCTGGCTCGGGAGCGCCACAGTCAGGCTGTGGCGGAGGCTCGGCTGGCAGCCGGGCGGTTGCTCATCGTTGTCCCGTTGGTGACGATAGCGGTCATCTTGACCGCAGCTGGCGCGGCGGTCCTGATTCTGAGGGGAGTAGTCACCGGAATCCGCCTCCTTTCCGATTCTGCCGGGCGGCTGGCGGCGGGCCATCTGGAGGAACGGATCCCGGTCCAGGGCCTGGAGGAGTTCCGCTTTCTGGCCCGGACGTTCAACAATATGGCCTCTGAACTTCAGGGGCTCTACGCCGGCCTGGAGCGGCTGGTGGCCCAGCGGACGGCCGAACTGGCCCGCCGGACGGCCCAACTGGAGGCGGCGGCCCATGTCGCCCGGAAGGCCGCCGAGATTCGCGACCTGGATACCCTTCTGAACGAGACGGTCCGCCTGATTTCCGACCGCTTTGGCTTCTACCACGCGGGCATTTTCCTGGTGGATGAGGCCGGAGAGTATGCCGTCCTGCGGGCGGCCTCCTCGGAGGGCGGGCAGCGGATGCTGGCCCGGGGCCACCGGCTGGCCGTGGGGAGGGTGGGCATCGTCGGCTACGTGGCGGGGACGGGGAAGCCCCGCATCGCGCTGGACGTGGGCGCTGACGCCGTCTTCTTTGATAACCCCGACCTGCCACTGACCCGTTCGGAGATGGCCGTGCCACTGAAGGTGGGGGACCGAGTCATCGGCGTGCTGGACGTTCAGTCCGTGGAGCCGGAAGCCTTTACCGAGGAGGATGTTTCGGTTCTTCAGACGATGGCCGACCAGATTGCGCTGGCGATAGAGAACGCGCGCCTTCTGGAAGAGAGCCGTCGGGCCCTGGAGGAATTGGAGCGGCTGTACGGGGAGCGGGCACGGGAGGCCTGGCGGACGGTAGCATCCTCTCGCCCGGCGGCTTACCGCTATACTGGAGCGGATGTGGAGCCGCTCCCGGCGCCGGTCCCGCTGGCAGGCGAGGAGGACGGCCGTCGGCTGACTGTGCCCATCCGCCTCTGGGGACAGGCGATCGGGTCCATTCTGCTCCAGCGCAGGGAGGAACAACCCCCGTGGTCGCCGGAGGAACAGCGGCTGGCGGAGGAGATCGGCGAGCAAATCGCCCTGGCGCTGGAGAACGCCCGCTTGCTGGCAGAGACGGAGGAGCGGGCTGCCCGGGAGCGGATGCTGGCCGAGATGACGGCCCGCCTGACCCGCTCGCTGGACCTGGATGCCTTGCTGGATACGGCGGTCCGGGAACTGGCCCGGTTGCCGGAGGTCGCGGAAGTAGCTCTCTACGTGGGCGGAGCGGATGAGATGGCATCGCCATCCCGACGCCGGGGTAGGAGAACGGGATGAGCAAAAGCCCGGGGGCACTGCGGCGAGTTCTATAGAGGAAGCCATGAGGGTTCTAACTTACCCGGAGGTAAAAACGCCGGAGCAGACGCTCTATGAGTGGTTCGCCGAAAGGGTCTGGGGAGAAGATGTGTATCTGGACCTGGCGAACCGGGGAAATGCCTACGTGGAACTGGATAATGGAAGGGTTGTTTTCCATATGATGCCGACCGTCTCCCATCAGACCGTTGTCCTGAACCTGGCCTCGGCTCTCCGAACGTATGCCCGTGCTCTGCCGGCGCCGGGCCGGGTGCTGATTGCCCCAGCGCCGATCCGTCTCTGGCCCCTGAAAATTCGGGAGCCCGATGTGGCCTACTATAAAGCCGAGCACCTGGACCGGGTGGGTGAACAGGTCAGCGGAATACCGGATTTCGTGGCGGAGGTTCTCTCTCCTTCAACCCAGATGCTGGACACGGGCCCGAAGATGTTGGAATACGCCCTGGCGGGCATTCCCGAATACTGGCTCGTTGATCCCGAGCGCCGGACCGTTGCCATCTACGTTCTGGAGGGGACGGCTTACCGCCTGGCCGGGGAGTATAGCGCCGACCAGCGAGTGGCGGCACAGACCCTGCCTGGCTTTTCGCTGGAAGTGGACGAACTCTGGGAACCGTAGTGGAGATACGGAAGATATGCCAAGACAAGGAATCCGTCCGGACCTGTTGTTCTTGAGCCGGCTCCTTTCCCGCTGGAGGGAGCATTACATCTGGCGTGTGGCAGCACTGGCCGAGATGGCCTCGGTGCCCGCTGCAGCCCTGGGCTTCTACTACATTGCGGCCACGGCCGTGCTGACCGCAGAGCAAACCCTTGCCCTGATTGCCTTGGTTGCCGTGCTTGTGATCGCTGCCAATCTTTCCGGGCTCCTTTACGCCTGGCGGAGCACCCGTCTTCTGCGGGAGGCCTTGTGGCGCAAAGACGGCTTGCCAGCCGAAAAAGAGGAGGCCATCTGGCATGAGGCAACGGCTTTCCCCTGGCGTTTCGCTCGTTTTGCCTTTGTCAACACAGTTCTGATTGTGGTGGTGCCTGGCATTGTACTGGGTTATGCGGTTATCGGCATCCGGTCCTCCAACATTCCTTACTTCCTGATAGGAGGCCTGGTCGCCACAACCTGGATTGCCGTCTACTATTACTTCGCACTAGAATGGCTCCTCTGGCCGGTGCGCCAAGAGGTCCTTATTCGCTCCTCTTCTGTCCACCATCGGTACCTGGCGGGCCCGGGAATCCAGACCCGAATGCTGTTTGTCTATGCTGCTCTGGCTTTGACGACGCTCCTGATGATTGGAACGCTCGCCTATCGGAAGAGCGAGCAGGCGCTGGCACCGGGGGCTAATCCGGTTCTGGTCCTCCAGGAGATGCATCGCCACATCCTGCTTCTGAGTCTGGTGAGCCTATTCATCAGTGTGGGATTCTCCGTTCTCCTGGCCCGCCTGATTGCTAACCCCATCCAGCGTCTCACAGCCACGATGGCCGAGGTGGAGCGGGGAGACCTGAGCCGCCGAGGGGAACTGGTCTCCACCGATGAGACGGGCCGCCTGACGATTGCTTTCAACGAGATGGTGAGCCGGCTGCAGGCACTCCACACGGGCCTGGAGGACCAGGTTGCCGCGCGGACGGCAGAACTGGCCCGCCGGACGGCCCAACTGGAGGCGGCGGCCTATGTGGCCCGCCGCGCCGCTGAATTCCGCGATGTGGATGCCCTGTTGAACGAGGCGGTGCGCCTCATCTCCGACCGTTTTGGTTTCTATCACGCGGGCATCTTCCTGCTGGATGAGCGGGGGGAATATGCCGTTCTCCAGGCCGCCTCCTCCGAGGGTGGGCAGCGGATGCTGACCCGGGGCCACCGGTTGAAAGTGGGCCAGGTCGGCATCGTCGGCTACGTGGCGGGGATAGGGGAGCCGCGGATTGCGCTGGATGTGGGAGAGGACGCCGTCTTCTTTGACAACCCCGACCTGCCGCTGACCCG
The DNA here is from genome assembly GCA_014360895.1 of Thermoflexales bacterium. GTDB lineage: Bacteria > Chloroflexota > Anaerolineae > B4-G1 > DUEL01 > SpSt-77. Next base: position 34,474 of record JACIWQ010000006.1, on the reverse strand, counting down.
TTCGGAGATGGCCCTGCCGCTGAAGGTGGGGGAGCGGATCATCGGTGTACTGGACGTGCAGTCGGAGGAACCGGCTGCGTTTACTCAGGAAGACGTGGCGGTTCTGCAGACGATGGCCGACCAGATTGCCCTGGCGGTGGAGAATGCTCGCACCCTGGAACAGATGGAGCGAACGGTGCGGGAACTGGAGCGGGTCTACGGCGAGTACACCCGCGAGGCCTGGCAGGCTGTGCGGCGGGCCCGTCGCTGGGTGGGCCGCCGCTACCGTCGCCTGGCTCCCGAACCGGCGGAGGAACTGCCGGAGGAAGCCCGCCGCGCCCTCGCTGAGGGCCGTCCGGTCCTGCAGCCCGTTTACGCGGAGGGGGATGGTCGGGCCGTCGGCACCCTTCTGGCCGTCCCGGTGAAACTGCGTGGCCAGGTGATTGGCGCGCTGAATCTGCGCTTCGCGACCCCGGAGGTCCCGCCGGAGGCGGTGCGGATGGTGGAGGAGATCGCCGACCGGCTGGCCCTGGCGCTGGAGAACGCCCGCCTGCTGGAGGAGACCCGCCGCCACGCGGAGCGGGACCGCCGGATCGCCGAAATCACGGCCCGGGTGCGCGCCTCTATGGACCCGGAGGCGGTCCTGCGCACCGCCGCGCGCGAACTGGGAGCTGTCCTGGGGGTGGACCGGGTGGTGGTGCAGATGATTCCTGGTACACGGATTGCCGGAGAACCGCCGGCCCAACCGGAGTAGCCCAGTGGAGGGGTAAGGGAATGAAGTCATTTAATCAGCGTGCACATTCCATTGCCCAGCAATTCCGGAGAATATATGGGTTAGGGACCGTTCCATACCTTCTGGCCCTTCTGTTTCTGGTCGCGACCCTGGTCTATGTGTATCGCTATACGGCCCGGATGATGGACGTCGTGACCCAGGAGATAGCCACGCAGGCCGAAGAGTCCCTCCGGCGATTGGGCGAGCAGTATATCCAGACCGTTGCCCGGGATGTGGCCACCCAGGTGGAAATTTACCTGGCTGCCCATCCCGAGGCGACCATGCGGGACCTCCAATCGGACCCGGAATTTGTCCGGATCGCGATGCAGCCGGTCGGAGAAACCGGGTATGCCTGCCTCTACGAAGCTGGAACCGGCATCATGCGCATCCACCCGAACCCAGCGCTGATTGACCAGAAGATGGAGTTCCTGAAGGACCAGCTTCCCTCCTGGTGGGCCATCTTTGAGCCAAGCCTGGCGGGAGTGGAAGTCTCCGGGTACTATGACTGGGTGGAGCCCGACGGGTCCATTCGCCAGAAGTATATGACGATGACCCCGGTGCGGGTTCCCTTCCATGGCCAGACACTGATGATCGCCGCCACCACCTACATTGACGAGTTCTCCCGCCCGGTAGTGCAGATGCAGGAACAGGCGGAAGCTATCCGCCGGTCTTATCGGAATCAGATTCTCCGCCAGGGTGTTTATGGGGCTGGCGTCATTGCCCTCTTCGTTGGGCTGGCCGCTTTCGGGTTCTTCTGGCTGAACCGGGAGGTGGGCCGGCGCGTCATCCGCCCGATTCAGGGTCTCTCCGACGCGGCGGCGGAGATGGAGAAGGGCGGAGTTGTGGAGAGGGGAGAGTTGCAGACTTCGCTGGCCCGGCCGGACGAAATCGGCGTTCTGGCGCGGGCCTTCCTGGAGGCTTCGCTGCGAATCCGCGAGGCCATTGACACCCTGGAGCAGCGGGTCAACGAGCGCACCGCCGACCTGGCCCGCCGGACAGCCCAACTGGAGGCGGCGGCCTATGTTGCCCGCAGCGCCGCCGAAATCCGTGATGTGGACATCCTTCTGGACGAGACGGTCCGCCTCATCTCCGAGCGCTTCGGCTTCTACCACGCGGGCATTTTCCTGGTGGACGAGGCCGGAGAGTACGCCGTCCTGCGGGCGGCCTCCTCGGAGGGTGGGCGGCGAATGCTGGCCCGGGGCCACCGGCTGGCCGTGGGAAGGGTGGGCATCGTCGGCTACGTGGCGGGGACGGGGAAGCCCCGCATCGCGCTGGATGTGGGGAAGGACGCCGTCTTTTTTGACAACCCTGACCTGCCGCTCACCCGCTCGGAGATGGCCCTGCCGCTGAAGGTGGGGGATCGGGTCATCGGCGTGCTGGATGTGCAGTCCGAAGAGCCCGCCGCCTTTACCGAGGAGGACGTGGCCGTCCTACAGACGATGGCCGACCAGATTGCGGTGGCCATTGAGAATGCGCGCCTGCTGGAGGAAAGCCGCCGCGCGCTGGAAGAACTCCGTGCCCTCTACGGGGAGCGGGTCCGCGAGGCCTGGGGACGGATGGAGGGCCTTCCGCCTGCCCTGGTCTACGACCGGGTAGCGATCACCCCGGTGGAGGTGCCGCCGCCGGTCCCGGCGGTGGAAGAGGCGCTGCGGCAGGGACGGGTCGTTGCCCTCCATGAACTGGATAATGGCCGGGCCGTCCTGGCGGCCCCCCTCCGCCTGTACGACGAGGTCATCGGCGCCATCGCTCTGGAAGAGACCGATGAGGCCCGCCCTTGGACGGAGGACGAAATCGCGCTCGTCCAGGCCGTCAGCGAACAGGTGGCCCTGGCCCTGGAGAGCGCTCGCCTCTACCAGATGGAGCAGCGCCGCCGCTTCGTCGCCGACACCCTCCAGGAAATCGCTCGCCTTGTCGGCTCCACCCTGGACCTGGAGGAGGTGACTCACCGGCTGCTGGACCAACTGGAGCGGCTCATCCCCTTTGACGTCGCCGTCATTCACCTGCTGCGGGGAGAGCGGCGGGAGATTATCGGCGGGCGGGGGATAGAACTGGACGCTATGCGGCGATGGCTGGAGAAGCAGCCGCCCGTTTCCCAGGACCCGCTGCTGGCGGAGGTCATCCGGACCCGCGCGCCCGTGGTCATCGCCGATGCCCGCACCGACCCGCGCTGGAAGCGGCGCGGGGCCCGCTCCGGCATGGCCGTCCCGATGGTCCTAGGCGAGGAGGTCATCGGCTTCCTGCTGATGGACCATCGCCAGCCGGGACTGTACAACGAGGAGACGGCCGCGCTGGCGACGGCCGTGGCGGCCCAGGCCGCCGTCGCCGTTCAGAACGCCCGCCTCTACGAGGAGGCCCGCCGGACCGCCGAGCAGATGCAGGTCCTCTACGAGACTGGCCGTACTCTCTCCTCTACTCTGGAGGAAGATCAGGTCATACGGGCTATTCTGGAGAGGATTTACCGGCTCCTGGGCTGTGAGTTTGCCATCGTCTCTCTCGTGGATGAGAGTGCAGGAACCATTGGCTTCAACCATGGCATCTGGGAGGGTGAGTTGGACCGCTATCCGGAGTGGCTGGATAAGACCCGCTACCCCCTGGACCATCCGGACATCGTCGCCGATGTCTATCGGACGGGCCGCACAGAGGTCATCGTTGGGTGGGATGACCGCTTCAACCGGGAAATTTGGGAGAAGTACGGCCACGAGCGCTACCTGCGGGTCTTTACGCCCCTCCGTTTCCAGGAACGCAACATTGGCGTGGTGGAGGTCAGTTGGGACCGGAGCCGGAAGGACCGGGTGACGGAGGAGGAACTGCGGCTTCTCTCCACGCTGATGGATCAGGCTGCTATCGCCATTCAGAATGCGCGGCTGTACTCCGAAGCCCAGGAGCGGGCGATGGAGCAGGAGGGTCTGGCCCGCATTGCCGCCCTGGCTGTCTCCACCCTGGAACTGGAGCCGCTCCTGGAGAGCGTATTGCGGGAGGCCGTCCCTCTCTTGGAGGCCGAAAGCGCTGTGCTGTTTATGTACGACGAGGACGCCCGGGCATTACAGGCCCGGCTGGTGTTGCATCGGGGCGAGCTCCTTCGGGAAACCCAGAGTTGGGAGGTGCCGGTGGACGCACCGGGGATGGAGCAGGGCATCTTTGCTCGGGGTGGTGCCTATTATTCCAACCTGGGTTCGGCGGACCCCGACTTGATTCCGGCCTACCTCCCATATCTGGAACGACTGGGAGGCCGTAACTTCTGCGGCGTGGCCCTGCGCGTCCGGGACCAGAGCATTGGCGAACTCTATTTCGTCAACCGCCCACGCGGTTTCGGGCACGACGAGGTCCGCCTGGCCCGGGCGGTCGCGGGCTACATCGCCAACGCCCTGGCCAATGCCCGCCTCTTTGAGGAGGCCCGCCTGCGGGCGGAGGAACTGGCCGTCCTGAACGAACTGGGCCAGGCCCTCACGGCTCAACTGGACGTGCAGCAGGTGTTGGAGGAAGCTTACCGGGGTGCCAGCCGCCTGCTGGACACCACCAACTTCTATATTGCGCTCTATGATCTCCAGCAAGGAATCGTGAGTTTCCCGCTGGCGATAGAAGAAAACCAACGGCGGCACTACCGCAGCCGTCCCTTCGCTAACGGCCTGACGGAATACGTCATCCGGAACAAGAAGCCGGTGTTGATAGAAGAGGACGTCCCGGCCCACCTGCAGGAGATGGGGATAGAACAGGTTGGGCGGACGGCGCTCTCATGGCTGGGTGTACCGCTGATGGTGGGGGATCGGGTTCTGGGCGTGATGGCGGTGCAGAGTTACACCACCCCACGCGCCTATGACCGCCACGACCAGGACCTCCTCACCGCCATCGCCAGCCAGGTGGCGATTGCCCTACAGAACGCCCGCTCCTACGAGGAGGCCCAGCGGCGGGCCGAGCGGGAGCGCGTCATCCGTGAGGTCACGGCCAGGGTATGGGCTTCCCCCGACCTGGAGACCGTCCTCCAGACCGCCGTCCGGGAACTGGGCCAGGCCCTGGGCACCTCCCACGCTGTGGTGCGGCTGGGGAAGCCGTAGTCTGTACTTCGTATTCCGTATTGATTAAGGAGGTGAGCTGGGAGAACGTTCATCGCAGCCCTCACGTTGCCCACAACATTACGCAATACGCAACACGCAACACTCACAAAGGAGGTACCCAATGTCCGAGAAAAGCCTTCTGGATACTACCAAGCCCAACCCCGGCCGTATCTACGACTATCTCCTGGGCGGCCACCACAACTTTGAGGTGGATCGGCGCGCTGGAGACTTTATAAAATCGCTTGCTCCCTTTGTGCCGAAGATGGTGCGCCTGACTCGCTGGTGTCTGCAAGACATCGCCCGGACACTGACTTACGAGCGAGGCTACCGGTGTATCATAGATTTCGCCTCCGGATTGCCGACGATGGGGCATCTTCACACGGCGGTGGCGCCCGGCACCGTCGTCATCTACTCCGACCGGGACCCGATCTGCGTGGAGTACTCCAGGGAGATTCTGGGCGATACTCCCAACGTCTACTACTTCCAGGCCGATTGCCGCCGCCCGGAGGAACTCCTGAACCGCCCCGAGGTGGAGGCCATCCTGGGGGGCAATCGGCGTGTAGCTTTTGTCTATTGGGCGATTACGGGGTTTATGACAGATGAGGAAATCGCCAACGTGGCTCGTGTTCTCTATGACTGGTCTGACGAGGGCAGCTGTTGGGCGGTCTTTTTGATGGAGGGCAATCCCGAGCATCCTACTGCTAAAAGGATTTTGGATTTCTACCGCCAGATTGGAGAACCGGTTTATTACCGCCCTCTGGCTGTATTTCGGGAGTTGGTCCAGCCCTGGCAGCCTGATGAGTTGGGATTTCGTACACTGGAGGAATGGCATGGCCTGCAAGACACAATGACCGAAGACGATAAACAGTTCATCGCTGCTGGTGGTGGCGGCTACGGGGTCTATCTGGTCAAGTAGGGGGACGCTATGGGCAGCGAGGTCGGCATGGAGGAACTGCGGAAGCGCGTAGAAACTCGCCGGGAAGCCCTCGCCGCCCGGATGCGCGCGGCGCTGGAGGAGCACGCCTTCACCAACCGCGCGCTTTTCCCCCCCCGGCAACTGGCCGAGTTCGCGCGCCAGGAGGCGGAGGCGTTCCTGGCCTTCCTGAGCGATGGGGATGAAGGGGTGGTGCGGGAGCGGGGCCGCGCCCTGGCCCAGCAGGGCCTGAGCCATCGTTCGGTCCTGGCTCTGGTCCAGGCCCTCCAGGAGGTGGGTTGGGAGAGCGCCAACCCCGAGGTGGAACTCTGGCCGTCGCTCCAGGGGGCCATCGGCCGCTACACCCGCGCCTTCCTGGAAGGGTATATGGTGGCCCGGGAGGAAAGCATTCTGGAGCAGCAGGAGAAGACCCGCCAGGCACTCCTGCGGGCCCTGCAGAGGGAAGGCCAGTGAGCAATCACCGCAGAGAACGCGGAGGGCGCCGGGTTTTCTCTGAGCTATTGCTCTGCGTGCCTCTGCGTCTCTGCGGTGAAATGAGAGGACCGAAGAACGTAGCGCAGGCCGCCAGGCCTGTAAAGGCGGGCGAGTGGCGGTCTTTTGCAGGCGAAACGGCCTGCGCTACGCCCCATTCTTATCAAGATAGAGCAGGCGTAACTCTTGGAAAATGACTTTTCAGGCTATGGAGAAACCTCAGGCCACACTCAACCAACAACTGGCAGCTCAGCGTGAGGAACTGGTAGCCCGGCTCTGGGAATCGCTCCAGGCGACGCTCTTTACTAACCGCGTCACCATCCGACCGGCCCACCTGCGGCAGATAGCCCAGGAGGAGGCGGAGGCCTTCCTGGCTTTCCTGGAGGACGGCGACCTGGCCCCGGTTCGGGAGCGGGGAGCCCGGCGGCTGCGGGACGGGCTCTCGGAGCGGGCCGTCCTGGATTTGGCAACTACCCTCCGGCTCTTCTGCGCGGCCCATCTGACGAGCGACTTGCTCCTGGAAGGCCTGCGGGCCACCGATACCTACACGGCGGCCTTTATGGAAGGGTACCTGGGGGCCCGGGAAGCGCTGGTGCTGGAGGAACAGGAAAAAATCCGCACCGCCCTTGAGCGGGCACTCCGCGCCGCTTCCCATCGGCTGGAGGTTGCCACGGAGGTCGCCCAGGCGCTCTCCGGGGTTGTGGACCCGGAAGAACTGCTCCAGATGGCCGCTCGCCTGATCCGGGAGCGCTTCAACCTCTACTATGCGGGCATTTTCCTGACGGACGAGTATGGCCAATGGGCCGTCCTGCGGGCCGGCGAGGGAGAGGAGGGGACGGAAACCCTTGCCCCGGGCCTCAAACTGCAGGTGGGAGACGAGTCATCTATCGGGCAGTGTATTGCCCGGTCTGAGCCCCTTGTTTTTTACGAGGTGGGCGAACGTACTACTCGCTGGACCCCATTGCTCCCGGAGACCCGGGCGGAGGCGATTTTGCCTCTGGTCGCGCGCGGCCGCGCCGCAGGGGCCCTGGTGCTCTGCAGTCGCCGGACGCCAGGATTTACCCCCGAGGACGTGACGGCCTTTCAGGTTCTCGCCTCCCAGGTTGCCTCGGCGTTGGAGAATGCCCGACTGTTCGCCGAGGTTCAGGCACGGGTACGGGAAATAGAGGCCGTCCACCGCCGCTATTTGCGGGAGGAGTGGTCGCAATTCATCTCCACGTGGAGGGAGCATCGGCCGGTGGGGTATGCCTACGAAGGGCCCTCGGCCTCCCTCTCTCCGCTGACGGATGGCTGGTGGCCGGCGATGGACGAAGTGGTACAGAAGGGCACGGCTGTTGCCCTCTCCGGTGCCGCCCCGACCGCTCTGCCCGCAGATACAGGAATAGCCCCGAAAGCTGCCCTGGCGGTGCCCCTGGTTGTGCGTGGAGAGGTCGTCGGTGCGCTGGGTCTCTACGAGGTGGAACGGGAGCGGTCCTGGTCCGCCGAAGAAATCGCCCTGGTGGAGGCCATCTCGGCCCAGGTGGCGATGGCGGTTGAGAATGCCCGTCTCTTTGAGGAGGCCCGCCTGCGGGCGGAGGAACTGGCCGTCCTGAACGAACTGGGCCAGGCCCTCGCGGCCCAACTGGACGTGCAGCAGGTGTTGGAGGAAGCTTACCGGGGTGCCAGCCGCCTGTTGGATGCCACCAACTTTTACATCGCCCTTTACGACCTCCAGCGGGAAGAGGTGATTTTCCCGTTGTTTGTAGAAGAGAATGAGCGGCAGCCTTACCGAACCCGTCCCTTTGCCAACGGCCTGACCGAATACATCATCCGGAACAAGAAGCCGGTGTTGATAGAAGAGGACATCCCGGCCCACCTGCAGGAGATGGGGGTGGATCAGATTGGGCGGATAGCCCAATCCTGGCTGGGCGTACCGCTGATAGTGGGCGAGCAGGTCTTGGGTGTCATGGCGGTGCAGAGTTACACGACGCCGCGGGCGTACGGCCAGCACGACCTGGACCTGATGACAGCCATTGCCAGCCAGGTGGCGATTGCCCTGCAGAACGCGCGCTCCTACAAGGAGGCCCAGCAGCGGGCAGAGCGGGAGCGGCTGGCTCGTCAGATTCTGGAGCAAATTGAATCCGCTCCGGATGTGCAAGGTGTGCTTCAGGTTGCTACTCGGGAACTGGGCCGTGCGCTCCGGGTTCCCCGAACCTTTATCCAACTGGGCATTCCCGAAGGGGGTGACGACCACGCTCCGTCGGCTGGAATGTGAGGCCGCCCTTGGGAGAATTGCAAATCTATCTTCAGGAGGAATCTCATGGAACGCCGCGTCGCTGCTATGGATCCCAATATCCCCAACGCCGGGCGAGTCTACGACTACGTCCTCGGCGGTACACACAACTTTGAGGCGGACCGCCAGGCCGCCGAGTATATGATCAGCCTGGTTCCTTCCACCCGCAAGTGGGTCCGGATGCTCCGGATGTTCCTCCACGAGGCGGTGCTCCAGCTCAGCGAGGAAGGGTTTGACTGCTTTCTGGACCTCGCATCCGGGTTGCCGACGGTGGAGCACATCCACCAGGTCGTTCCTCATGCCAAAGTCATTTATGTAGACAACGACCCGGTTGTTGTCGCTTATGGCACCCAATTGCTGGAGGGGAACCCCCGGGTTCGCTATATTGAGGCGGACATTCGGGATATAGACTCCCTTTTGCGCTCCCCAGTGATCGGGGAGCTCTTTGGGGACAACCGGAAAATCGCTATTGGTTTCAATGCGGTGACCTGTTTTCTGACCGAGGAGGAGGTTAAGCGGATTGCCCGGGCGCTCTACGAATGGGCTGCTCCGGGAAGCAGGATGTTTGGCACATTTGAGACTAAGGACCCCCATCTGATGACCCCGCAAATGCAGCAGTTCTTGGATATGTTTGACCGGATGGGGAGCCCCTATCACTTCCTGACTCTGGAGCAGTCCATAGAATGGATGAAACCGTGGGAGGCCGACGAACCCGGGTTCCGGCCCCTGGCGGAGTGGCTGGGGCTTCAGGACCAGATTACCGAGGCGGACCGGGAGGGGGTGGGCCTGGAGTTCTACGGGGCCATCCTGGTCAAGCGGTGATAAATAGGAACGTGCCAGGTACTTCCGAAAGTGCCTGGCACGTTCACACCTGAACGATGGAAGAGTGGGGAATGGACCGTCTTGAACTTCTGAGGACACTGGAGGACCAACGACCGGTTTTGCAGGAGCGAGTCGCAGAGGCTCTGCGCCGGAACGTATTTCACAATACCGGCCGCATGGCCTCTGTTCGCCCCGTCCCGGAGGTCAGCCGGCAACTGGTGGAGATGTTTCTCCAGCAGGCCGCTGGCACCCTTCAGGAAGAGGATTGCTCTCACCGCATAGGGGAGTGGGTTCGGATGGGCCTGAGCCCCCAGGCAGCGGTAGAGGCATTGGGCGCGCTCTCCCAGACTCTGCTGGAGAGCCTGGATGAGGGGGCCTTTAAGGCCGTTGCCTCCCACCTGGAAGCATATCGCTCCCGATGGTTCTTGACCCTGGTGGATGTCCGCACAAAGGACGCAATCACCGAGTTGGAACGGACCTATCGGGTTCTGGGAGCTGCCTTGGAGGAACAGGTCCAACGGGAGCAAGAGGCCCTGGCCGCGCTACAGCGGCGCCAGACTCAACTTCAAGCGGCCGCCGAAGTCGCTCGGGCAGCAACTTCCATCCTGGACTTACCCACTCTCCTCCAGACTTCCGTGGATGTACTCCTCCGGGAGTTCGGTCTCTATTACGTGGGTCTCTTCCTGGTGGATGAAGCGGGCCGGTACGCCGTTCTGAAGGCGGGCACCGGTGAGGCGGGGCGTAAGATGGTGGAGGAGGGGTATCGGCTGGAGGTCGGTGGCCATTCCATGATCGGCTGGTGTATCGCCAACCGCCAGCCGCGCATTGCCCTGGATGTGGGCGCGGAGGCTGTCCGCTTTGAGAACCCTCTCCTCCCGAACACCCGGTCCGAACTGGCCATTCCCCTGATCGCGGGCGACGCCGTCATCGGTGCGCTGACGGTCCAGAGCGATCGCGAGGCCGCTTTTTCCCCAGAGGACATCACCACCTTTGAGATTGTCGCAGACCAACTGGCCATCGCGATCCAGAACGCCCGGCTCTTTGAGCAGTTCCGGGAGAACCTCCGGCAGATGGAGGCTATCCAGAGCCGTTATATCCGGCAGGAATGGGGGGCCTACCTCAGCCGTCGGCCGGAGGAGCCCCTCGGATACCTCTACGACCTGGAGACCCTCTCGCCGCTTTCCCATCCCCTTCCCATACCGGTCGTGGATATGCCTCCGGACCGTCCGGTGATTATGGAGCATGATGGGCGTTCCCTTCTCCTGGCCCCTGTGATGGTGGGTAGACAACCTGTTGGCTGGTTGGGGCTGGAGGAAACCGGCCCGCGGGCCTGGACGGAGGACGAACTGGCCCTGATCACGACGGTCCAGGAAGGACTGGCGCTGGCGCTGGAGAACCGGCGTCTCTTTGAGCAGACCCAGCAGGCCCTGGCCGAGACGGAGATGCTCTACCAGGCCAGCGCGGAACTGAACGCCGCCCAGTCCTACGATGAAATCCTGGCCGTCCTGCAGAAATACACCCTGGTGGGCGAGGCCGACCGTAACGTAAGCCTGAACCTCTACAATCGGCCCTGGGTGGGCGAGGATGTGCCGGAGTGGAGCATCCCGGTGGCCCGCTGGACCCGGCTGCCGTCGGAAGCTTTGGGCGACCGGTATCCCCTGCGTGCCTTTCCTTCTGCGACCCGCCTGCTCCGGCCCGATGCGCCGACCATCATCTCCGATGTGGTGACCGATCCCCGGATGGATGAGCGAGCGCGGGCCCTCTATCGGGACCGCTTCCAGGCCGGGAGCACCATTTTTGTGCCCCTGGTGGTGGCCGGGCAGTGGATCGGGTACGTCAATGCCATTTACAGCCAGCCGCGCGAGTTCCCCGAGGCGGATGTGCGCCGCCTGATGAGTCTGGCCGGCCAGGCCGCCGTCGCCGTCCAATCCATCCGCCGTCTGGAGGAGGTGCGCCAGGCCCTCTCTGAGACCGAGGCCCTCTACCGGGCCGCCCGGGCCATCAGCGAGGCGACCTCCGTGGAAGGTATCGTGCGCGGCGCTGCCGAAGTGGCGGGACTCCTGGGCTTTACGGCCTGCTCCCTGACCGTCGCCACCCTGACCGACCCGGACGGAATTCCCACCCACGGCGACATCTACCCGGTGGTGGCAGCCGGTGAGGAATGGATGGCCCTCCCGTCTATGCAAGCTTTCCCCATCGCCGACCGGAAGGCCGCCCGCCGGGTCCTGGATGAGCCGGACTTCATCCTGGTCTACCCCGACGTGGAGGACCCCAGTGCGGACATCCCCGACGAAGTCCGGGAGACCACCCGCAACATGGGCATGCGCGGGATGGTCACCGCCGGGGTGAGCCTCTTCGGGCGGGCCCTGGGTTTCCTGAGTTTCATCAGCCCCAATCCGGTCACGGGCCTCTCCGAAGAGCACATCCGCCGGGTCCGCACCATCGCCGACCAGGTGGCGGTGGCGCTGGAGAACCGCCGCCTGCTGGAAGAGACGACCCGTCGGGCTGCCCAACTGGCTACCGCTGCCGAGGTCTCCGCCGCCGCATCCTCCATCCTGAGCCTGGAAGAACTTCTCCCGCAGGCGGCCGAACTGATCCGTCAGCGGTTTGACCTCTACTACGTCGGTATTTTCCTGCTGGACGAGGCGGGCCGCTGGGCCGTCCTGCGGGCCGGCACGGGCGAGGCCGGGAAACAGATGCTGGAGATGGGCCATAAACTGGAGGTCGGCGGCCGCTCTATGATCGGCTGGTGCACGGCCAACGCGAAGGCCCGCATCGCGCTGGACGTGGGGGTGGAAGCTATCCGGTTTGACAACCCTCTCCTCCCGCACACCCGCTCCGAGATGGCCCTGCCGCTCATCTCCCGGGGCCGGGTCATCGGCGCGATGACCATTCAGTCCGACCGTCCCGCTGCCTTCACCGAGGAGGACATCACGGCTCTGCAGACGATGGCCGACCAATTGGCGACAGCCATTGAGAACGCCCGGCTCTTCGCCGAGACCAGCCAGAGCCTGACGGAGACCCGCGAACTCTTTGAGGCCAGCCGGGCCATCGGCGCGGCGACCTCCCAGACAGAGGTGGCCCAGGCGCTGATCGGGTACGCCGCCCGCGCCGGCCTAGACCTGGCCCGAATTCTGCTCATAGATACGCCGGAGAAACCCACGCACGTCGTGATGGGCGAGCATTGGGCTGTGGATGGCCGTCCGGTCCATCCATACGGTACCCGTATCCCCCTGGCCGATTTCGGCCTGCGCCCGTTCGTTCAGCCCACCGAGACCTTCGCAGTGGAGGACATCTACGCCGACCCGCGCATGGACGCCCAGGCCCGGACTCTCCTGGAGGTTGTGCGGTTGCGCTCTTTTGCCCTGGTGCCCATCTCCATCGGTGGGCGGATTCTGGGCGCGCTCCTGATCGGGCGGGATACTCCTTCCACCTACCCCGAGCGGCTGCTCCGCAACCTGTGGACCCTCTGTGGTCAGGCCGCCATCGCGATGGAAAACCTGCGCCTGCTGGAGGAGACCCGCCGCCGGGCCCGGGAACTGGAGGCCATCAACGAAATCGGCCGCACCATCAGTTCGGTTCTGGACCCCCAGGCCCTGGTCCGGCAAATTGTGGACATCACCAAATCCCGCTTCGGCTACTACTTTATTGGCATTTTACTGGCGGAGGACCGCCATCTGGTCTTTGAGGACGGAAGCACCATCGGGAACACCGACCGCCGTCTTCCACCCCGCAGTCTTACGCTGGATATAAACCGGCCCGGTATCGCAACCGATGCCGCGCGGCTCGGGCAACCCGTGCTGGTCAACGACGTGATGAGCGATCCCCGGTTCATCACCGTCCCGGAACTGTCGGCTACCCGCGCGGAACTGGTTGTGCCGATTGAGGTCAAAGGGCGAGTCATCGGCGTGCTGGACGTCCAGAGCGACCGGGCCGGTGCCTTCACCCCGGCCGATGTGCTCCTGCTGACCTCTCTGGCCAGTCAGGCCGGGGTCGCGCTGGAGAACGCCCGACTCTTCGCCGAGACAGAGGCGGAGGCCCGCCGCCGGGCCCTCATCAGCGAGGTGCTCCAGGTGGCCGCCGCGACGATGGATCCCTACGAATTGCTCCGCCGGGCTGCCGCGGTTGTCGCCCAGCGGCTGGAGATGCCGGTGGCCATCCTGGAATGGGACGCTGCGGCCGATGGGCTACGGGTGGCCGCCGCGGTGAACCACCTGGGGGCCGGGTTCCCGCTGCCGCCCCCATCAGCGCTTGTTATGGATCGGCAGCGAGCTAAGCCACTGGTGGACGCCCTCTTCAGCCCCGACGTGACTGTGCTGCGGGATATTCCGCGCATCGCAGCAGGTGGACGGATGACGGCGGTCGCGCGCGAGTTGGGCCTGCTGGATGCGGCTCTGGCCCCCCTGGTCATCCGTGGACAGCCGTTGGGGCTGTTAGTCCTGGCCCGGCAGCCGGGACATCCGCCCATTGATGAGGGCGAACTGGAGTTCCTGCGCATCATCGCGGCCAACCTGAGCGTTGCCTGGGAGAATGCCCGCCTCTACCAGGAGGCGGTGGAGACGGCGGAACGGCTCAAGGAGGTGGACCGGCTCAAGTCCCAGTTCCTGGCCAACATGTCCCACGAACTGCGGACGCCTCTCAACTCCATCATCGGCTTCTCCCGCGTCATTCTCAAGGGAATTGACGGGCCCATTACCGAACAGCAACGGCAGGACCTGGAGGCCATCTTCAATAGCGGTCAGCACCTGCTCGGCCTCATCAACGACATCCTGGACATCTCCAAGATTGAGGCCGGCAAGATGGAACTGGCCTTTGAACCCACCGACCTGCAGGAGATTATCCGGGGTGTGATGTCCACCGCGGTCGCCCTGGTCAAGGATAAGCCCATAGAACTCCAGCAGTCGGTCCCAGCTGACCTACCCACTATCACCGCCGACAGCCGTCGGGTGCGGCAGGTCCTCCTCAACCTGGTCTCCAACGCGGCCAAGTTCACCGATCAGGGCTTCATTCGGGTGGAGGCCCGGGTGGATGGGGATTACGTCGTCATCTCGGTCTCGGATAGCGGCATCGGCATTCCGCCGGAGAAACTGCCCAACATCTTTGAAGCCTTCACCCAGGTGGACGCGTCCCCATCCCGCAAATACGGCGGCACGGGCCTGGGGCTGACCATCAGCAAGTCCTTCATAGAACTCCACGGTGGGAAGATATGGGTGGAGAGCGAACTGGGCAAGGGGTCCACCTTCACCTTCACCCTGCCCATCCAGGGGCCGCCCGCGAAGGCGGAGGCGAAGCCGGAGGAGGTGCCGCCGCCGGCGGAGGCGACGTCTCCGGCTCCCGAACAACCGGGGCGGGTTGTCCTCTGCGTGGACGACGATGAGGGGGTCATCACCCTCTTCCGCCGGTACCTGGATAAACAGGGTTATCGGGTGGTGGGCCTGAGCGACCCGTTCCGGGTGGTGGAGGAGGCCCGGCGAATCCGACCCTTTGCCATCACCCTGGATGTGATGATGCCCGGCAAGGATGGCTGGCAGGTCATCCAGGAACTGAAGGCGGACCCCGAAACCCGGGACATTCCGGTCATTATGTGCACCATCGTTGCCGAGAAGGGGCGAGGACTGAGCTTGGGGGCCGCTGATTATCTGGTCAAGCCCATCTTGGAGCAGGACCTGCTGGCCGCGCTGGATCGCCTGGACCGGGAGGAAGGCCGCCATCGGGTACTGGTGGTGGACGACCAGCCGGATGACCGCAACCTCCTGCGGCGGATGATAGAGACCCAGGAGGGGTACGAGGTGATGGAGGCGGCCAGCGGGCAGGAGGCCATCCTGCTGGTCCATCAGCGGCGCCCGCACATCATCATCCTGGACCTGCTGATGCCGGAGATGGACGGGTTCGCGGTGCTGGAAGCGCTGAAGGCGGACGAATCCACCCGTGCCATTCCCATCATCGTCGTCACGGCCAAAGAGCTGACGGAGCGAGACCGTCAGGTGCTTAATAATCGGATTGAGGCGTTGATTCAGAAAGGGGTTCTGCAGAGGGAGGAGTTGCTGGAGGACGTCGCGGCGGCGCTGCGCAAACTGGAGCGAGCCATCCGGTAAAAAGCGTGCCAGGCACTCCCGGAAGTGCCTGGCACGTTCATTATCAACAAAATGAAGGCGGTCACCCCTCAGGGGGGCCGCTTTCTATTTCCGCCTCCATCAGCGCGCGCAGCGCGTAGGTCACCCGGCGGGGACGGGGGGTGAGCAACCCCATGGACTCCCATTCCTGGGCCAGCCGCTGCAGGCGGCGCATGGAGACCCGCCCCTGGAACGCATTCCGCAGGCGGACCAGGTCAAACCGCCCATCCAGGTGCTCCAGGGTATAGCGGACCAGTTCCTGTTCCAGCGGATTCAGGGTCGGGAAAGAGGCCGGTGGGCTGACCTGAGGGGCGATGGCGGACGCCTGCAACATCTGCAACCACTGGGCAGCCTCCGCAATCAGGTGGCCCATGTTGAAGTAGAGCCGGTTCGCCCATTCCGCCACTCCCTGCAGGTCGTGAATGTACGGCGGGGAGGTGAGCAGCGTGCCATAGGCCGCGAAGGGGAAATCCGCCCGGTTGAATACCCCGGCCCGGCCGTTGCTGGCCTGGGCGCGAATCACATCCCACCGCTCCTCGGTGACGGTGTAATCCAGCCAGAAGGTGACCAGGGTTCCGCCCGCCAGTCGCCAGTACCATGCCGCCCCCAGCCGCCCGACGTACCCGGGCACGCGCCGAGCGATTTCCTCAAAGATGACGTCCGCCAGGCGCAGGGCCTGAAATGAAGGGTAGAATAGTGGAGCCATAGCTGTTCACCTCTGGAACTCCCGCGCCAGTTGGGCGGTGCTAATGTGGATCATCGTCGGGCGGCCGTGAGGGCAGGTGCGCGGGTTCTCACATCTTTCCAACGCCCGCAGCAGTTCCTCCATTTCTTCCCGGGAGAGGACCTGCCCGGCCTTGATCGCCCCCTGTTTACAGACTCGCCGGATGATCGCCCTTTCTATCTCTTCCTCTGCCGCTCCCCCGTTCTGCTGCCTCCTCGCTTCTCCGCCCTCTTCCGCCAGCCCCTGGGCCACTTCGGTCAGGACGTCCCGGGGGTGGGCCGATGTGAGCGCCACCGGTAGCGCCCGGATCAGGAAGGTGTTGCCCCCGAAAGGTTCCACTTCCACGCCCAGACGGTGCAGCGTCTCCTGGTGGGCTTCCACCAGTCCTGCCCATTCGGGCGGCAGGTCCACCGCCACCGGCTCCAACAGGGATTGGACCGGTATCCCGCCGGAGCGCTGGGCCATCATCCGCTCGTAGAGCACCCGCTCGTGGGCCGCGTGCTGGTCTATCAGATAGAGGCCGTCCGGCCCCTCGGCGATGATGTACGTCGCGGCGACCTGTCCGATCACCCGCAACACTGGCAACCTGGCCGCCGGAGCGACAGGCGGCACCAACATGGGCATCGGAGTCGGCCGAACCGGTTCCCCGCGCGGCGCCTCCGGGAACCGAAGTTCCGGGGGATGGGCAGGGGGAGCGGGGCCGGAGATGGCCTGCATCCTCGGAACCCCGGCCTCCTCGGTCACTGCCTGCCGAACGGCCCGCTGGACGGCCCGGAAGACCCCGTCTCCATCCCGGAAGCGGACCTCCGCTTTGGCGGGGTGGACATTCACATCCACGTCCTCCGGCGGGAGGGTCACCATGACGACGGCCAGCGGATACCGCCCGGTGGGGATGAGGGTATGGTAGGCCTGGATGACGGCGTAGGTCAGGCGCGCGTCCTGGACCCAGCGGCCGTTGACAAAGAGGGTGATTTCCCCCCGGTCGGCCCGATGGAAGTACGGCGGGCTGACAAAACCCTCCACCCGGACCGTCGCGCCCTCTTCGGGGGGAATCTCCAGCAGCGCGCTCCCCACCTCCACGCCGTAGACGGCCACCAGCACGTCCCGCATCCGCCCGGTCCCGGGCGACCGGAAGACCTCCCGCCCGTCGTGGACCAGGGCGAAGCGGAGGGTGGGGTAGGCCATCGCGTAGCGGGTGATCCAGGCGTCTATGTGGCGCCGTTCGGTAGCGGAAGAGCGCAGGAATTTGCGGCGCGCAGGGACGTTGTAGAAGATGTCCTCCACGGTGACCGTCGTTCCGGGTGGGCGGCCGATGGGGCGGCGGCTGACCACTTCGCCCCCCTCCAGCCGGATGAGAGTTCCCGTTTCCTCCTCCGCCGCGCGCGTGGCGCAGATCACCCGGCTGACGGCGGCGATGGAGGCCAGCGCCTCCCCCCGGAAACCCAGGGTGGCGATGCGGTTCAGGTCCTCAGCAGAGGCCAGTTTGCTGGTGGCGTGGCGCTGGAAGGCCAGTTCCACCTCGGCGGCGGGGATGCCACAACCGTCATCGGCGACGCGCATCATCCGCTTGCCGCCGTCGGCGACCTCTATGCGGATTTCCCGCGCGCCCGCATCTATGCTGTTCTCCACCAGTTCTTTGATGACGGACGCGGGCCGCCCCACCACCTCACCGGCGGCAATCTGAGCGACGATTTCGGGGGGAAGGACTCGGATCATGGCCCAGGTCGCAAGTCGCAGGTCGCAAGTCGTAGGTCGCAAGTCGCAGAGCCCCAGGTCGCCGGCGGACGGGCCACGCCGAGGGGGCGCGTCGCTCCGCTCGCGATGACCTTCTTCGTTTTCCCGTCGGCGCAATGCCGTCTATTTCGGGATTCGCCGCTCCTCGCCGCGCGCCAGGCGGCGGATGTTGGGACGTAGAGCCCAGAGGGTCAGAGCGGAGGTCAGCAGCGCATGGGTCTCGTATGCCCAGGGAACGGTGCCCAGAATGGCTCCCACCGCGAAGGCCAGCGGGAGGAACAGGGCGACGGAGATGGAGCCGACGGACGCGTGTCGGGAGAGGAAGGCGGCCGCCAGCAGGGCCGGGACCGCCAGCAGGCCTCCGATGGGCCAGAGGGCGATGGCCCCACCGACGGAGGTCGCTGTTCCAGCTCCGCCCCGCAGGCGCAGGAAGCAGGAGTAGTTGTGGCCCACCACGGCGGCGAAGCCGGCCAGCGCCTGCATCAGCGGCGGCCCATTCAGCGCCCGCGCCAGATAGACGGCGGCCGCGCCCTTCAGCGCGTCGCCCAGGCCGGTGGCGACGGCGGCTCCCCAGCCGGCCGCCCGCAGGACGTTGGTCCCGCCCGTCCGCCCGCTCCCGACCCGCCGCACGTCCACTCCCCGGGAGAGCCGGACGACCAGAAACCCCACCGGGATGGAGCCCAGGAGGTAGCCCGCTATCAGAGCGATCAGCCACTTTCCCATTTCTGCCAGCATGGGTAGTGCCTATAGTGTCGGGGGATCGCGCCTCGGGCGAGCAATGTCATCGCAAGCGGAGCGAAGCGACCCCGGGGCGAAATAGCCCCCTCGGGCTGAGGCCCCACGGGGCGAGGCCCCTCGGGCCGTGGCCCTTCGGGGCCGAAAGCTCGGGCCGAGGCCCTTCGCCGCCGGAGCCTGCCCCGGGTGCAATGAGGGGGCGGCTCGCAATGACGGCCACGGGTCATCGCGAGCCCGAAGGGCGAAGCGATCTCCGGTCGGGTATCCGGGGGGATTGCTTCGCCGCTGCGCGGCTCGCAATAACATCCCCAAGAGATGTTCGGGAAGCGCAGAAAAAAGTGTCAGGTAGCCAGAAACTCTGCCAGTGCTTCCTCCCAGGGCCGCAGGGTGATGCCCAGGGCGGCGGCGGCGGTGTTGGCCAGCGGCGCAAAGCGCGGCGGAGTGGAATCCCGCCGGAACTGGTCCAGCGAGATCGGCTCTACGGGAATGTGCTCCCGCCCGGTCCGGCGGAGGATGGCCCGCGCGAACTCGTAGCGGGAACAGTAGCCGCTATTGGTCAGGTGATAGATGCCGTAGGCGCCGGTGCGAATCAGCGCGGCCAGCGCGGCCGCCAGGTCGGGCGCGTAGGTGGGGTTGCTGACCTCGTCCACCACGACGCGCAGGGCGCCCCGCTCGTCGGCCAACTGGATGATGCGGTGGGGGAAGTTCCGTCCCCCGGAGGCATAGAGCCAGGCCGTCCGAACAATGTAGAAGCGAGTCAGCAGGTGGGATACCAGCCATTCGCCCGCCGCTTTGGAACGCCCGTAGGGATTGATCGGACGGAGGGGGTCCCACTCCCGATACGGCTCCGTCGCCGTGCCATCAAAGACCTCGTTGGTGCTGATGTAGACCATGGCGGCGCCGATCTCCGCGCAGGCCAGAGCGACGTTCTGGGTGCCGATGGCGTTGACCCGATAGGCCCGCTCCGGGTCCCGGGCACACCCGTCCACGTCGGTCCAGGCGGCGGCGTGGATGACCACCTCGGGCGCGCAGGCCGCGATGGCGGCCCGGATGGCGGCCCGGTCGGTGATGTCCACTTCCGGGAGGTCGCACCCGGTGACGGTCTCCCCTGCCAGTGCTCTGTTCAGCGCCCGTCCCAGTTGTCCCCGATTTCCGGTGATGAAGACGCGCATCCTGTACTCCGAAGGGTTGAACGGAAAACGGCCGGGGATTCCCCCTGGCCGTTCCGGGTCGGATGGGAAGGTGCCCCTGGCGCGACTCGAACGCGCGGCCAAGAACTTAGGAGGTTCCTGCTCTATCCTTCTGAGCTACAGGGGCAGGCTCTTGAATTATAACCCATTTTCGGCGAGATGGCAAAGAACGGGGAGCATTGCGGCGGCGAACTCCCCGCAATGCCCCCGGGTCTTTGACCTAACGGTCGCTCAGTACGGCCACGCCGGGGAGCGTCCGCCCCTCCAGAAACTCCAGGCTGGCCCCGCCGCCGGTGGAGATGTGGCTGAAGCGGTCGGCCAGGCCGCTCTGCTGGACGGCCGCCGCCGAATCCCCGCCGCCGACAATGGTGACCGCCCCCAGGTCCGCCAGTACCTTCGCCAGCGCGAAGGTCCCCTGGGCGAAGCGCGGCATCTCAAAGACGCCCAGCGGGCCGTTCCAGAGGACGGTGCGCGCGCCGCTCAGCGCGGATTCAAAGGTGGAGATGGTCTTGGGCCCCACATCCAGCACCCGCCAGCCTGGCGGCACTTCATTGGGGGCCACGACGCGGGTCTGCGCCTCGTTGTCAAAAGCGTCGGCGATGACCACATCCACCGGCAGGACCAGGCGGCTTTTGCCCCGCTCCAGGAGCGACCGGGCCGTCTCCACTGCCTCCGTCTCCACCAGCGAGTCCCCCATCTCAAAGCCCATGGCCTTGAAGAAGGTGTTGGCCATCCCGCCGCCGATGAGCAGGCGGTCACATTTCTCCAGCAACCGCTCTATCACCCCGATTTTATCGGAGATTTTGGCGCCGCCCAGGATGGCGACAAAGGGCCGCTGGGGCTCCTCCACCGCCCGCCCCAGGAATTCCAGTTCCTTTTCCATCAGAAAGCCGGCCACGGCCTCACCGCCCCGCTCCCGGACGACCCGCGCCACCCCTTCGGTGGACGCGTGGGCCCGGTGGGCCGTCCCGAAGGCATCGTTGACATACAAGTCGCCCAGGGCCGCGAGTCTCGCGGCGAAGGCCGGGTCGTTGGCCTCCTCTTCGGGATGGAAGCGGAGATTTTCCAGAAGGACCACATTGCCGGGCTGGAGCGCCGCGCAGGCCGCCTCCACCTCGGGGCCGACGCAATCGCTCAGTTGGCGGACCGGGCGGCCCAGGAGTTCCGAAAGGCGCGCCGCCACCGGGGCCAGAGAGTATTCGGGGTTGGGCTTCCCTTTGGGCCGGCCCAGATGGGACATCAGGATGACGGCGGCGCCGTGTCCCAGCAAGTACTGAATCGTCGGCAGCGACGCGCGGATGCGGGTGTCGTCGGTCACCCGGCCCTCCTTGACCGGGACGTTGAAGTCCACCCGCATCAGCACCCGCTGGCCGGAAACATCTACGTCACGGACGGTCTTCTTGTTCATCGGCAACCTCCAAGAGATACTGCCGCAGATGCTCGTGCATTTCGCGAGCCAGTGTGAGCACTTCCCGGGCCATCTCGTCGGTGACGATGGCTTCGTAAATGTAACGGGCGTCATGCCGATAATTCAGGGCTTGATGGAGCCGGTGCCCCAGGGTAGGAGGGAAGCGCTGTTCTCTGAGGATGTAGATTTCGCTGAACTTCTGCACGATGCTGCCGTGGCGGGATGGCGTGCGCTCCACCTTGCCCATCAGGAACGCCTTGGCACACAACTCGGCGGCATTGTAGGCGACGTCCACCGCCACCCGGACCGCGCCTTCCGCCAGGAGGCGCTCGGCCACCTGAAGGTACTCACCGGCCAGAAGATAGAGGTTCTGGGCGGTGCGATACGCCAGTTGTTCGGCGTCCATTGTGTAAACTTCCTTTCCGGTCTGAGAAACTTCCCTCAGGAAACAGGAATCGCCGACCTGCCACCGCCCCATGCTGGATACGACAGGCTGGCATACTTCTCCGGTCTCCAGCAGCACGCTGTAGGCGGCCTCGCTACTGTGGAACTCTATGTCCCGGATGCGCTCAGTCCCCACCAGCAGGATGTCCACATCGCTATCGGGATGAGGGTCCCCTGTAGCGACGCTTCCAAAAAGGACAACTTTTGCGACGTAGGGCCGGACCGGGCTGGAGAGCACTCGGTCCACAAAGCGCTGCAGGGCCAGCAGTTTGCGGTAATGGGCCTCGCTGGTGGCCTGCAGTTCGGTGCCGTTCACCCGGACAGGGGGCCAGGGAGTGCTCATCGTATCAGTTTAGGTGACCGTCACCTTTGAGGTGACGGTCACCTACATCGCTACATCTTCCGCGCCATCAGCGCGGCCAGGTCCGCCACGCGGACGGAGTAGCCCCACTCGTTGTCGTACCAGACCAGGACCTTGACCGTCCGCTCGCCGATGACCATCGTCAGCGAGCCGTCCACGATGGCGGAGCGAGTATCGCCCTTGAAGTCCACGGAGACCAGCGGCTCCTCGGTGTAGCCCAGGATGCCCTTCATCCGACCCTCCGCGGCTGCCTTGAAGGCCGCGTTGACCTCGTCGCGGGTCACCGGCCGCTGCAGGGTGACGACAAAGTCGGAGATGGAGACGGTGGGGGTGGGCACCCGCAGCGCGATGCCGTCAAACTTCCCCTTCAGTTCGGGGATGACCAGCGCGACGGCCTTGGCCGCGCCGGTGGTGGTGGGGATGATGGAGAGGGCCGCCGCGCGCGCCCGCCGCAGGTCTTTGTGCGGCAGGTCCAGAATCCGCTGGTCGTTGGTGTAGGCGTGGACGGTGGTCAGGAAGCCGTGCTCCACACCGAAGTTGTCGTGCAGGACCTTCGCCACCGGCGCCACCGAGTTGGTCGTGCAGGACGCGTTGGAGACGATGTGGTGCTTCTCCGGGTCGTACTTGTCCTCGTTGACCCCCAGGACGATGGTGATGTCCTCGTTCTTGGCGGGGGCGGTGATGATGACCTTCTTCGCGCCCGCCTGCCGGTGGGCCGCCGCCTTCTGGGCGTCGGTGAAGACGCCGGTGGACTCCACCACCAGTTGGACACCCAGGTCCTTCCAGGGGAGATTGGCCGGGTCCTTCTCGGCGAAGACCTTGACCTCCTTCCCGTCCACGAAGATGCTGCTGCCCTGCACCTCCACGGTGCCGTTGAAGTGGCCGTAGTTGGAGTCGTACTTGAGCAGGTGGGCCAGGACATCGGGGGAGGTGATATCGTTGACCGCCACGACCTCCAGAAGGTCCCCGTAGAGGTCCCGCATCGCCTTGAAGACCTGCCGTCCGACACGGCCGAATCCATTGATACCGACTTTTACCATTGGTGACCTCCTCATCAGTTTGGATGGATGTATGGGTTATGGTAACCTGTCGGCGGAGAGCAGTCCGTCCAAGAAGGACAGAAACTGTTCCATCTCCGCGCGGTAGATTTCTCGCAACGTCTGAGCTTTGCGCAGGACCAGCGCCAGGCGGTCTGCGTCCAGTTCCACCCGGTAGGCGCTTCGGAAGATGTGCCGGAAGCGACGCAGTTCATCCAGACCATCGTAAGCTGTTGCGCTGACCAGGCGGGGGCGCACGCCGGGAATCTCCAGCCGCATCCGCCGCAGAAGATCGGCATACCGGCCGGACTCGTCGGCGATAGCGTTCCCGAACGTCTTCGCTATCCGCCGGAAGATGTTCTCAAAGGCGTTGTAGAGGTTATGCAGGTAGTACGCCGCCGCAATCTGTCCGGCCTCAGTATCCAACCGGTTGCTGTACCGGTCCAGCGCGGCGTAGATTTCCGCGATGGCCTCCAGGTCGGCCTCAATCTCTGCCTTCAGCGTCCGGAGTTCGCCGTTCATAGACGACCTCGCCAGACTCCCGCACCCGACGGGCGAAGGGGACATCATCGGTCAGTTCCACCAGGTCTACCGGCTGCCCGGTGGCCTCCTCCAGCGCCCGCCAGAGAGCGAAGTAGTCCTCCGCGCTCAGTTTCCCCTCCACCGCTACATCCACGTCGGACCGGCGCCCCATCTCCCCGGGACGGGTGACGGAGCCGAAGAGGTGGGCCCGCCGGACGGCGGGGAACCGGGGGAAGACCCGGAGGGCGGCGTCCCGCAGGGCCTGCTGCCGCCGTTCCTCGCGAGCCCGGTACTCGGCTTCCCGCCGGCGCCGCAAATTCTCCCGCGCCGCGGCGATCTCTTCGGGAGACCAGGCCCTCACTGTTGGCCTCCTTTGGAGGCCTCCCATTCTCCCACAATTGCTCGTGCCAGGGCAATAGCCTCCTCCGCCATCTCCAGCGCTTGGGCAGCGTCCGTCTTGTCGAACAGTTCCCAGGGCGTTAGCCCGGCGAATTCATCGCCATAGTCGGTCTGCACGTGAACATCAAAGCCCAACAATTCAGCCAGTTCGGCCAGTCGCTGGACTTTTTCTGCATCAATCCCGTACAGCCGGGAATCCTCCAGAGCCTGCCGGAGCAGAGGGGCCGGGTTGTGCGTCCGTCCTACCGGTCCGAACAGGGCCAGAACCGCTTTAGCGGCATTCTCTACCGCCAGTTGTGCGTTGTCCATCACTGAACGCCAACGCTTCAAGGACAGGTCCTGGCGCGCCTCTTCCAAGAACCCCCTGGCAACCCGGAGTCGGTAAAGGGCGCTATCCGAGCCTCTCATCCAGCACCCCACTCTACTGACCAGTCTGGACCCGGTGGTCGGTCCCAGTTCCAGACCAGGTCCCGCCCTCTCTGGACCCGCCGCAACCCATACTCCTGTATCAGGCGACGCAATTCTGCCAGCCGTTTCGCCATATAGTCCTGTGGGTCGTACAGGATAATCCCATCCAGTGCAATGTCCAGAAACAGCGCGGGCAAACGAGCCTCAAACTCCTCAGGGGTTCTGGCGAGAATCGCCACCCGCCCCCGCCATTCCGCCGGAAGCAACCGCTTCAAGAACAAATGTCGCTGGAACGGCCTCTGGGGCAAGTCCCGGGCAACAACCAGCAGGTCCCAGTCGCTCTCCGGGCTGGCATCGCCTCGCGCCCGGGAGCCAAAAAGAACCACCGCCACCAGGCGGTTACCCAGGCCATGATAAAGAGCCCTGACCACCGGAGCCAGCGTCTCTTCCTTCACCGGCGTTTCTCCAGAAGCCGCATCAGCGCGCGGGCCAGTTTCTCGCTGTCGTGCCGCCAGGGGTGGACCGGGTCCACCAGGTCCGCGGTGTGGAGGGTGTACGGAGCGCCTGCCGGGACCTCCAGCGCGGGATGCTCCACCCCCTGCGGCAGCCGGTCGGCATAGGCGAAGTTGTCGTTGGCCAGGACAATGGGGAAGAGGCCGGGGCCTACATGCCGCTCCAGCGCGGCCACGTGGTCGCCCACGGTGTAGCCGTCGGTCTCTCCCCGCTGAGTCGCCACGTTGCAGACGTAGACCCGGACGGCGCGGGTGGCCGCGACGGCCTGGGCAATCTCCCGCACCAGCAGGTTGGGCAGGACGCTGGTATACAGGGAGCCGGGCCCTGCGACCACCATATCGGCGTCCAGAATGGCTCGCACTGCCGGGGGATAGGCGGGTACGTTGTCGGGTTCCAGATAGACCCGTTCAATGGCCCCGCCCGTCCGGGTGATGGTGGATTCCCCTGCCACCCGCCGTACCCCGGCCTCGGCCATTTCCTCCCGCAGGTCGCCCATCAGGGTCACGCTGCACAGCGTGCTGGGCAGAACCTCCCCCCGAATCGCCAAGACGCGGCTGGATTCCAGAAGCGCCCGCTCAAACGACCCGGTCACCTCGGCCATCGCGGTGATGAAAAGGTTGCCGAAACTGTGGCCGTCCAGCCCTGCATCCGCGTCCACCGAAGGGAAGCGGTACTGAAAGAGTTGGGTGATGAGCCCTTCATCGTCCGCCAGCGCCGCGATGCAGTTCCGGAAGTCGCCGGGGGGAAGGACCCCCAGGGCCCGCCGCAGGCGGCCGGAACTGCCGCCATCATCGGCGACGGTGACAATGGCGGTGATGTTGGACGTGTAGGCCTTGAGCCCCCGCAGGAGCGTCGCCAGGCCGTGCCCCCCGCCGATGGCAACGATTTTGGGCCCCTGACTGCCCTGCCGGTGGCGGTACAGCGCCTCCACTACTTCGTGGCCGTCCCGGACGAAGGGAGAAAGCAAGGCCCGGTTCAGGCCGATCAGCCCCGCCGTCATCAGCCCCAGGCCGATTAGAATCAAGAGCAGACTCCGGACCCAAGGGGGCAGGAAGGCCAGGGACAGATACCGATAGATTCCCATCAACAGGTGGGATTGCCGGAATAAGAAGCCCGCCCCCAGGCCGATCAGGACGATGCCCAGCGCCATAATCAACAGCCAGCGCTTGACACCGATGCCGGGTAGAAGCCATTTGATGGATGAGCGAACCGGTTCCGGCAAAGCCATCGTTCAATCCCTGTATCCCAAAACTATCTGCTCTCTGGCTTCCCCCTTTTGTACTACAAACAGGCCGGTTTGTCAAACGGGTTAACCGGTTCTGTAGCCTTGACGAAAGATATGAATTGGGTTAAAATATGGCCGTGGCCAGGCGGGCCTTGCCCGCCTTTTTCGTTACGGATTTGATCTCTGCGCACAACACTTACCGGGATTGGGAGGTACGATGGCACAACTGGAACTGAGCGCCCAGGCGCGCACGTTGGTCGGCAAGCAGGTGCGCCGTTTGCGAAGGGAGGGGTGGATTCCAGCCGTTCTATACGGCCCAGACGCAAAGAGTCAGCCGCTGCAGATTCCGGCTGCGGAAGCGGAAACGGTTATCGGTCAGGCCGGCACCAGCCATCTGATCGCGCTTTCCATCAGCGGCGAGCCGTCCGCCCTTCAGGTGCTGGTACGGGGGTTGCAGAGGGACCCGATTCGGCGGACCCTGCTCCATGTGGATTTCTACCGGGTGGAGATGGATAAACCGATCACGATGGCCATCCCCATCGTTCTGGTTGGTTCCTCCCCGGTCGTGGAGCGGCGGGAGGGCATCCTGCTGCAGGGGAAGCAGACGTTGGAGATTGAGTGTCTCCCCCGCGACCTGATAGAGGCGGTGGAGGTGGATCTGAGCAGCCTGACCGAGGTAGACCAGCAGATTACCGTAGGGGACCTGGTGCTTCCTTCCACTATTCGGGTTCTGGATGACCCGGAGGAGATGGTGGTGCGGGTTACCCCGCTGGAGGTTGCTGAAGAGGTGGAAGAGGAAGCTCCCGCCCCATCGGAGGCGGAACCCGAACTGGTCCGTCGCCGGAAGGCAGTGGAGGAGGAAGAAGAGGAATAGAGGCGACGGCAACCGGGATGCCCTGGAAAGGGAACATCTGGTGAAACACGTCGTCAGCATCAGCTTGGGCAGTTCTACCCGCGATAAGCGGGTGACCGTCACGCTGGGCGGCGAACCGGTGCTGATGGAACGAATCGGCACAAACGGTGACGCCGACCGGGCCGCCCAATTGTACCGCGAATTGGACGGCCGGGTAGACGCGTTTGGCGTAGGCGGATTTGACCTGGGGCTCACCGTCGCCGGACGATATTACCCCATCTACAGCGTCCAGAAAATCGTCGCCGGGGTCCGCCAGACCCCGATGGTGGACGGCAGCGGCCTGCGCCAGACCCTGGAACGCCGGATTGCCCAATTCATAGAGAAGACCATCGGCCCCGAGGTGAGCCCGAAGCGGGTGCTGATTCCCTCGGCGGTGGACCGGTACGACCTGGCGCTCTCTTTCGCCGAAGCCGGATACGACCTCCTGTTCGGCGACCTGGGATTTGCCCTGGGGCTGCCGATTCCCATCCGTTCCATCCCGTCCCTCCACCTCCTGGCCCGAATCCTGCTCCCGATTCTGTTGCGGATGCCCTTTGAGTGGCTCTACCCCACTGGCGAGAAGCAAGAGACCGTCAAACCCAAATTTCCCCAATGGTACGAGTGGGCCACCGTCATCGCCGGGGACTGTCTCTACATCAAACGGCATATGCCGGAGCGTCTGGACGGCAAAATCATCGCCACCAACACCACCACCGAAGCGGATGTGGAGACATTCCGCCAGCGGGGCGTGCGCTATCTGGTCACTTCCACCCCCCGCATAGAGGGGCGTTCTTTTGGCACCAACGTCATGGAGGCCGCCCTGGTGGCAGTGGCGGGGAAGGGCCGCCCGCTGACCCCGTCGGAACTGGAGGAGATGGTCCGCCGGATGGGGATGGAGCCCACTCTCCAGCCGTTGAACCCATAGCGCCGCAGGAAGGGAGAGGGTCATGAAGGTGGTACCGCAGATCGCTGCCGTCGTTCTGGCCGGAAGTTCGCCCAAAGAGAATGATCCTCTGGCCGAGCACACCCTGGGCCGACCTAAAGGACTTCTGCCGATTGCCGGCCGTCCCATGATTGCCTACGTGGTGGAGGCCCTGGCCGGCTCCCGGTATATCCAGAAAATCATCGTGGTCGGTCTGCCGCCGGAGGACCGCCCGCCGCTTTCGGTCCCCGTCACTCACCTCCCGGCCCACGGCGACCTGTTCAGCAACGCCGAGGCGGGAATCAACCATGCCATGACGGTCAACCCGGACCTGGACGGCATCGTGGTCAGCAGCGCCGACATCCCTCTGGTGACTCCAGAGATTGTGGACCGGTTTATAGAGGAGTGCCTGTGCACCGACCACGACGTGTACTACGGGGTGGTGGAACGGTCGGTGATGGAAAGCCGTTTCCCTACCTCCCGGCGTTCTTATGTCCATCTCCGGGAGGGGGATTTCGCCGGAGGGGATATGTTTATGGTACGACCAGGTGCGATGCGGGCGAATCGGGACCTCTGGCGGCAGGTCGCGGATGCTCGCAAGAGCGCGCTTTCCCAGGCGCGAATTCTGGGGGGGATCTGGCCGGTATTGCGCCTGCTGGCCCGGCGGATGAGTCTGGCCGAGGCGGAACAGCGGGCCAGTCGGGCACTGAATGTACGGGGGCGGGCCGTTATCTGTAGAGACCCCGAGGTCGGTATGGACGTGGATAAGCCGTTTCAACTGGATATTGTACGGGCCGAACTGGAGGAGCGCCGGTATGGATGAGCAGGGCCCATCATCGTTCTGGGAACGGCTGTTTCATCTGGACGCGCGCCTTTCGGCCCGTCTGGCGCTGCGGGCCCGCTTCCCGCGCTGGCTGGCTACCTTCTTCGCCCACACCGGCGACGCCGCCATCTGGCTGGCAGGCGCCGGGACGCTCTTCTTTCTGGGGGAGGCCACCTTCTGGCGCGAACTGGCCCTGCGCATCATCACGGCGATGACCGCGGGAGGCGTCGCCTCCACCGCGCTGAAATGGACGTTTCGCCGTCAGCGGCCACCGGGGCCCTCATCCGGGCTCTATTTCCACCTGGACCGCCATGCCCTGCCCTCTGGACATGCCACGCGCGTCGCCTGCATCATGGTGGTGCTCAGCCCGGTTCTCCCTGCCTGGTGGGCCAGCGCCCTGCTGGGCCTGTGGGCCGCGCTGGTCTCCCTCTCCCGCGTCGCCCTTCAGATTCACTATCTGCTGGACATTCTGCTGGGGATGGCCGTCGGCGCGCTGGTGGGACTGGCGGTCATTCGGGTAATGTAGGGATTCCCCTCCCGCCTCCCTTCCCTCTGAAGCCTGGCTGTTTTGTCAGCCAGGTAAGAAAATATATTTTGTCTTCTCCCCGGGCCAACTCGCCACGAAATTGCAACGCATCTGAAACACCCCCGATTTGCGTTTTCGGCAAAAATACAGTACAATGAAAACGTATTAATTGCCCCCTTTTCCCTGCTCTTCCGAAAGGAGGTGTGCCATGCGAAGAGCATCTGCGTTCATCATTGTGCTGCTGCTTCTGGTACTGACCGCCCAGGCCGCCTCGGCAGCACCGGCCCGATGGGCCATCCTGGGGTATCACGTGGTTCGGCCCGGGGAGACCCTCTTCTGCATCGGTCGGGCGTATGGGGTAGACCCATGGGCCATTGCCGCTCAGAACAGCATTGTGAACCCCAGCCGCATCTATGCAGGGATGAGCCTGGCCATCCCGGATGCGTACCGGGCCCTACCGCCCGGCCCGCGCTGCACTCCCCAGTTCGGCCCTCCCGTTCCATCGCCCTGCACCTGCGCAACATACTACACGATTCAGATTGGGGATACCCTCACCCGTATCGGCATCCGATTCGGGGTAAGCCCCTGGCGGATCGCTGAGTGCAACGGCATCTACAATATGAACTACATTCGCGCTGGCGATACGCTATGTATTCCCAATCCATAAACCCTGCCCTTTCAACGCTGCCACTGGCCCGGCCCGGTCCAAGAGCCGGGCTTTTATTTGGCTCACTCGCGCCTGAGAGTTTCTCCTGAAAGTCATGTGAGGGCACAACTCTGCTCCATCTCACATATACGGGAGGGGACATCAGATTTTGCGGTAGCCTCTGGCTGCCACAAAACCCTACTCGCTCTTCCCCAGTGGCAATACATGTGTGACATGTGTGGAGGAGAAAAGGAATGAGGGCAGCAAGGATGGATAAAGAGCAACAACTGTTGACCATCTTGGAAATCGCCAAGATCGTGGCTATGGAACGGGACTTGGACAGAATGATACAGGGACTGCTCCGTTGCCTTGTTGAAAGATTGGATGTAATAGATGCTGGTGTCCTGCTGATCTACGACCCGACAGATGGCCGGCTGACAGTCAAAGCGGCACAGGGGTATGATTTCGCTTTACTGCAGCATATCCGCCTTGCACCCGGCGAGGCCGTCAGCGGAATAGCTTTTGAGAATGGCCAGACACAATTGTACACAACTCCCGAGGCCATTGCGGCCGCGCGAGAGAACATGAGTCCAGATAATCGCGAGCGATTTGCCAGGGCGACTTTGGGCCTGCCACAGGTCCAGAGCGCCCTCTCTGTGCCACTCATCACTGGTCAGTCCAAATTGGGAGTGCTGCTCTTAGAGAACTGGAGAGAACCACACGCCTTTGGGCCATCGGACCTGACCTTCTTTCAGCACGTTGCCGATCTAATCGCACTATCCGTTGAGAATTTTCGCCTCAGAGAAGAACTGCAAGCGGCCCAGGCCCTCAGCGAAGCTAACCGCCTCAAGGCGGAACTCATCTCCACCCTGGCCCACGAAATGCGAACTCCCCTGACCTCCATCAAAGGTTACTCCACCGCTTTGCTAATGGAAGAGGCCTCCTTCAGCCCCGAGACACAACGGGAGTTCCTGGAGATCATTGACCAGGAGTGCGATGTCCTCCAAGACCTCATTCATGACCTGCTGGAGTCGTCTATCATTGATGCTGGCTTCCTTAAATTGGAGGTTCAACCGGTTCTGCTTCCCCGTCTGGTTAAGATGGTAGTGGACGATATGGCCCGTCGCAGCCGTCGACACCGACTGGTAGTGGACTTTCCGGAAGATTTTCCCCTGGTGGAGGCTGATCCGGATCGAATTATGCAGGTTCTGCGCAACTTGCTGGACAATGCGATCAAGTATTCTCCCAACGGCGGGTTGGTAGTGGTGCGAGGTGAAGTTCGCCCAGATCATGTGGTCATCAGCGTGGCCGATCAGGGAGTTGGTATCGCCCCAGAGCACCTGAACCGCCTGTTTGAAAAATTCTTCCGCATCCGATCAGGCCTGGGCCGTCACGTGGTCGGCTCAGGATTGGGCCTGCCCATCGCCCGCACCATCGTGGAAAGCCACGGCGGTCAAATCTGGGCTGAAAGCCAGGTGGACCAGGGAAGCACATTCTACTTTACTCTTCCCCTGAGCGAGCCCAATTTGGATAGGACAGATGAAGAATAGGGAGGACAACCGCATGGCAGAAAAGATTCTGGTCGTTGACGACGAACCACGAGTGGTTCGGCTGGTCAGTGAAGTGCTCAGGGCAATGGGCTACCAAGTCGTCGCGGCGGCCAGCGGCGAATCGGCCCTTAAGATGATTGTCCTTGAGCAACCCGATTTGGTGCTGCTGGATGTCCTGCTCCCACCCGGCCCCGACGGGTACGAGGTCTGCTCGCGCATCCGGGAGTTCTCGGACGTCCCCGTGATTATGCTCACCGCCAAAGCCCAGGAGAGCGACATCCTGCGCGGTTTTGATGTGGGAGCGGATGATTACCTGACAAAGCCCTTCAGCGCCAGGGAACTGGTCGCCCGGGTAAGAGCCGTATTGAGAAGGGCGCAGCGGCCAGAAGAGTTGCGGCCGATCCGCTTGACCTGCGGGGACCTGGAAATAGATTTTGCCCGACGCGTTGTCCGGGTGCGCGGCGAGCGGGTTCCCCTCACCCGTACAGAATACGACCTGCTACGATACTTGGCCCTTCACCCCAACTGCGTGATCCTGCACGAGGAATTGCTGACCGCCGTATGGGGGCCCGAGTATCGGAACGATGTGGATTATCTGCGGGCCTATATCCGCTACCTGCGCCGCAAACTGGAGGAGGATCCTTCCCATCCGCGCCTGATTCTCACTTCCCCTGGGGTCGGATACATGCTGGCCTGCCCGGAAGGAGAGGTAGCGGAAGAGATAGAGGAGTGAGACTGAAACGCTTGGGGTGCAGGTATGAACGGCGGCCCCGCCGATACAGAGGCCGCCGTTTTTTTATGCATTTTTCATAAGGTCAGCTGCGTTTTTTATGACCTTCTTATCCCTCCTATGCTATGATGTGCAGGGTGAAGTTGAGACACCAGGAGATGCCCAAAATTTCTGAACAAGGGAGGTAAAGATGACAGCCACAACGAGCAGCAATGTGATAATGACCATGCAAACCCCTTCTCGCGAAGTGGCGAAAGTCGCTGAGGCCGCCCTCACCTGGGCACTGGAGTTCTGCGCGCAGAAGATGGCGCTGGGTAACTCGGATGCCGTGGTAGACTGCTTGCGACGGGGCGATAGCCACGTCTATGGCTATTTCCAGTATGGGCTGGCCAAGAAAGTGGCCGAGTGCCTGGGAGAGCTGGATGAGGGGATCAAAGCAGTCTACCTTTATGAAGAAGAGGCTACCCCGGAGGATGCCGCCCTGGGTACGGCCAAAAGGCTCCCGTTGACCCACCTGATCATCCGAACCCACCAGAAGACCGCCGCTCTGAACTCCCTGCTGACAGGGTTAGATCGGGCACTGGCTGAGATGTTAGGAAGACTCTTGGGTTACCCACAGTTCTCGCATGCGCTGGACTGCCAGGTGGTAGAGGATATAGAAGTGGAGAGCCGCACTGGCTTCGGAGCCCTTCTCTCCTCTCTCCACCACCGACCCCTGGAAGTATGGAAGCGGGCATAGAGGAGAGTAGCTATGGAACACCGTCTGGAAGCACCACCTGTAATGACATCTTCCGGACCAATTCGGTCCCCCCATCAGGACCTATGGGACACAGTGTTATCCCAGTTAGATGATGTGGCCCAGAGGCTAAATCTGGACCCGGATATCCATAAAATCCTGCGCCGGCCAGAGCGAGAGTTGACCGTCTCTATTCCCGTCGTGATGGATGACGGTCATATAGAGGTGTTTACTGGCTATCGGGTGCAGCATTCCAGCGCCCGAGGGCCTTGCAAAGGTGGCATCCGCTACCATCCCGAAGTGAACCTCAACGAGGTTCGGGCGCTGGCAGCGTTGATGACTTGGAAATGTGCTGTGGTGGGAATCCCATACGGTGGGGCCAAAGGCGGGGTGCAGTGCGATCCGAGCCAGATGTCCCCAGACGAACTATGCCGCTTGACGAGGCGGTTCACCGCCGCCATTATGCCCATCTTGGGTCCCCGGCGAGACATTCCCGCGCCCGATGTCAATACCAACCCGCAGGTAATGGCCTGGATCGCTGATACAGTCAGCATGCTGGAAGGCAAGGCGGTCATGGAGATTGTCACCGGCAAGCCGATCCCGCTGGGAGGGTCGCTTGGCCGGAGAGAAGCAACTGGTCGCGGCGT
Source organism: Thermoflexales bacterium (assembly GCA_014360895.1). Lineage (GTDB taxonomy): Bacteria > Chloroflexota > Anaerolineae > B4-G1 > DUEL01 > SpSt-77. Next base: position 887 of record JACIWQ010000006.1, on the reverse strand, counting down.
GGCGATTGTTACCTCCGAACTGTTGAAGCGGCAAAACCGCAGACTTGCCGACACGACCGTAGCCGTGCAGGGGTATGGCAATGTTGGCTCCTTTGCGGCGACTATCCTGCATCAGATGGGCTGTAAGATTGTGGCTGTAAGCGACATCAGCGGTGGGCTATACAACCCGGCCGGCCTGGATATACCCGACATCAACCGACACGTAGCCAACCATCCCCAGCACTTACTGGAGGGCTATCAGGCACCCGGAGTAGACCATATCACCAACGACGAACTACTGGTTAGCGACGTTGACGTGCTAATACCAGCGGCGCTGGAACACCAGATTCGCGCCGACAATGCCCCCCACATCCGGGCGCGAATGATCGTTGAAGGGGCCAACGGCCCCACCACCCGCGAGGCCGACCAAATCTTGCAGGAACGGGGCACCATTGTGGTACCTGACATCCTGGCCAACGCCGGAGGCGTCGTGGTCAGTTACTTTGAATGGGTACAGGACCTGCAATACTTCTTCTGGGACGAAGCAGAAGTAAACCGGAATCTTGAGACAATCATGAGGCGCGCCTTCGCCGAGGTTTGGGATTTCTGCCAAGAGCACAGGGTCCCGCTGCGACTGGGGGCGTACATGCTGGCCGTGTCCAGAGTCGCCGAAGCGGTCCGTTCCCGGGGAATCTTCCCCTGATCCAGACTGGGCCTGACCAGCAACCGCCTTTCCGAAAAAGCCCCTGCCAGTCGATCACTGGCAGGGGTTTTTTTTCTTTCTGCGGACCTCCTTTATCCCCCGGCAAGGCTTTGGTGCACAAATCTGGACAAATGACGGGAAAAGGGTATGATTGGGGGTATGAAGAGGAGAAAGCGCTCTCACCCCCAACAGCCCAAGCAACAAG
>JACIWQ010000059.1 GCA_014360895.1 Thermoflexales bacterium | reverse complement strand
GAGGGGGTTCGGGGGTGGGGGTGAGGGCCCCCCTCTTCCGCCGGCTGGGAGAGGGGGGGTCGGGGGGTGGGGGTGAGGGCCGCCCCGCTCAGGGGAAGATTTCTCTGCCGGGTGCGGTTTTTGCCCCATTGCGTTTTTTCGGGGTTGACATCCGGGGCAGTCTGGTGTAGAAAAACATCTGGCAACTCCTTGCTTTTGGAGACGAACGATGACCACCCGACCCGTTGTCTATGTGACCCGCCGTATCCCTGAAACCGGGCTGGCCCCGGTGCGAGAAGTCTGCCAGGTGCGCCTCTGGGAAGGAGAACTTCCGCCGCCGAAGACGGTGCTCCTGCGGGAAGTGGCCGACTGCGACGGCCTCCTCTGCCTCCTCACCGACCCCATAGACGACGAGGTGATGGCGGCAAGCCCCCGCCTGCGCGTCATCAGCCAGATGGCCGTGGGAGTAGATAACATTGACCTGCGCGCGGCCACTGCCCGGGGCATTCCCGTCGGCCATACCCCGGGCGTCCTCACCGAAGCCACCGCCGACTTCACGTTCGCCCTTTTGATGGCCGCCGCCCGCCGCATCCCCGAAGGAGTGGACTACGTCCGGGCCGGGAAATGGCGGACGTGGGAGCCGATGGGACTGCTGGGTGTGGACATCTGGGGGGCAACGCTCGGCATCATCGGGATGGGCCGCATCGGGACGGCGGTGGCCCGCCGGGCGCGCGGCTTCGCCATGCGCATCCTCTACTATGACCCCACCCGTCGGCCCGACCTGGAGGCGGAATTGGGGGTGGAGTACGCCGACCTGGATGACCTCCTGGCCCGCTCCGACTTCGTCTCCCTCCACTGCCCGCTGACGCCCGAGACCCACCACCTCATCGGCGAGGCCGCGCTGCGGCGGATGAAGCCGACAGCCATCCTCATCAACGCCGCCCGGGGGCCCGTGGTGGACCCCGACGCGCTGGTGCGGGCGCTCTCCGAGGGCTGGATTCGCGCCGCCGCATTGGACGTCACCGAACCGGAGCCGATTCCGCCGGACCACCCCCTGGTCTCGCTGCCGAACTGCATCGTCGTCCCCCACATCGCCAGTGCCACCGTCTCCACGCGGGAGCGGATGGCCGCGATGGCGGCGGAGAACCTCCTGGCCGGCCTGCGGGGCGAACGCCTCCCCTACTGCGCCAACCCGGAAGTCTACGCTCGCCTGTAGAATAGACTTTATTGGAAATAGCGCCAGGTAGCGCAGCGCGTATCCTTTCCATAGGAAAATCTGCGCTCGTCCGCGTTCATCCGCGTCCTATCTCCGATAAAGTTTAATAAACGCAACGGCGTAGCTCCAAGAGGGCCCCATTGGGCAAAAGCCCACTCCAAATCACCACTAAGATGCGGATTACCGAACGCGCCCGGTTGCCGTTCCTGGCAAAGGTGATATACTTGGAAAGAAGCCATTTCCGTCCGCGAAAGGAGAAGTCGCTATGGATACGACCATTGACGAAATCATCGCCCGAGAGATTCTGGACTCCCGGGGGAATCCTACGATTGAGGTGGAAGTGGCGCTGGCCGACGGTTCCTGGGGACGGGCGGCCGTCCCCTCCGGAGCCTCCACCGGCGCCCATGAGGCCCTGGAACTGCGGGACGAAGACCCTCAGCGCTACGGCGGCAAGGGCGTCCTCAAAGCTGTCCAGAACGTCAACGACCTGATTGCCGATGAACTCTTCGGCTGGGACGCGACCGACCAGTTAGGGATTGACACGTATCTGCTGGAACTGGACGGCACGCCTAATAAGGAACGGCTGGGCGCCAACGCCATCCTGGGCGTCTCCCTGGCGGTGGCCCACGCGGCCGCCAACGCCCTCCGTATGCCCCTCTACCGCTACATCGGCGGCGTCTACGCCCACGTCCTGCCGGTCCCGCTGATGAACATCCTCAACGGCGGCAAGCACGCGGTGGACGGCCCCGACCTGCAGGAGTTCATGATTGCCCCTGTGGGCGCGCCGACGTTCGCCGAGGCGCTGCGATGGGGCAGCGAGGTCTACCATGCCCTCAAGGCCGTCCTCAAAAAGCGCGGCTACGCCACCGGCGTCGGCGACGAGGGCGGGTTCGCCCCCAGCCTGAAGACCAACGAGGAGGCCATAGAGGTCATCTTGGAGGCGGTCGGGAAGGCCGGATACCGGCCCGGCGAGCAGATTGCCCTGGCCCTGGACCCCGCCGCCAGCGAGTTCTACGAGGACGGCCGCTACATCCTGAAGAAAGAGGGCCGCACCCTGACCGGTGCCGAGATGGTGGACTTCTACGCCGCATGGGTGGAGAAGTACCCCATCATCAGCATTGAGGACGGCCTGGCGGAGGACGACTGGGAGAGTTGGGCGCTGATGACCCGGCGCCTGGGCGACCGCATCCAGATTGTCGGCGACGACCTGCTGGTGACCAACGTGGAGCGCATCCGGCAGGCCATCCGGGAGGGCGCCTGCAACGCCCTGCTCTGCAAGGTCAACCAGATTGGCACCCTCACCGAAGCTATCGCCGCTGTTCAGTTGGCCCAGCGGGCCGGATGGGGCATCATCGTCTCCCACCGCTCCGGCGAGACGGAGGATGCCACCATCGCCGACCTGGCCGTGGCGCTGAACGTCGGTCAGATCAAGACTGGCGCGCCCTGTCGCTCCGAGCGGGTCGCCAAATACAACCAGTTGCTGCGGATTGAGGAGGAACTGGGCGACCAGGCCCGCTACGCCGGGATGAGCGCGTTTGCCCACGTCCCGCGCTGGCGCTGACGTGGTTTGGGGGCGGCGGGCCCCGGGGCTCACTCCGGAGCGACGTCACGGTTCCGGCCCTGCCTGCTGCCCCCATTCTCTGACCGTTGACTGCCGGAACGCTGGTATGGTAACCATCCGGGGCCAGCGGAAATGATAGAAAGGAGTCCTATGAAACGGCCGATTCTCTGGATAGGCGGATTTGTGGCCCTGTTGCTGGCCGCCGGATTGGGATGCAACCTGACCGCGCCCCTCTCCTCTCCTACGCCGGAGGCCCCCACTCCCACCCCAACGGCACCGGCGCCGGAGATGACCCCTCTGGAATACCCCGTCGGTGGCTATAACCTGGCCTACCCGGCCGGGTGGGTCGTTGCCCTCCAGCAGGGCGCCATCATCCTCTCCCCGTCCCAGGACGTCGCCGATGCGATGGACTGGGCCTCCGGTCCGCTGATGATTGTCCTCTCCGGCCTCCCGGAGGAGGTCTTTGCCGCAACGTCGGAGGAAGAACAGACCGCCCAGAGCCTGCTGGAGGTCACCCTGGAGAGCTTCCGCGCCCAGGAGGATGCCGAGGTAGGAGAGGTGGAGACCCGCCGCTTCGCCCGCCAGGAGGGGGTGGGGGTTCACCTCGGGTGGACGGAGATGGACACCCCTCTGCGGGGCTACCTGGCTGTCTACGTGGATGAGGAGGTCGTCGCCCTGCTGCTGGCCGCGTCTCCGGAGGACCAGTGGGAGACCGTCTGGCCCCAGGTGGACGCCATCCTGGCCAGCATGGTCTTCTACGCCCCCCAGGAGCCGACCCCTGAGCCGCGCGGGGCGCTGGAGCGGGACGTCCCCACAGAGGCGACGTTGAAAATCGGCGGCATAGACGAGTGGACCTACTGCTCCCCGGGCGATGAGTACGTGAACATAGAGGTGGGCGCCCGGGGAACCTGGGACCCCTTCCTGGAGGTCTTCAACGAGGCGGGCGAATCTATCGCTTCGGATGATGATAGCGGCGGCGAGTTCAATCCCTACATCTTCGGCCTGCACCTGACCGACCCCGGCTGCTACGCCCTCCGTATCTCCGCCTACGATGGCTACGGCGACTACCAGATTGCCGTCCGGACCGGTGAACCGCCCGGCGGCGGCCCCATCTCCTACGGCGAGACGGTGGAGAGCAACCTGGCCCCGGGCGAGCAGGAGGCCTGGACCTTTGAGGCCCAGGCCGGCGACGCCGTCCGCATCTCTATGGTCGGATCTGAGGAACTGACCGATACCTACCTGGAACTCTTCGGCCCGGACGATACCCTCCTGGTCAGCGACGACGAGAGCGGCGAGGGGAGTTTCGCCCTCATCGCAGGTTACCTGCTCCCCCGAGCGGGCACCTACCGCATCGTCGCCCAGTCCTACGCCGGGGAGTCCGGCCCCTATACGCTGAGCCTGGAACAGGTGACGGTCACCGTCCAGTCCATCACCTACGGCCAAACTCTCTCCGGAACGCTCACCGCGGATTTCCCCTACGGCTACTGGACCTTTGAGGGGGCGGAGGGGGATACCGTCACCATCTCTATGGTCGGCGTGGGCGACATGGACACGTATCTGGAACTCTACGGGCCGGACGGCGCGCTGCTGATGAATGACGACGACAGCGGTGGGAACTACGCGGCGCTCATCGCCGGCTATGTCCTCCCCCGGACTGGCGTTTACCGCATCGTTGGCCGGTCCCTGGGCGATCCGGGGCCGTACACGATGAGTCTGGCGAAGAAATAAGAGCGTAGTTGCGGGATTTATCCTGCGTCACACCCTGGCATTTCCCATGCGCACCAAACTGGTCTGCACCTTAGGGCCGGCCTCGCAGGACCCGGAGGTCATCCGGGGGCTCCTGCGGGCCGGGATGACCGTCGCCCGCATCAACTTCTCCCACGGCGACCGGGAGACCCATGCCCGTACCATCGCCACGGCCCGACGGGTCGCCCAAGAGGAGGGCCGCCTGCTGGCCGTGATGGCCGACCTGCAAGGGCCCAAACTCCGGCTGGGGGAACTCCCCGCCGAGGGCGTCATCCTGCGGGCCGGTGAGGAGGTGGCCCTCTCTCCCGCCCCCTTCGCTCCGGGCCGCCTGCCGGTGCCCCACCCGGAGGTCCTGGCCGACCTGCGGGAGGGCCAGCGGGTCCTCCTGGACGACGGCCAACTGGAACTGCGGGTGGAAGGGACCGACGGCGAGATTGTCCGCTGTCGGGTGATATTCGGCGGGCGGCTGACCTCCCATAAAGGACTGAACCTCCCCGGTGCGGCCCTGCGCATCTCCGCGCTCACGGAGAAAGACCGCCGGGACGCCCGTTTCGCCGTGGAGCAGGGGGTGGACCTCATCGCCCTATCCTTCGTCCGTTCCGCGCAGGATGTGCGGGAACTGCGGGAACTCCTGACGGGATGGGGCGCGGCCGACCTGCCGGTCGTCGTCAAAATAGAGAAGGCGGAGGCAGTGGCGGCGTTTGACGGTATTCTGGAGGTCGCCGACGCGGTGATGGTGGCGCGCGGCGACCTGGGGGTAGAGACTTCCGCCGAAGAGGTGCCGTTCCACCAGAAGCGCATCATCCGGGCCTGCAACCGGGCGGGCAAGCCGGTCATCACCGCCACCCAGATGCTCCAGACGATGATAGAAAACCCCACCCCCACCCGCGCCGAGGCGTCCGACGTGGCCAATGCCGTCCTGGACGGCACCGACGCGGTGATGCTCTCCGGCGAGACGGCGATCGGGGCCTATCCGGTGGAGGCGGCACGGACGATGGCCCGCATCTGCGAAAGCGCCGAGGCCCACCTTTCCCCGGAGCGCTTCCTCCACGAACTGGAATGCCCCGGCGGGTCCGTCACCGGCGCCATCAGCCGGGCGACGGTAGAGATTGCCGCCGAGGTGGGCGCGCGGGCCATCCTCACCGCCACCATGTCCGGCACCACGGCCCGCATGGTTGCCCGCTACCGCCCGTCGGTGCCGATTATCGCCGCCACGCCCAACCCCCGCACGCTCATGCGGCTGGCGCTGGTCTGGGGGGTGACGCCGATGCTGGTTCCCCCGTTCACCACCACCGATGAGATGGTGGCCCGGATGATCCAGGCCGCCCTCCAGACCGGGCTGGTGCGGAACGGGGACCGAGTGGTGCTGACGGCGGGCGTCCCCTTCGGCGGCGAGGGCCGCACCAACATGCTGCAGGTCCACGTCGTGGGAGAATAAACTTCATCGGAAATCGGACGCGGATCCACGCGGACGAGAGCGGATTTCTTCAGGTGGTGTGGCATCGTACCGCAAGCTGTTAGCCTGTATGTAGCGCAGGCTGTGAGCCTGTGCGGTACCGGCCGGGCGGCCGGCGTTACAGTCGGGGAAGAAAATGGAGCGACTGGAAGCCATCGGCGAGGACATCCGGGCGGACCTCTCCGCCCGGGACGCGGCGCGGGACGAGGCCCTTCGCCGCTCCCGCGAACTGGTCCGCCTCTGCGCCACGGCCATCCGCGCGGTCCATCGGGAGGAATGGGACGCCGCCGGGCAGTTGCTATCCCAGGCCGATGAGGTCGCCGCCGGGATGGTGGACGCGGTGGCGGCCTACCCGGACCTCCTCTACGCCGGTTACGTCCAGGACGGCCTGAAAGAACTGACGGAGGCCCACCTGGTGCTGGCGATGGTGACCGGGGCGCCGCTCCCCGAGCCCGCCGCGCTGGGGGTCTCCTCCGCCGTCTACCTCAACGGTCTCTGCGAGGCCGCCTCCGAACTGCGGCGGCGGTGCCTGGACCTGCTGCGGCGGGACCGGCTGCCGGAGGCGGAGCGGTTGCTTTCGGCCATGGAGGCCGTCTACGACCTGCTGATGACCTATGACTTTCCCGACGTGGTGACCGGCGGCCTGCGCCACCGGGTGGACCAGTTGCGGGGAGTGCTGGAGCGGACGCGCGGGGACGTGACCCAGGCCCTCCTGCAGGGCCGACTGCTGGCCGCGCTGCAGGCAGAAGGACGGAACACGGAAACACACGGGTGAGCACAGATCAACACGGAGAATTTATAAAATCTGCGTAAATCCGTGTTCTCCCGTGTCCTTATAACGATGGAAGAGACGACCGACCGCATTATCCGGGCCAGCGAGATTGGGCAGTACCTGTTCTGCGCTCGCGCCTGGTGGCTGGGGGCGGTGGAGGGCGTGCCCTCCGCTCACCGGGAGGAGATGGACGCCGGGGAGAGCGCCCATCGCCGGCATGGACGGCGGGTGCGCGCGGCGGTCATCCTCTCCCGCCTGGCCTGGGCGCTGCTCGTGCTGGCCCTTTTCGTCGCCATCCTGGCCATCCTGGGCCGCTGACCGGAACAGCTTCCGTGCTCGCCCTGATTCTCCTCCTGGTCCTGGTCGGCCTGGTCCTGCTCTGGCTGGCGCGACGGCTGCGCGCCCGCTCCGGCCTGCCCGCCGGACGGGTCGTCGCCGCCGATGTGGGGTCGTGGCAGCGGCTGGACCGGCCCCTTTTCTCTCGCCGTCACGGGCTGACCGGCCGCCCCGACTACATCGTGGCCGACGGTGCGGACCTGATTCCGGTGGAGGTCAAATCCGCCCGCGCGCCGACCCGCCCGTACACCTCCCACATCCTCCAACTGGCCGCCTACTGCCTCCTGGTTGCCGAGACCTCCGGCCGACGCCCGCCCTACGGCATCCTCCGCTACGCCGACCGGACATTCCAGATTCCGTACACGCGAGAACTGGAAGAACAATTGCTGGAGATTCTGGAGGAGATGCGGGGGGACCTGGCCGCCGGGGATGCGCCGCGCCGTCACCGGGACCCGCGCCGCTGCGCCGCCTGCGGGTACCGGGACGTCTGCGATGAGGCTCTGTGAAAGAGGTCCCATGGGCCCGGCCCTTCCGGAAGGGCCGGGCCCGTTTTTCTAAATCAAAGCTCGCCACCAGGCGATGATGCGGGGGCCAACAGGCCGGAAACCGAACCGTTCGTAGAGACGCCGCGAGGCGATGTTATCCTCCTGGGTGTTCAGCGTTACCTCTCCCACTCCCTGCTTCCATAACTGCGAGAGCGTCGTCCTCAGCAAAAGACTGCCCACGCCCTGTCGCTGGAACGGCGGGGCCACCGCCAGGCGGCCAATGTGGGCGCCGTGGTCGGCGGGGCGGGCCTCCGTGTAGCCGATGAGAAGGCCGTCCCGTTCCGCCACCAGAAAGCAGGCCGCTTCCTGGCGAATGCGCTCCAGCGTGGCTGCGCTGAACCACCACGGCGGCGGGAAGGCGTCGTGGTCCAGACGTGCCAGAGCCGGGATGTCCTCGGCCCGGGCGGGGCGGACGGTGCACGGTATGTCCGGGGGCATCCGGGGCAGGGAGCGGTCGTCCTTCGCGAGGGTGACCAGACGGGCGAGGGGAGAGAATCCCCGGGCGCGCAGGGCCTCTCCAGTCCAGCCGCCCACGTCGGTCCAGGCCAGGGCGCGGGCGCCCAGTGCGCGCAGCGGGAGCTCCAGGCGGGGGAGGACCGCGTCCAGCCAGAGGCCCGCCGGGATTTCGGGGGCCAGGACGCCGAGGCGAACCCAGGCCACCGGGCCGTCGTCGGGCAGGGCCAGCAGCGCGCCGACCGGGTAGCCGTCGGCTAAGGCCAGCAGGAACGTCTCCGCGCCCAGGGAGTCCTCCCACCACCAGGAACGGACGCACGGACGGGCGCTCCGGGCCAGCAGCCGCCGGATGGTGGCCTCATCGGCCGGGACGGCGGGACGGATTTCCAGCAGACTACCGACCATAGACCACATTGCAGGGGGAGAGCCCGCTTTCTACCTGTGCCGACCGTCCTCCGTCAGCATCCGCCAGACCTCCCGGACGCCGACTTTGGTCAGTTCGCCCACGTTGAAGGGAAGCCGCCCCACCGGAACGTCCAGTTCCGTCTTGTCGCAGACGGTGGAGGTGTTGGCGCGGTCAATCTGGGGCTTCAGGCGCAGCATCTCCTGCTCCACTTCCTCCGGCGAAGCGGTCGCCAGCAGGTGGTCTATCCGGGCCATCAGCGCGGTGGCCTGCCGGATGCGCTCCTCCGTCTCCGCCGCCTTCTCCGGGGAGATGATGCCGTAGCGGGCCTTCAGTGCGTTCAGCTGCCGACCGGCCTCGTAGGTGGTGGCGGCAATCGTGTCCCGGTCCATCCAGACCGTTTCGTAGGAGAGGATGTGTTTCCAGGTGGGGGCCAGCAGGGCCCGCCGGTGGTCCTCCAGGGTCCGGCAGAAGAGGCGGTAGCCGAACCGGTCCGGATGCTCAAAGGCCGGGCTCCCCGGGTCCAGGAACGGCGCCAGGGGGGCGGTGAAGGGGACCAGCCGCCGGTCGCCGCCCAGTTTCTGCAGGAGGTCATCGCAGTACTCGGCCGTCTCCAGGGCCGAGGCGGCAGTCTGTTTGGGCAGGCCGATCATAAAGAACAGGTCAAAGCGGCGGCAACCCACATCCAGGCAGTTGCGCACCGTCTCCTCAATCCCTTCGTTGCTGTAGCCCTTACCCAGGGCCTGACGGACGGTCGGGTCGTGGGAATCGGGGGAGAATTCCACGATGAAGTCGGGCAGGGCATCCGCCAGTTCCTCGGCGTAGTCCCGGGGGACGGGCCAGAAGAACTCCAGCATGAAGGGGCCGGGGACGCCCCGGACGGCGCGCAGGAAGCGGCGGGCGTAGTCCATCCCCGCCAGGCGCAGTTCGCCCAGGATGAAGATGGGGCCCTTGCTCAACCGTCGGGCTTCCCGCACGTCCCGCGCCAGGTCCTCCGGGTCGCGGAAGGCCGGGCGCTCCCGTCCGGACATCCGGACATGCCCTTCGGCGCACCCCCCGCAGACGGAGCAGTGCTGGGTGCAGCCGCGCACCGTCAGCGTGGCCATGATGGGGTAGTCCAGCCAGTGGGCGAAGGGCGTACAGGAGATGAGGTCCCGCTCCCGGATGACGGAGCGGACCATCTGCAGGAACCCCGGGCGGATGTGGCTCAGGTCGGCGGGAATGTAGGTCTGGGGGTTGACGTGGACCTCGCCGTGGGCGTCCTTCCAGGTCAGGTTGGGGACGTCGGTCGGCTCCCGCCCGCCCCGGATGCACTCCAAGAGCATCCGCAGCGGCTCCTCGGTGGAATCGCCGCGCAGGACGTAATCCACCTGCGGGTAGCGGATGAGTTCTTCGTGGTAGTAGGTGGCGGAGAAGCCGCCGAAGATGATGGGCGTCCGGGGGTGGTGCTTCCGGACGATGCGGGCGACCTCCAGTGCGCCCTGGGCGTGGGGGAGCCAGTGCAGGTCTATCCCGAAGGCGCGGGAGGGGTGGCGGGCGATGAACCGCTCCGCGTCAAAGCGGTCGGAGCGGACCATCCGCACGGCCAGGTTGACGATACGGGTGCGGAAGCCGTGCCGCTCCAGATAGTCGCAGAGGGCGGCGAAGCCGATGGGGTACATGTCGTAGATGGGGGTGGACGGGACGACGTCGGAGATGGGGCCCCAGAGGGTGGCCCGCCGCCGGAAGTCGTAGAGGCTGGGAGGGTGAAGGAAAGTCAAGTCAGGTATAGCCATCGGATACTCCCTGGTGGAGGTGAATGGACAGGATTTACAGGATTTACAGGATTTAATTTTTGTAAATCTTTTAAATTATGTCCATCAAATTATGTCCATAATTTAATCTTGCAAGTCCTGTGACCTCTGTCCATAATTTAATCTTGTAAATCCCGTAAATCCTGTCCATAATTTAATCTTGCAAACCCTGTGAATCCTGTCCATTCCCGTGCACTGTTACTCTGGGTGGGGGATGACGCAGATGAAGCGCAGGGGGCCCGGGCCGGTGTTGCGGTAGCCGTGGCGCTCATTCGGGGGGATGTAGAGGGCCAGGCCGGGCCGCATCGGGACCTCGCCCTCCGGCCCCTCGGCGACCCCCTCCCCCTCCAGGACGAAGATTTCGTGCTCGTACGGATGCTGGTGGGGGGCAAAGACAGCCCCGGGGGCGAACTCTATGACCCGCATGGCGAAGTTGGGCGCGCCCTGGGGCTTCCCGATCACCCAGCGGATGGTGATGCCTTCTCCGGCCGCTTCCGCCGGAACGTCCCGATAATCCTGGTAGAGCATGGATCCTCCTATCAGCAGAATATGGGCTTTCCCCATGTCGCCGTAATTATACCAGAAGAGGGGAATTTTGTGGACTCGCGGGGGCCATGAGGGGAAGGCCCCTGAATGCGGTCATTTATAATGCAAAACTTATTCATAACTTGACAATTCCCCCAGAGTATGTTATACTGACGGTGGAGGTGACAATGGCCGAAGAGAGAATGCCGGTTTTCAACCTGAAGGCTGTGGTCCGGGAGACCGGGGTGGCAGCCCCCACACTGCGGACATGGGAGCGCCGCTATGGGCTCCCCCGCCCCCAGCGCGCCCCCTCGGGCCGCCGCCTCTACTCCCGCCGGGACATAGAGACGGTCCGCTGGCTGGCCCGGCGCGTCGCCGAGGGGATGACCGTTGGGCAGGCCGTCGCGCTCTGGCGCTCCCTGGAGGAGGCCGGAAAGGACCCGCTGGTGGAGCCTCCCCATAGCCTTCCGGAGCGGCCTCCGGCGGAACAAGAGGCGCTGGAACGGTGGCGGGATGCCTGGGTCGCCGCGTGTTTGGCCTTTGACGAGGCGGCCGCCGACGCGGCCTTCGGGCAGGCCCTGGCCGCCTTCCCGCCGGAGGTGGTCTGCACGGAGGTCCTGCGAGAAGGGCTGGCTCAAATCGGCGAGGCCTGGTACCGAGGCGATGCCACCGTCCACCAGGAGCATTTTGCGTCCCACCTGGCCGCGCGCCGGGTCCAGGCGCTGCTCGCCGCTGCGCCCCTCAGCGCCCGCCCCGAGACCGTTCTAGTCGTCTGTCCGCCGGGGGAGCAGCACGCGTTCGGAGCCCTGCTGCTGACCTATCTGCTGCGGCGGGCCGGGTGGAGAGTCGTCTACCTGGGCGCCGACCTCCCGGTGGCGGAGGCCGAAGCCGCCGTGCGTCGGGCCGCCCCGCGCTGGGTCATCGCCAGCGCGTACCACCTGCCCCCCGTGGTCGGCATCCAGGCGCTGGGCCGGCTCCTGCGGGAAATGGGGGTCCCCCTGGCCTTCGGCGGACGGGTCTTCAATCAGGTCCCCGCGCTCCGTTCCCGAATCGCCGGGTATTTCCTGGGGGAACGGATGGAGGATACCCCGGCCCGTCTGGCGGAGTGGGCCGTCAGCCCGCTGCCCCTCCCGATTGTGACACCGGAGGACGAGGCGATCCGTCGGACCCGGGACGCGTTTTTGGGGCGGGAATGGGAGGTCCGAGCCCGCGTCCTTTCCCTGCTCTCCGTCCACCCCGCCACCGCCAACCTCCCCGACTGGCTGGCAGAGTATACGTTCTCCCACATCCGCTCCGCGCTGATGCTGGGGGACATCGCGCTGGCGGACGCTCATGTGGACTGGCTGCGGGGCCTCCGGGATGGCTTTTCGCTGCCCCTGGGCTGGGTCGCGCCGTTCCTGGAGGCGTACCGGAAGGGGGTGGAGCGGTACCTGGGCGACGACGGCGCGCCGTTGCTGGAGTGGCTGGAAGAAATGACAGAATGACGGAATGACAGAATGACGGAATACGGAATACGAAATGCGGCTTTCCGAGGCCGGATTCGTCTTCCGGTTCCCGGAGGTGGAATCGGCCCTGCACAACCTGTATGGGAGGTGAGAAGATGCCGGAAGCCAGAATGAGCCAACTCCTGGACCTGCTGATGCAGTCGGAGCGAACGACGGAGCGGTTCTATATGGGGCTGGTGGAGATGTTCCTCCACGAGCCGACGGCGGCGGCGGTCTGGTGGGAGATGGCGGCGGAGGAAGCGCTGCACGTCTGGTTGCTGGAGAAGGCGCGGGAGGCTGTTGCGGCCGCAGGCCATCTGGACGCGCCGGTAGACCCGGCGCTGCTGGAAGAGGCGCAGCGGCTGGCCGCTTTCTCCCCGGAGAAGTTGTGGGCCCGGATCCAAAACCTGGAGGATGCCTACCAGGCCGCGCACGAGGTGGAGGGGATGGAATTTGACGCCCTGCTGGAGCCCATCTTGCTGGACATCTTTCCGGGCGACATCCGGAACCGCCTGGCCCGCTCCCAACTGGACCGTCATCAGGACCCGCTGAAACAGCTGCGGACGAAAGAGTGGCGCCTGAGCGTGGAGGCCCGGAGGCCGGAGGAGGTGACCATTGCGCTGAGGTAACGACGTAACACCGGCCGCCGGGCCGGTACAGGCTAACAGCCGGCGCTACAAGTAGCGCCGGCCTTCATCCTTGCCTGGTGCAGGCGAATCTCAGGAGGACAAAATGTGGATAGACGTTCTGGACGAAAACCGTCTACCCGAAGGGGGACGGGAGGTGGTGGAGGTGAACGGCGTCCCCGTGCTGCTGGTCCGGCACCGGGGCGAAGTCTTTGCCGTGGCGGCCCGCTGCCCTCACATGGGCGCCCCGCTGAAGAACGGCCGGATCACCGAAGAGGGCTACCTGGTCTGCCCCTGGCACCGCAGCGCCTTCTCTCTGCGGACAGGCGACGTGGCCGAGTGGGCGCCTTGGCCGCCGGGGGTGGGGAGGGTCCTGGGTGCCCTGCGGCGGGAGCATGCACTGCCCACCTATCCCGTCCGGGTGGAGAACGGGCGCATCCAGGTCCATCTCGGTGCCGATTGAGGAAGGCCGGTATGGCCGGTACGCCTTGCTCAAACCGCAGAGCCCGCAGAAAGAAAGCCTCCGGCGCTCTGGGGTGAAAGGGAGTCAACCGTGAAGCGATGGGGAAAACTCTGGATTTTGGTGACCTTTTTGCTGGTCTGGGCGCTCCTGACCGCCCCTCCAGTCTGGGCCCATCAGCCCTTCTTTGAGGAAACAGACATCCCGCCGGACCGTCCCTGGCGGATCGCAGACCCTTCGGTCTCCACTGCCGTCTACGCCACGCTGGAGTCGCCGACGGACGTGGACGTCTTTGCTTTTGACGGGCGGGCGGGACAGGAAGTCTACCTCTTCATCGTCATCCCCCAAATTCCCGGTCAGGAGAACTTTGCCCCCACGATGGCCCTCATCGGGCCGGGGTTGGCGGAGAGCGACGCCTTGCCGGAGGCCGTCCCCCTGTCTCCTGGCGATGGAGCCGTGATCGTTCCGCCCCCCGAAGGGCCGCCGTCCACCTTCTTTGAACCCTTCACCCGCACGTCCTACTGGGAGCGGCAGGAGCGGACGGTGATTCTTCCCGCCGACGGCCTCTACCGGGTCGCCGTTTGGCATCCCCAGGGGATGGTCGGGCGGTATGTCTTTACCATCGGGCAGGGAGAGCGGCTCGGGGGTGACCCGGCATTTGTGGCGAAGATGCGGCGGTACTGGACCCCAGTGGGTTCGCCGCCGCCCGGGCCGCCCCTTGGGACGGTGCTCCTCTGGACGGTGCTGAGCTTCTTCTCCGGCTCCCTGCCCTTCTCCGTCTGGGTCGGGCAGCTGGTAGCCCGCGCCGACGTCCGCCGCTGGGGGGACGGCAACCCCGGCGCGGCCAACGCCTGGCGGGCCGGCGGCTGGCGGGCCGGGGTCCCGGCGCTGCTCCTGGACTACCTGAAGGGCGCGACGCCCGTGGCGCTGGCCCGTTTCGGGGCCGGGATTGACGGCTGGGGACTGCTCCCCGTCGCCCTGGCGCCCGTCCTGGGCCACGCCTTCTCGCCCTTCCTGCGCTTCCGGGGTGGCAAGGCCATTGCCACTACCTTCGGCGTCTGGAGCGGGCTGACCCTCTGGGCCGGCCCCACGGTGATGGGGCTGGCGCTGACTCTGGCCGTCGCCCTCAACCGGACCGACGCCTGGTCGGCGGTCTTCGGGGTGGCCGTCCTGGGGGGCTACCTGCTCCTCTCCGGCGCGTCTGGCCCCTTCCTGGCCGTCTGGGCGGGGAACCTGGCCTTGGTCCTCTGGAAACACCGGCGCGACCTGCGGACCCCGCCCCGTCTCCGGTTTTTCTAACCGCAGAGAGCGCGGAGAAATCCGAAAAATCTCTGCGACCTCTGCGTCTCCGCGGTGACAGTCACCGCAGAGGCCGCGGAGAGCGCGGAGAAATCTAAAAAAATCTCTGCGCCCTCTGCGTTCTCCGCGGTGAGTGAGGAGAGGTCTCGTTGATTCCCCTCTGGTTTCGCCACCAACTGGGCATCGTCGTCTTCCTGGGCATCCTGCTGGCCATCGCCCTGAGCAACCTGCTGGCCCTGCGGCGGCTGGGGACGTACCCTCTGCCGGCGCGCTTCCCGCGCGTCTCCATCCTGCTGCCGGCCCGCAATGAAGAGGCGGTCATCGCCGACTGCGTCCGCTCCCTCCTGGCCCAGGACTACCCGGACTTGGAGGTGCTGGTGCTGGACGACGGCTCCACCGACGGGACGGGGGAGATTCTGGCCACGCTGGCCCGGGAGGACGGTCGGCTGCGGGTGCTGGCAGGCCGTCCGCTGCCGGAGGGATGGATGGGCAAGCACTGGGCCTGCTGGCAACTGGCGGAGGCGGCGACCGGGGAACTGCTCCTCTTCACCGACGCGGATACCGTCCACCACCCCCAGGCACTGCGGCTGGGGGTCGCCGCGTTCCTGGCGGAGCGGGCCGACCTGATGAGCGGGTTTCTGCGCCAGCAGCTCCTCACCTGGGGCGAACGGCTCACCGTGCCGGCCATCTTCTGGTGCTTCTTCTCCTTTCTTCCCCTGGCTCTGGCCCACCGGGTGCGGGCGCCCGCGCTCTCGCTGACCAACGGGCAGTGGATGCTCTTTGCTCGGTCGGCCTACGAGGCCGTCGGAGGGCACGCGGCGGTGCGGAATCACCCTGTGGACGACATCGCGCTGGGCCAGCGGGTGAAGGCGAAGGGACTGTGCTGGCGGATTATGGACGTCGGGGACTGGGTCTCCTGCCGGATGTACCCCGGCTTCCGCGCCGCGCTGGAGGGGTTCACCAAGAACCTCTTCGCCGTCTTTGACTTCCGGCTGGCGGAGTACCTTTTTGTCTGGGCCTGGATGGCGCTGGTGACGGTGGAGCCGCTGGTCGTGCTGGCCTTCTGGCCGCTGGGGGTGGGGCGGGACCTCTTTGCCCTCTGGCCTGCGCTGGCGGCGGTGGGGGAGATGTTGGCGCTCTGGACGATTGCGCTGGCCCGGCTGCGCTTTCCCCTCTACCTGGCGCTCCTGTATCCGGCCCACATCCTGCTGCTGGTCTTCATCGCCCTCCGCTCCCTGCTCTGGACGGCGACAGGCCGGGCCACCTGGAAGGGCCGCACCCTGCCACGGCAGCGGATAAGACTAATGTAGGGCAACTGTTATTGCAGTTGCCCTACATTGAGTTGAGGGACCTGTAAACCGATGCTATAATCCGCTACAGGAAAGACCCCGAAGGTCCGCTCCGGTGTTGAAAGGAGATGCCATTTGGAGCTGTTGTAACGCAACTGCTGGGGAGTTGCTCACCCCCTCCCCCTCTCCCACGGGGAGAGAGGGAGGGGCCAGGAGGAGGGGGTGAGGTCAAAAGCCAGGACGGCGCTTTCTGGCAGCACGAGCGCATCCTGGCCTATATCGTCAACAATCCGGTCCAAGCCGGCCTGGTGCAGGACTGGCAGGAAGGGTATGGACGCTTTGAAGCATCTTCGCTACCGCAGGATAGGCCTACACTGTTGCCTGGCGCTGCTCATCGGGGCTTTTCTCCTCCACGGGACGCCCAGCCTCGCCGCCCCGCCCCTCTGCTCCGCCGGCGTCGGCCTCCTCAGCCCCGACTATGCCTACGTCATCGGCAGCGCCACCTTCAGCGACCCCGACGGCGACCCCGAATGGGAGAGCCGCCACCGCTGGATCGTCAACGGCGCGCCGACCGCCGAGGCTCCCGTCGGTGAGGGCATCCTGCTCAACCTGGACGGCTCGACCGCCGGCGCCAACGGCGAGACGCCCACGACGGCGCAAGGCGCAGGGTACGTCGCCGGCAAGTGGGGACAGGCCCTGGCCCTTGCGTCCGGCGGCGCCCTCAAGTACCCGCGCCTCTACAACCTGCCCCTGGACGAGGGCACGATTGAACTGTGGGTGGCCCTGCGCGCCGACGGCTCCGACCCCCGCTACACCGCCAAAAGTCACTTCCTGTTCTTTTACCAGGATGCCGGCGGCGATTACCTGCTCATCGGCCAGAGCAAAGATTCGCGCATCCTCTACACCGGCGGAACGGTCAACGGCCAGTGGCAGAGCGCCTACGGGGGCAAAGCCTTTATGGGCAACTGGAAGGCGGGGGAATGGCACCACCTGGCCTTCACCTACTCGGCGTCGGGCAATTTTATGCGTTTCTACGTGGACGGGCTCCTCACCGCCGACACCAACGAGGGTCACTACTGGCCGCCGGACGCCGACGGCGCCGAGTTTTCCATTGGCGGCTCGCCCTGGTGGGGGAACGTCGCCGACTATTGGATTGACGCCGTGCGCATCTCCGGGCGCGTCGCTTCGGCGGAGGAGATCGCCGCCCGCGCCGCGCGCGAGACGCCCCCGCGCCCCAACGAGGTCTGGCTGCCGACTTCCGCCCTCGCTCCCGGCAGCACCGTCGCCTACGAGTTCATCCCCCGCACCGCCAACGGCGAGACGGGCGCCGCCTGTCGCAGCGCCGCCGTGACCTATCCGGGCATCCCCGTCTTTGACCCGCAGCCGCCCTCCACGCTCCTGCCGCCGGCCAGCACCGCCTTCACCCTCACCGTCCAGACCCTGACTCCCACGCGCTGCGGCTACAGCGTCGGCGCCGACCGCCCCTACGCGCAGATGACCCCCTTCGGCGAGCCGACGGACACCCTCACCCACACGACGACCGTCGCCGGCCTGAACCCCGACCCCAATCTCATCAACGACGTCTACGTCCGCTGCGCGAGCGCCCCCGATTTCCGCCTGCGCCTGCGCTACCGCGTGCTCTCGCCCTCCAACCCGCCCTTTCCGCGCACCGGCAACCTGTGGGGCTGGTGGGAATGGCGCGATTCCGGCAAGTACACCCTGGAAGACCTGGCCCGGATAGACCTCTGGCTGGGCGCGGACGGGGCATCGCCGGACGACATCCGCGCGCTCCGCCGCCTCAACCCGGACGTGCGCTTTCTCACCTCCATCAACGCCGTGGAGAACAACGACATCCCCTCGCCCGACTATTACCTCAAGGACGTGAACGGCAACCCGATTGAGGTCTGGCCCGGCTCCTACCGCCTCAACCTGACCCGTCCAGACGTGGCCGAGTATCAGGCCCGCTACGCCTATCAGTCCTGGCTGGCCTCCGGGATGCAAGCCGACGGCGTCTTTTTTGACAACGTGATGCTCACCCAGTCGTGGCTCCAGTACGACATCTACGGCAACCGGGTGTACATAGACGCGAACGAGGACGGCATCGCCGACGACCCGGCCTGGCTGGACGCGGCCTGGAAGGCGGGCGTCCTGCACGAGATAAGCACCTTCCGCCGCCTGATGCCCTACGCCGTCGTCAGCGGCCACTCGGCGGACATCTACGAGCCGGGCGTGGGCGAACGCTTTGACGGCCTCAGCCTGGGCTTTGTCACCGCCGATGTGATTGAGGGCGAGCGTTCCTTCGGCGAGGTCTGGGACCTCTACCAGGCCTGGCTGCGCGAGGCGCGCCAGCCGCCGGTGGTGATGCTGGAATCCTCGCCCGTGGATCAGATTGCCTACGGCTACGATTATGAACCCTGGAGCAAAATCCCGACCAGCACTCTGGAATTCGCGCGCACCTACACCCCCTGGATGCGCTTCGGCCTGGCCCTGACGCTCCTGGGCGACGGCTATTTTGCCCACGAATACGGCGACACCTGGCACGGCAACGACTGGTGGTACGACGAACTGGACTTCAACCTGGGCTACCCCCTCGGCCCGGCCTACCGGGTGGACGTGGGCTTTGACCCCGACCCCAACCGCATCGCCAACCCCGGCTTTGAGTCGCCCATCGCCGCGCCCTGGCGCTTTTGGGTCAACACCGACGCCGGATGTCAGGCCGCGGTGAGCCGGGACGCGACCACCGCCGCCGAGGGCCAATACTCCGCCCGCATCATCGTGACCGACACCAGCGGCACCGACTGGCACGTGGATTTCAACCAGAACCCGCTCAGCCTGGAGCAGGGCGTCGCCTACGACCTGACCTTCTGGGCAAAGGCCGACCGTCCCCGCCCCCTGACCCTGGCCGCGTCCAAAAACGCGCCCAACTGGGATAACTACGGCCTGTGGCGGCAGCTCACCATAGACACGACCTGGCGGCCCTACACCGTCACCTTCCAGGCCAACGCCACGGTCAACGACGCGCGCATCCAGTTCTTTGCCGGCGCGGTGACCGGCACCGTTTGGCTGGACAATGTGCAGTTGCGCCTGCACCCGCCCGATGTCTTCCGGCGGGACTATACCCACGGGACGGTGCTCCTGAATGGCACGGCGCAGCCGCAAACCGTGACGCTCGGCCCCGGCTACCGCCGCCTGGTGGGCACACAGGCCCCGCTGGACGAGTTCATTCTGGACGACGGCGACCCCGGCTTCCAGGTGGTGAGCGGCACGTGGACGGTCAAGACCTACGACAGCGGCGAGTGGAAGGCCTACGGCCCCTTCTACCACGCCTGGAAGGCGACGCTGCACGAGATGACCGGCGGCAGCGGCGAGGTGCGCTGGTCGCTCCCCATCCGCTCCGCCGACACCTACACGGTCACCGTCTGGTGGCCCGCCGCGCCGACCGCCGGCGGCTGGAACGCGCAGGCGCGCTTTGAGGTGGTGCAGGGCGGGCAGGTGCTGGCCTCGGCGGTGCTGGACCAGCGCCAGCGCGGCGACGAGTGGCACCTCATCGCCGCCGTCCCTTTGGACCCGGCCCAATCGCCCTACGTGCGCCTGGTGTGCTCCGGCGCGCCCTGCGTGGCGGACGCGCTGCACCTGCGCTCGGCGGCGCGCTACAACAACGGCCAGCCGGCCCCCGTGGTCACGCTCGCCCCGCTGGACGGCATCATCCTGCAACGGGAGACCGGGCGCGTGTATCTGCCGTTGATCCTCAGGCGATAACCCGACCCGTTGTTCTGCGAAGCCTCTGACCCGTAACCGGTATGCCCGTCGGGTGCCCCGCTGGCCCGGCCGGCGATGCCTTTCAACGTTCCGGCAGCCTATCAGGACCGACAGCGCAGGGCAACTGTAGAGCAACGGCTATTGCGGTCTAACAACCGGCAGTAGCCTTTTGTGAAGGAACACCCCCTCATCCCCCCTTACCCCCCTTCTCCCCCAG
>JACIWQ010000058.1 GCA_014360895.1 Thermoflexales bacterium | reverse complement strand
TGACGTAAAGGCGAGGAGACGCCCCTGGACCGACCCCTCCGCCTGGTCTTTGACCAGCCCATGGACCCCGAATCGGTCCAGGCCGCCTTCCACATTGAGCCGAAGGTAGAGGGCACCTTCTCCTGGCCCGACCCGGTCACTCTTGTCTTCACCCCCAAAGGCCAGTGGCAGCGGGCCACCCGCTACCGGGTCAAACTGGACCCCACCGCCAAATCCGCCGAGGGCCTCCCCCTGAAGGAGGAGGTGGAGTTCACCTTCGCCACCGTCGGCTACCTGGAGGTCTCCCAGGTCATCCCGGAGCCCGGCGCGCGCGACATCCCGCCCGACACCCCCGTCACCATCATGTTCAACCGGCCCGTCGTCCCCCTGCAACTGGTCAGCGCGCCCGTGGCCGATATGCCCGTCCCCGTCGTCTTTGACCCGCCCGTGGAGGGGACCGGCGAGTGGGTCAACACCTCCATCTACGTCTTTAAGCCCAAGACGGGTTTCGTCCCCGGCCAGACCTACCGGGCCACCGTCCCCGCCGGCCTCTCCGACACCACCGGCGGCGTCCTGGAGGAGGAGTTCACCTGGGAGTTCACCATTGAGTCCCCCTACGTCCTCTTCGTGGAGCCCGCCACCGGCTCCACCCTCGTCCCCCTCACCCAGACCGTCAAAATCACCTTCAGCCAGCCCATGGACCGGGCCTCGGCCCAGGCCGCCTTCTCCCTGAAGCCCCTGCGGAGCGAGACCCGCGTCCCCGGCCGCTTTGAGTGGAGCGAGAACGACACGGTGATGACCTTCATCCCGGAGGGACGGCTGGACCTGGACACGGCCTACCTCATCACCCTGGAAGGGACGGCCCGCTCCGCCCGGGGCGCGGCATCCTTGAAGACCTCGTACAAATGGGCCTTCCACACCGTCCCCTACCCGCGCATCGTCAGCACCACTCCCAGCGACGGAGACAAGTCCGCCTACCCGGGCACCGAGTTCCGCATCAAATTCTCCGCCCCTATGGACGTCTCCACCCTCATGCCCAACATCACCATCATCCCCGAACCGACCCGCGTCTACACCTACTGGGACCCGTGGGAGAACAGTTTCGTCCTCAACTGGAGCCCGCCCGCGTCCACGTCCTGGGAGGTCCGCCTGGGCGGCCGCATGGCCGACCCCTACGGCAACACGGTCGGCAGAGACACCGTCGTCCGCTTCTCCACCCGCCCGCTGGACCCCGCCGTCTACCTGCAGGCGCCGGGCAACGTCGGCCTCTACAACGCCTACACCTCCACCTACGTCTACGTCTCCTACCTCAACGTCTCCCAGATAGACGTCTCCCTTGCCCGCCTGACCTGGGACGAGTTCCAGCGGCTGACCACCGGCGACTGGTGGTCCGTCTGGGAGGGCTTCCGCCCCCGGGAGGAGAACATCATCCGCCAGTGGACCCTCCCGGTCCAGGCGCCGCTGAACGAGGCCCGCTACAAGCGGATTGACCTGACCGAGGACGGGAGCCCGCTCCCGCCCGGCCTCTACTTCCTGACCGTCTCCGCGCCGGAGACCCGCCAGCACGGCTGGAGCTCCAACCGCCACATCCTGGTCGTCTCCCGGGTCCACCTGACCCTCAAACTGGCCCCCCGGGAGGCGCTGGTCTGGGCCACCGACCTGGCCACCGGCAAGCCCGTCCCCAACCTGCCCGTCACCCTCCAGGGCCGAGGCGTGAACGCGCGCGGCACCACCGACGCCGACGGCGTCTTCCGCACCGGCTTCCCGCCCCTGCAGGACCTCTGGGCGACCTTCCTGGCCTATACCGGCGCGCCGGGCGAGCCCAACTTCTCCGTCGTCCACAGCGACTGGTACAGCGGCATCGGCCCCTGGGATTTCGGCCTCTTATCGGAGTTCTACATCCGGCCCTACCGCATCCACGTCTACACCGACCGGCCCATCTACCGGCCCGGCCAGCCCGTCTACTTCCGCGGCGTCGTCCGGGCCGAGGACGATGCCCGCTACACCCTGCCCCCCACGGGCGACACCGTCGCCGTCACCGTCCGCAACGACCAGGGCGAGGAAATCTACAAAGAGACCCTCGCCCTCTCCGACCTGGGCACCTTCAACGGCCAGTTCACCCTGGCTCCGGAGGCCGGCCTGGGCTACTACTACATTGAGGTCAAGTACAAAGACCAGACCGACGGCGTCGGCTTCCAGGTGGCGATGTACCGCCGCCCGGAGTTCCAGGTGACCGTCACCCCGGATAAAGACCAGGTCCTGGCGGGCGACAAAATCAACGTCTCCGTCCAGGCCACCTACTTCTTCGGCGGTCCCGTCGCCGGCGCCAGAGTCCGCTGGACCCTGATGACCCAGGACTCGTGGTTCCGGCCCGACGTCCCCGGCTGGTGGGACTGGACCGACACCAGCCGCTGGGACTGGTGGGCCCCCCAGGAAGTCCCCGGCTACGGCCGCGTGGTCGCCGACGGCGAAGGGACTACCGACGACCAGGGCCGCTTCGTCTTCACCGTCCCCGCCGACATCGGCGACGCCCTCTTTAGCCAGCAGTTCACCCTTGAGGCCACCGTCACCGACGTCACCGACCAGTCCGTCTCCAACCGGGCCCAGGTCCTCGTCCACAAGGGCCTCTTCTACATCGGCCTGCGGGTCCAGCGCTACGTCGGCGTGGAGGGCGAGGAGCAACCGGTGGACATCCGCACCGTGGACTGGGAGGGCGACCCCGTCGCCCGCGTCCCGCTGACCGTCACCCTCAACCGGCGGGAGTGGCTCAACGTCCAGGAGGAGGACGAATACGGCAACGTCTACTGGACCTGGACCGTCTCCGACACCGTCGTCGCCACCGCGACGGTGACGACGGACAACAAGGGCGAGGCGATGGTCACCTTCGTCCCGCCGTCGGGCGGGTCCTATATCATCAAGGCCGAAGGGACGGACGCGAAGGGCAACCGCGTCGTCTCGGCGACATGGCTGTGGGTCTCCGGGCGGGAGTACGTCTCCTGGCGGCAGGAGAACAACGACCGCATCTACCTGATCGCCGACAAGCGGGAGTACCGCCCCGGCGAGACGGCGAAAATCCTCATCCCCTCGCCCTTCCAGGGTTCGGTGACCGCGCTGGTCACCGTGGAGCGCGGCCACATCATCCGCCACTGGGTCCAGACCCTGCGAGGCAACGCGGAGACGATAGACCTGCCCATCACGGCCGAGATGGCCCCCAACGCCTTCGTCTCCGTCGTCCTGGTCAAGGGCGTGGACGAGACCAACCCCGTCCCCGCCTACCGGCTGGGCTACGTCTCCTTCGCCGTCTCCACCGAGAAGCAGGAATTGACCGTCCGGGTCACCCCGGACCGGGACCTGGCGAAGGGCGAGCACTACGGCCCGCGCGAGACCGTCAACCTGACCGTTGAGGTGACGGACTCCGAGGGCAAGCCGGTGGAGGCGGAGGTCGGGCTGGCGGTGGTGGATAAATCCGTCCTGACGCTGGCCCCGCCCAACGCGCCGTCCATCGTGGAGGCCTTCTACGGCCGGCGCGGCCTGGGCGTCCGCACCGCCGACAACCTCTCCATCTCCGTGGACCGCATCAGCGTCCGCATCGCGAAGGAAGCGAAGGGCGGCGGTGGCGGCGCCGAGATGGCCGTTATGGGCGCGGAGTTCATCCGCCAGGAGTTCCCGGACACCGTCTTCTGGGCCCCCTCGGTCCGCACCGACCGGCAGGGCCGGGCCATCGTCTCCTTCAAACTCTCCGACCAACTGACCACCTGGCACATAGAGGCCCGCGCCGTCGCGCAAACCGGCAATCTGCTCGTCGGGCAGACGGAACTGGAGATTCTGTCCACGAAGGACCTGCTGGTCCGGCCGGTGACGCCCCGCTTCTTCGTGGTGGGTGACCGGGCGAACCTGGCCGCCGTCGTCCACAACAACACCGACCGCGCGCTGGAGGTGGAGGTCTCGCTGGAGGCGCCGGGCCTGCGGATGCTGGGCGAGGCCCGCCAGAAGGTGACGGTCCCGGCGAAGGGCAAGGTGCGGGTGGAGTGGCCGGTGGAGGTCCCGCGCGACTTCGCGGGCGACCGGGCCGACCTGGTCTTCCGGGCCCAGGGCGGCGGCCTCTCCGATGCCACCAAGCCCCCCGCCGGTCTCCCGCCCGACCAGTACCTGCCCGTCTACCGGTATTCGGCGGTGGAGGTGGTCGGCACCGCCGGGCAGTTGGCCGAGGCCGGAAGCACCCTGGAGGCCATCGTCCTCCCGCCGACGATAGACACCACCCAGGGCGACCTGACCGTCAAACTGGAGCCGTCGCTGGCCGCCGGGATGACGGGCGGGCTCAAGTACCTGGAGCATTACCCCTACGAGTGCACCGAGCAACTGGTCTCCAAGTTTCTGCCCAACGTCCTGACCTACCGGGCGCTGAAGGAACTGGGCCTGGCGAAGCCGGAACTGGAGGCGAAACTGCGGGAACTGGTGACCTACGCCGTCCAGAAACTCTACCAGTACCAGCACCCCGACGGCGGGTGGGGCTGGTGGAAAAACGACCAGTCCAACCCGCTGACCACCGCCTACGTCGTCCTCGGGCTGGTCAAGGCGAAGGCGGCCGGCTTCGCGGTGGAGGAGAAGGTCATCCGGGACGGCGTGAACTACCTGCGGCTGCGGATCAAGCCGGTGGACGAACTGAAGAGCCCCACCCAGGCCAACCGCCAGGCCTTCATCCTCTACGTCCTGGCGGAGGCCGGGCAGGCGCGCGAGGCGGACCTCTCCAACCTCTATGAGGTGCGCGGGCGGCTGAGTTACTACGGGCGGGCCTACCTGGGCCTGGCGCTGGGCATCCTGAATCCGGAGGACCCGCGCCTTCAGACCATCATCGCCGACCTGACGAACGCGGCGGTGATGAGCGGCACCAGCGTCCGCTGGCAGGAGGCGGAGCCGGACCGGTGGAACTGGAACACGGACACGCGGACGACGACCATCGTTCTGGCCCTGCTGGCCCGCTTTGATCCGGACAACCCGCTGGCGCCGGGCACGGTCCGCTGGCTGATGCGGGCCCGCACCGCCGACCGCTGGGAGACGACGCAGGAGACGGCCTGGGCGCTGATGGCCCTGACGGACTGGCTGGTGGCGACCCGGGAACTGGAGGGGAACTACACCTGGGGCGTGCGGGTCAACGGCCGTGACCTGGGCTCCGGCCGCGTCACCCCGGAGACGGTCCAGGAGGTGACGGAGTTACGGGTGGCGGTCAAAGACCTCTTCGTGGACCAGGCGAACCGGGTGGAGATTGCGCGGGGCGAAGGGCCGGGCCGGCTCTACTACACCGTCCACCTGCGCGGTTACCTGCCGGTGGAGGAGGTGAGGGCCCTGAGCCGGGGCGTCATCGTGGGACGGGTCTACGAGCGGGCGGATTGCGAGAAGAACTGCCCGCCGGTCACCGAGGCCCGCGTGGGCGACCTCATCCGGGTCCGGCTGACCCTCATCGCGCCGACGGACCTGAACTACGTGGTGGTGGAGGACCCGATTCCGGCGGGGACGGACCCGGTGGACACCAGTCTTCTGACGACGAGCGTGGTGGGCGAGCGGCCGGAGATGGTCCGCACCGACTGGGACCTGCGGTGGGGCTGGGGCTGGTGGTGGTTCGCCGACACCGACCTGCGGGACGAGAAACTGGTGCTGTTTGCCACGGAACTGCCGCGCGGGACCTACGAGTACACCTACCTGCTGCAGGTGGGGCTGGCGGGGGAGTACCGGGTCCTGCCGGCGACGGCCTACGAGATGTACTTCCCGGAGGTCATGGGCCGGACGGACGGGGTGGTGTTCACGGTGCGCTGATTGGTTGCAACTGGACGATCGGTTAAAGTAGGACAACTGCTCGCAGTTGTCCTACTTTCTTTCCGGGGCCATAGATGTTCGGAGCCCGGTGCTTCCCGCGCCGGGCTCTGCACTTTAAAACTTCATCGGAAATCGGACGCGGATGAACGCGGACGAGCGCAAATTTTCCCTATGAAAGTGATGCGTGCTGCGCCACCTGACGCCATTTCCAATAAAGTCTATTTACCCGGATGGCCGTCGGGCTACCTCCTGCTCCTCTCTGCCCTGTGCCCTGAAGGGCTTATTCCCGTGGTCGGGTTCAAAGCAGACAACAGCAGTGCTGGGCCTCCTGCAACCGATTCTCAGGCTGCAGGGTGCACTCCCATTTCCCCCTCAACCTTTTGGCCTGCTTGAGGATAGTAGATAATGGGAGAGCTCTCCAGAAATACCCAACCCGGTTCAGGAGGTGGAACATGCAGAAGCGGTGGTGGATAGCTCTGAGTGTGGGCCTGGTGGTGCTGGGACTGGTGGTGCTGGGACTGGTGCTTGGTGGTGCGGCCTGGGCGCAGGCGGGAGACACATCCTGTGTGGTCTCGATTCAACCGTATCGGCCCGGGCAGCCGGTGCCGCCCGTCTCGGAACCCCGGTGCTTCCCCAGCCTGGAGGACGCCCTGAAAGGGCTCCGTCTGGAGCCGGTTCGTCCAACCCCCACCCCATCGGCTGCGTTGCCGAACCTGGATTTCCCGTTGCGGGACGGAAACCATTGCGTGGTGAACATTGAACCCCTGCAGCCCGGGGAGCGCTTCTCCCGGATTCGGCCCGTAGGCTGCTTCGCATCCTTCTCCGAAGCCATTGCGGTCGCCACGGATGGGGCGTTACAACTTCCTCCCGACTGGAATCCGGCAGATGGCCTACCAGAGGGGCCTGCTCCCGCCCAGGGCAATGTGGTCGTGGGCATTGATTATGAGGGGGCAAATTTTACCGGCTCCACCCTGGTCTGGGAAACCGATCACACGCCGGGCTGCAGCGACGGGACCAGTTTCGTGGCTCCCTCTATGCCTGCCGGCTGGAACGACCGGGTCTCCTCGGCGCGCTCCTACAGCGGCTGTAATCACTACTATCATTACGAACACACCAACTTCGGCGGTGCGGTGCTGGATTGTGGGGGATCATGCAGCAACATGGGAGTAATGGACAACCAGACTTCGTCGGAGAGGTGGACGCGTTGATGAACGGGTTAGGTGGTCCCGGCCTTCACAACAACACTGTCAGATCAATGGTTTTTGCCCATGGGACAGCATCTGGTGTATGAAAGCAAGCCGTCCTCATCAGTTACTTCAAGGACGACTTCGTTTAGGTCAAAGCTGCTATAGTACTGTAGAGGTTTGCGGCAGCCCGGCCGGTTCACGGCCGGGCTTCTTTGCATCTGGGGCCCGGGCCGCTCAACCTGTAAGAATTGACAGTAGACCACGACCGTTCGGCCTGCTATACTGGGTGAAGGAACCAGAGTCGGCCTGAGGAACGTCTGAACAAGGGATGAACCATCAGGGTGATTATTTGGTCACGCGCCAGAGAGGGAAATCCTGAGGAGCAAACGGGCCCGGCATTTTCAGAAGTGCCGGGCCCGTGAGGCCGCACACAGTAGAAGTTCTTCCCTCTGACCAGGCCGGGAAAAGCCGATGGTTCGGGTTCTGCTCCTGGGAAAGGACTGCCTGCTTCGGAAGGGACTCCTCTCCATCCTGGCAGGTGTCCCCGATGTAGAAGTGGTCTCCGGGACCGACGAGGATGCCGATGCCCGGCGGCTGATGGCCGAAGTCCAACCCGATGTGGTGGTGCTGGGTTGGGGGATGTCCCTGGACCAGTGGGTTGCCCGGGTGCGCCGGATTCGGGCGGAGTATCCCGAGGTCGGGGTTCTGGTTTTGACGCCCCGGAATCGGGCCTGTTATCTGGCATGGGCGGTGCGGGCAGGTGCGGCGGGGATGCTCACGGCGGAGGAGGCGCCGGAGTGGCTGGTGGAAGCGGTCCGGCGGGCGGCGGAGGGAGAGAGTTTCTACACGCCGGAGCAGATGGAGCGGGCCAGGGTGTGGTGGGAGGAGGTAGGACGGAGGTGGGAAAGCCTCAGCAGGCGGGAGCGGGAGGTGGTGGGAGCGATGGTGCAGGGGAGAAGCAATCGGGAGATTGCGGCGATGCTGGGGGTGACGGAGAAGACGGTGGAGAAGCACGTCACGGGGGTTCTGGGCAGACTGGGGGCCAAATCCCGGGCGGAGGCCATCCGGTGGGTGTTGGAGAGCGGGGTGTGGGAGGCGGAAGGCGGAGACAAAGAAGTGCACGCAGAGCGCTTTTAGCGATAAAAAAAGGATTTCCCTGTTGACGGACGAGAAGGTAGGATGATAGAATTGGGAACGTTCAACGGCTCCAGCAGATGGCCTTTCTGGCAACGCTGGAGGTGACCCGATAGAGGGTAGAAGTCCCGGGATGGACTATCCTGGACCCGGGTCAAAGATGGCCCCCCTGGACCCGTTCAGTGGCTGGCCGGATTGAAATCTCAGGACGGTGAGCGAATAGTTGCCAGCGTTACGGCTGGAGAAGATCGCGGGTTGTATGTCAGCCACGCTGGTCGGTGGACCCGGGTTGCCCGTGGCGTCTATCGCCTTTCTCCCTCCTCTGACCAGCGAAGTCTCATCGCGTTGAACGAGGAGTCTCCCGGAAAGGCCTGGCTCATAGAGGCAGAACGGCAGGAAATGGTCCCGCTCTCCACTCCGGTCCTGGAGGCGGCCGGCGATTTCCCAGAGGAGCGACAGTGGTTGGTCCGTTCCCCCACAGGAGAGGTGGGAGTCTACCACAGGAGTTCGGGGGATGTTCAATGGACGCTACCGGGGCCCATCGCCAGTTTGGCTGTCTCTCCTGATTTCCGGAGAGATGGGGTAGCTCTGGCCGGGGGGTTCGCAGCGGTATCTTTCGTACCACGGATGGAGGGTACCACTGGGAGCGTACACTGGCACAACCTTCCAGCCTGATCCCTGGTGGCGACGAAATCTACGAAATTGTTTTTCCTGTATCGGGTTGGGTCACCTGCTATGTTCGGGATCGGTCAATTTTCCTGGCCAGGTTGGGGAGTCCAGCCGGGCTCCCCAGCCTGCTTCTGTGCAAGCGCGCGGAGGCGCCAATGGGGGACACACCAATGAATGAACAGGAAGCCCTTGCTCGTCTGCGGCGTGGCGATATCGGCGGGCTGGAGATGCTGGTGCGGCAGTATCAGGTGCAGGCCCTTCGCGTGGCATACTTGATCACGCGTGACCGCCATCTGGCGGAGGACGTGGTCCAGGAGGCATTCCTGCGGGCATACGAGCGCATTCATCAATTCGATGGCACTCGCCCTTTTGGTCCATGGTTTTTTCGCCTGATAGCCAACCAAGCATTGAAGGCCATCAATGCCCGGCAACGGGAGGTTCACTACGATGAAAGTGAGGACGGGATGGTTGCCATAGAGGAACTTTTGCCAGACCCAGGGCCAGGGCCCGAGGATATCGTCGCCCAGGACGAAGTGCGGCAACAGGTTTGGGAAGCGCTCGGCCGTTTGTCCCCGGCGCAACGGACCGCCGTGGTGCTTCGCTACTATCTGGAGTTTTCGGAGGAGGAGATCGCTAAGGAGATGAACTGTAGCCGGGGAACGGTAAAACGCCATCTTCATGACGCCCGCCAACGATTGCGGAAGTGGTCGCGCGTGCTCGTTAAGGAGGGGTAAGGCCATGAAAGAGCAACAACTGCGCCGTATTCTTGACGACATCGCTTCCCAGGAGATACCGGCCGACGTGGACCTGTGGCCAGCGATTCGGACACGCCTTCCAGCCGCTTCTGAATTCCGGCAGCCGGCACGGCCCATTCCCCGGCTGGGATGGACTTTTCTCCTTGTGATTCTGGGGCTGGTGACGGGACTAACCGCCTATGCCATGAGCGCGCTGTGGGGGGGGATACCCTTCTGGCGGCCGGTGGAGGAGGCCGGGTTGGGCACAACCCTGCACCTGAGCCAGACCATGAACGGATATACAGTGACCCTTGAGCGGGCCTACGCCGACGCCAACCAGATTCTGATAGGCTTCACCGTCACCGGGGCGGAGAACCAGCGGATCATGACAACGGGAACATTGCGGGATGCCTATGGGAATCTGATACCCGGTTTGGCGTTCACCGGTTTCAGCGGACAGTCGGACTTGCTGGGCCTTTCCCTTCCCCCCGGTGTGCAGGCCATCGTGCAAGCGTTTGACGCTTCTGCGCTTCGGGAGACCTCGCCCGAACTTTCCCTTCGCTTTGAGGTGAACCTGGTCGCGGAAGCCTCTCAGCCGCAAGAGCCCGAAGCAAAGCCGCCGGATGAGAACACCGATGGGGAGCATATCATCCTGAAACCTATGCCTATCAAATCGGTGGCCGGCCCGTTCGTGTTCCAGTTCAGCGTGCCGTTCCACTCCGGCCGGCGCGTTGAAGTGGCCAGAACGGTAACACAACGAGGTGTTGCGATAACTCTCCAGAGGGTCATCCTCACGCCTCCCGAAGCACGAGCTATTCTCTGTTACACGGTGCCCGGGGAAGAGGCAATCTCCTGGGTGCCAGCCGCGACGTTGCAAGGAGCAGGTCACCGCCTGGAGGGAAGTTTCAGCCATCGGATGGCGGACAACTGTTACCGGGTGAGCTTCCTGGCCGACCAGGGGCCGCTGCCAGTCAGCCGGCCGGCCGAGTGGATTTTGACGGTCAGCGAACTTGTCGGTTTTGTGGCCCCTCTCTCGCCGCCGGCTGGGGAGGGGGCATGGCCGGTTGAACCCACCGAACCGCTGCGCCTGGCGGGGCCGTGGGTCTTTCATTTCCGCACCCCGTAGTTGACGGCCAAACTCCTCCGGGAACCAGGAACATACAGAGATCGTCGGGTGAGATAGAGGTTACCCACCCGACGATTTTTCTGTAACCCACCTGCTATCCGAGGATATGGGATGGCGGGTGCAGGAGTCACGCGTAATCGGCAATGACCGGGATAGAAGTCTGGGCAGCCGCTGGCCACCCGGTGGCGTGCCCCACGGGGTCTGCAAGGAGAGGAGTGAAATGGGTTATGGGGAAAGCGCCCCCGTGCGTCACCGACAGCGTTCACTGCCATCCTCCATCCGGTCATCCGGGGGCGGGCAACTATTACCCCACTTGACCTGCTGGCGCGACGGGCATCGCCGATAAAAGCTAACGGAGTGTGAGAAAGTGAGATGAGCCTGGAAGGGTATCGGATCCTGTTGGCAGATGACGAAAAGGCCCTGACCGATTACCTCGCTCCTATTCTGAACCGCGCCGGGTTCTCGGTAATCGTTGTTCACGACGGCAACACAGCACTTCGTTATGTCACCGAAAAACATCCTGATTTAATAGTCCTTGATGTGCTGATGCCGGGTTTGGATGGCCGTGAGGTCTGCCGCCGATTGCGGGCCGCCGGAGACTGGACGCCTATCATTATGTTGACCCAGGTGAACACCACGGTAGATAAAGTTTTGAGTCTGGAAGAGGGCGCGGACGATTACTTGTGCAAGCCGTTTGACCCTCACGAACTGGTGGCCCGTGTTCGGGCCGTGCTTCGCCGCAGGCAGGTGCTCGCCAACCAGCCCCCTCTCATCCGAGCATCTCGGTTGCGTTCCGGAAATCTCATCCTGGATCGTAGAACTCGTCGAGCCTATTTAGGTGGCCAGATGTTGGAACTTACACCGAAGGCGTTGGCCTTACTGGAATACCTGATGCTTCACCCGGACGAGGTGCTCACCCGTGAGCGGTTGTTAGACGCCGTTTGGGGTTGGGACTATCCTGTGGCCACGCGCGCGGTGGATGCTCGGATCGCCGAGATACGACGGGCCCTCGGAGATGATCCGGAGTCTCCCAATTTTATTGAAACGATAGTGGGCATCGGGTATCGTTTCCTGGCCCCTGTGGAGCCTCTGGAAGATGGACGATGAAACGCCGTTGGCTCTTGTGGACCATATTGATCGGCTTTCCCCTCCTTGCTGCTTTCGGCGCTGCGATAGGACTCCAGCACGGAATGGGGTCCAATCCGGTGTTTCGTCTGCAAGTTCGGGCCGACTTGGGGACATGGATTCTATTGGGGAATGGGGTGGTGACTTTGATTCTGCTGTTAGGGGTCACCGGATTTTGGGGTGCCCACTATCTCCGTCGGCAAGTTCTGGCAAATGCCCAACGGGAATATTCTCTATCCAGGCGCCGCTTTATCCGTCATCTGGAGCATGAGTTGAAAAACCCTCTGGCGATTATCCGCGCTCAATTGACTTATTTGTCGGAAAGAGCGGAAGGGGTTTCTCCTGAGCGAATACTGAGCGATATCCTGATTCAGATAGAACGGTTGAGCCGGCTGGTCGCTCACTTGCGCCAATTGGTGGAGCTAGAGGAACAGAACATTGAGTGTGTGCCTGTGGACGTGGCATCGCTTCTGTGCGAAGTGGTGGAGGCAAGCCAGACCCATCCCAACTACGAAGAGCGCCAGGTGCACCTGCTGTTGCCTCGGGCTCCCTGGCCGTTGCCTGCTGTAAACGGCGACCGGGACCTTTTGGGGCTGGCCTTTTTCAACCTGCTGGATAACGCTCTCAAGTTCACCCGTCCTGGTGATACGATTGAAATACGTGCCTTTGAGAACGGGCGTTCGGTAGTAGTAGAAGTTGCCGATACTGGTCCCGGGATTGCCGAGGATGACCTGCCCTATATTTTTGAAGAACTCTACCGCGGGGCCAATGCCCGGGGATATGAGGGGAGCGGCCTGGGATTGGCGCTGGTGCGCGCGATTGTGAAGCGGCATGGAGGAAATGTGAAAGTGCGTAGCCGTCTTGGCCAGGGGACGGTTTTCACCGTGAGCTTGCCCATTGCCTCCTGGCCCTTCGTTACATCCTGTTACAAAAATGTTACACATCGTTACCCGGCTGATATACACCTGAAACGTAAGCGGTGTATTATATGACCAGGGTGAGCAAGCCCGGATATCTTCTCAATCCATCCAGAAAGTTAACACGCTCTTCGCTATAGGCGAGCAGAGGCCAAGATCAGAAGGAAGTCAAAGATGAAGCGCATATTACTGGCAATCTCGTTGCTGGCTACCGTTTCGCTGATCGCCTGCACAGTGTCACCGACACAAACAACAACCAGCAATGCGGCTGAAGAGGCCGAGATCAGAGATTTGGTGGAAAACTTTGGAAAGAGAATTCAGAACGTTTCACTCCAGTCGCCCAACGCAGCTCAGCAGATAAGGGAGCAATATTCTGAATTCGTGTCTCCTACTCTGCTGGAAATGTGGATGAGTGACATATCAAAAGCACCTGGGCGAGTTGTTTCAAGCCCCTGGCCGGATCGAATAGAGATCACTTCACTGGTCAGAGAAAGTGTTGACAAGTATGTGATTACTGGCTTTGTCGTTGAAGTGACAAGTGTTGAGGTGGTCAGTGGGGGAGCAGCGGCCAAAATTCCAGTTCGTATTGTTGTTCAGAAAGACCAAGGCCGTTGGGTTATCACCGAGTACTCAGAACAGCGATAACAAGTGGAGCGGGCTGACCCACTCCTCCAGCCGACAAACCTTTTGCAGCTGAGCGGCAAACCGTTGGGCGGCTGAACGTGCCCGCGAAAGGCAAATGTGAAAAACGGGAAGGTGTAAAATGAAAGTGAAACTGTTACTCGTATCTATCTTTGTTATTGTTATGGCGTTGCCCCTTGCTACAGGGGGAAGCGCAAAGTTAAACACGGCTCAGGCCTCGATTAAAAATGCCTCCTTATGGAACTTGTGCTTGGGGAAAGAAGAGATTCGTGTTGCTTTTGCAAGCCCTGTGCCGGCTCCCGCGATTGATGCAGCAATAGGCTTGGGAACCGAAAATCCTGAGGCTTTATCACCAGAGGTGCAAAGGTTCATCGCCGATACATATCTAGCGCACACAGAAGAATACCCGGATCCCAACGAACCCGTAGAGGTCCTAAGCCTATACCTGGAGGGGCAAGAGTTGCTACGCCATCGCCGGGTAGAGGAGGCTATAGCGCTCTTTGATCGAGCAATTCGAAGATTTCCTGGCAGTCGTCATGCCCATGCAGGCCTAGGCTATGCAGTATGGCAACGATATAAGGATAGCGGTGCTGAAGAGGATTTGCGACTGGCTATTGAGGAATTTCTGCGAGCAGCGTGGATTGGAATGAAGTTTGGCAAGGTTCGCTATAGTTATCAGATTGCCGTAGGCTTGGCTTATTTCGGAGACCGTATTTCTATGGAGCATTTCTTCGGAGAGGCCCTGCGCATTAGCGATAGGAAGTATTTGACTACCCTTGATTATGCGCGCGGTTTAGCCCTGTTAGAAGACCCGCGAGCCGAGGATTGGTTCAGGCAGGCAGTAGCATTACAACCAGAAGGCAATGTAGACGCCCTGGCTTACTACGCGGAATGGTTGCTGGATCACAATCGCCCGGCAGACGTGATAGCGTTGATTGCTCCAAATGCGCACATCGAATATCTTCACTTCCTTCGGGGTGTAGCGTTGGAGCGATTGGGCAAGTTGGAAGAAGCTCGCGCTGCTTACCAGATTTACGCACCGATCAGTAGGCTTGATCCAGCACCAAGAAAATATCACATTGCTGGAAGCAAGGTCCAAGAAGGCCTCGTCTTTGAAGGTGATGTGGTCCCCCAATATGTCCCCTGCGATGGGTATGATGACCTTGCCTTGGTCATTGAATGTGAGGCTGCTGGTGAGAGTGAAGGGGGTCAGCGGGCAGTAGGGTGGACAGTGCGCACGCGAGTGTTCAAGGGCACTCTGGCTAACTGTGTCTACGTTGATAACAACGGTACGACGTTGGAATGCAAATACTCGAATGTAATCTATCAACCAGGCCAGTTCTATACCGGCTGTGGACGTACACCGGGGGCAACTCCGAAGCACGTTCGATACGACGTCTGGTATGGGTATGCTCCCGACCCAACGGTGGGTTATTGTCCACTGGGCTCATATTCGGGTGATGCTTGTTCCGGTTCTGTACATTGTAGCGGTGGCACAACCCAAGGAGCCAGCAATCAAGGCCCGATGCGATTCTATAGTACCTCAGGGAGTTGTCCTACTGGTGGGGAGTACAGTTGCTTGACTTCCAAAGGTAAGGTTTGTGGGAACGGTGGCTCCGATCACTGTTTTTACAACAGACCGTGATCTTGCAAACAAAGAAAGGAGGACAAAGGATGAGCAGGGTAGAGAAAAGCCTAATTTTACTGCTGGCATTTCTACTCGGGTATTTCCCGCTGGCAGGTTGCCAACCGTCAGGAACCGGGATGATGACTTCAAGGAAACCCGGGGAAAGCGTGGAGCCCTCTTCCTTGGAATTGATCCTTGTTTGGGAAAGGGAAGGGGCTGATGGATGCCACACAGTAGCCATTAACGCGCAAGGTCAGGCACAATTTGGTCCCTGTTCCGGCCCCCTCTCTACAGGAACGATTTTGTCTGCTATGGAAAGGCCTGAGGACCTTCAATACTTTTTGGATACCTTTAAGCCGTTTGAAGTCAACACCCCTGCCGGGCACATCAAATTCTCAGGGCATGGAGTGAAAGAGGCTAAGGCCTCTGAACAGCGAGCAATAGGGGAATGGGCTTCTATCGTCTATCAGGAGTTATTGTATGGCCGTAGTGGTGCGTCGTGGGGGATGGCAATAGCACTGAACCAGGAAGGAGACCATTCTTGTCAAAGGATTCAATTAGAGATTTACGGCAAAGTGATGGCAAATAATTGTCGCAAGGGAATCCGCCCTTACCCCAGGATGTGGTTAACAGCAGAGCAACTTGACCGTCTCTATAGGTGGATAGACAGGTTCCAAACCGCCGAGTTAAAATTTTATGGCGAAGATGGCCAGCCTATGCGCCTTGTATTTGGCGGTAAGGGGAAGCAAGCTGTAACCGATGTAGAACTGAAAGAAATGATCAGGTGGATCGAGAGCATTGGGGTAGAGGCCCTCATGCTCCCCACTCCCACTCCTCCCGAGGGGAGCGTGCTGGTGGAGTCCGAGGACGGGACTATCGTTGCGATCGCTCCGGGCACCACTGTCCAGGTGGAAGTGGACACGTTTATCTATCCTGCCAATTCCCCAGGAGCGCCGGAAGGCACAGTGTGGGGGGATGCCGGCGGCCGGCTGGTTCCCCTGGCCCCAGGCGTATCAATACCGCTGGAACCTCCTCAGCAGCTCCTGGAGTGGCCCGAGGCCAATGTCCCACTGCCGGGTAACACGATTTCGCTGGATATCCCCATCTTTAGCCAAAACGATCCGGCCTGGAAGGACAACGTCATGCAGACGTGTGGCCAGACCATCGGCGTCGCCGGTTCTGCTTTGAGCTCAACAGCAATGGTGTTCAAGTACTATGGTGCGATCAACAAGAACCCTGCTCAGCTGAACACCTGTTTGGGGAACTATGCTTGTCCGATCTACTGGGGCGTGGCAGCGAGCTCGTGCAGCGAGGGCAAAGCTACCTGGGTAGGTCCGTGGAGTTTCTCCTACAACAAACTGCAGAGTATGCTCTCGGCCGGCAGGCCGCCCATCGTGGAACTGGTGAAGGGCGGTTCCACTCACTTTGTCGTCATCAGGTCCGGAAGTGGCAACCAACCCAGCGGCTACCAGATTAACGATCCATGGGATGGTGCTGTCAAGTTACTGAGCGACTACACCAATAACGGGTGGACGCCCAATTCTATCCGGGAGTTCGCCAGGCGATAGGGTTTTCAGCGCATCGGGCTTGCTCACCCATCCCGATGTCCATCAGAGGAGGATCGTTATGGTGAGGAAAGCGATGATTTCAGGCCTTTCTCTGGGTTTGGTGCTGCTCCTGGGGCTAACCGGCTGCGGGCAAAGCCGCGAGACCCCCACACCTTCCCCGTCCCCCACAGAGACCTTACCCGCCTTAGCCCCGGGCACGACAGTTATTGTGGATATTTGTGATCAGAACCCTCAGCATCCAGACTGTGTTGGGTTGCAGACACCGGCACCCTCACCAGAGTGGGCAACTTTTACCGATCCGCTGGGCCGCTTTGTGTTTCTCTATCCGGCCGGTTGGTACACGATGACGGTTACGCCGGACCCTTCCGATGGTGTGCGGGTTATGGATGCTCCCTCCTTACAGGAAAGCACCCGTTGGGTGAGCGTTCATGTTTTTTCTAACACCCAGCGGGCTTCTCTGCCAGTATGGGTGGCCGAGCATGGCGTGGGATGGGTTGGCGAGGTAATCCGGCAGGAAGAGGGATATATAAACGGTGTGCCGGTGTTGCGCCAGCGACTGGAAAACAAAGACCCCAATCTGGGCGGCCCTTACACTTATTTCCTTCTCTGGTATCCTCTTGAGGACTGGATCCTGCGCTGGACGGCATGGCCGGGCGAGCAGGCCGAAACCCTCGACTTATTGGAACAGATGGTGTCCACTTTGCGCAAGCCATGAGACGAAGGCACTGGTGGCTTTTACTGATCCTGGCCTGGCTGACAGCTTGCCGAGGGGTGCTGGAGGTCCGCTTTGAGCGGGAACCAGCCCCCTCTGCTTCTCCCTTAGGAAAGGTGGCCTACATTGCTGGAGGCGATGTGTGGGTGGCAGATCTGGACACCGGCCAGCAGACGCGCCTGACCCGCGATGGTCGCAACGGTCATCCTCAATGGTCGGCCAGTGGGGAATGGATTGCCTACTACAAAGATGACAAACTGTGGGTGGTTTGGGTCAGTACAGGCCAGGAAATCCCCATCAGCGAAGTGCCCGTTCAAGAATTTGCCTGGTCGCCTACGGAAGATCAGCTGGCTTACTTTTCGCTTTCCCTTGGCTTGTTGATGTGGGAGCCCGGACGACGGGACAGTAAAATGATTCTGGATCCCAAGGAAGGATTCATTAATCATTTGGCATGGGATTTCACAGGTGGACGATTGGCCTGGGAATGTGAGAACGGAGGAGAGCGACATCTGCAAGTGTTCTCTATGGGCAAGGCGGCTACAACTTTGTTCACCGCAGAAGGGATGAACAGGGTGCCTCGCCTGGCTGGATGGTCTATAGATGACCAATGGTTATTGGCCTGGATTGGCCCAGCTTCAGCGCTGGCCCAAGCGGACGGCTTACCCCTATGCTTGATACCTGCCACAGGCGGACCACCCCGCTGCCTGGAGCAAAAGATGCTTCTCTATGCCGATTGGCTTTCCTGGTCACCCGTTGGCCAACTGGCGTTTATTTCGGGTGGGGGAAGAGAGACCTGGGTGAACAAGGGGTTGGCGATAGTCGATCCGGCATCGCTGACGGTGCGCCAACTGATAGACCCCGCTGAACAAGCGCCCATCCAGCCAGCCTTTTCTCCCGATGGGAAATATCTGGCTTACAGCGCTGGGCCTCCCACGCCTGTTGAGGCTGCTTATGCCCAACGAGATACCGCCCTGGCCCAGCGGCACATCCACGTTATAGACCTCTCTTCCGGGCAAAGGCGTCAATTAACGAATGACGATCATTTTCGCGATGAACGCCCGCTGTGGTCTTATGATGGCAGGCATATTCTTTTTGTTCGCCTTGGCGAACAGGGGACCAGCCTCTGGTTGATGGATGCGGGTGGAAGCCATCTCCGTCCGGTGGTATCCGAACTGACCCCAAAGCCGGACCCGATGGGTGAATATGGCCACGTAAACTGGCAAGCTCTATGGGATTGGTGGCGACCATCATTGAAAATACGATAACGCTGCCTTTGAACTGAAGGGTCATCTGGTGACAGGGACCGCAAAACTTAACAGGAGTTTAACAACTCCCTGGTATACTGAATGCGCGGGAGAGGCTCTTATCCCCGAAGTTCAATGAGCTCAGGAGCAAGAATGAGGGTTCTGCTGGTAGAAGACGAACCGGACCTGGCCCAAGCCCTGGCGCGCGGGCTGCGTCGGCAGGGATATGCGGTGGACGTTGCCGAAAATGGAGAACGCGGCTGGGAATTGGGTGAGGTCAATGATTACGACCTGCTCATCCTGGACCTGAACCTGCCCGATATGGACGGGCTGGAAGTGTGTCGTCGCTTAAGGAGCAGCAAGCCCGGCCTGCTGATTTTGATGCTGACCGCCCGGGATCGGGTCATGGATAAAGTGATAGGCCTGGACTCCGGAGCGGACGATTATCTGACCAAGCCGTTCCACTTTGAAGAACTTCTGGCACGGGTCCGGGCGCTCCTGCGACGGGACCTGCGGGTGCGAGAGCCCATCCTGCGGGTAGGAGATCTGAAACTGGACCCCGCCAGCCGTATCGCGTGGGTGGGAAGGCGCCGGCTAAACCTCACACACAAGGAGTTTGGCATTCTGGAGTATCTGATGCGCCGTGCCGGAGAGGTGGTCAGCCAGGAGGAATTGATTGAACACGTCTGGAATGAGGACGTGAACCTCTTTACCAGCAGCGTTCGGGTACATGTTCATTCCCTACGCCGCAAACTGGAGGATGACGCCAAGTGCCCCCGGTACATTGAAACCGTTCCTGGCGGAGGGTACCGTCTACGGAATCCCGGAGAAGACCAATGAGAAGACCATTTCTGGACCGTTTCCTCACACTCCATCGGCGGCTGGCGCTATGGACATTCGGACTGTTATTGGCCTTGGGGCTGGGCCTGACCCTCTACATCAACATTGTGGCGCCCATCCGGGTACCCCAGGCCATCAGCGAGGTGATTACCGTGGAACTGCTGCCCACGCCGCTCCCCCTGAACGGGCCGTTATCTCCTGTTCCTCCCACAGCGCCTCCACTGGAACCCCAAGAGGTACTTCCCCTCTCGGTGGAGCAAATTCAAGATATTGCAATCCGTGAAATACGGATTGTCTCGCTCATCGGGGTAGGAATCTTCGCCCTTTTAGGAGCTATTGGAGCCCGGTGGATCGCTCGACAGGCATTACGCCCGGTCAAACACCTGGCCGGTTTGATCCGGGAAATCCGGGCCGAAACCCTGGGCCGCCGCCTGGCACTGGAGGGCCCGCAGGACGAAGTGAAGGAACTGGCGGATGCCTTTGACCAGATGCTGGACCGTCTGGAACGGGTTTTTGAGCAGCAAAGTCGCTTTGTCGCCGACGCCGCCCACGAATTGCGCACCCCTTTAGCCACTCTGCGAGCCAATCTGGAGGTGATCCGGGAGGATCCGAATGCAACCCTCTCCGATTACCGGGA
>JACIWQ010000057.1 GCA_014360895.1 Thermoflexales bacterium | reverse complement strand
AAAGGAGCTCTGCGCCTTCCAAAATAAAAGTTGGTAGCTTCAACCGAAAGGGACTGCATGCACAACGAGGTGAAGCACTTCCCTCCCGGGGCCAGCTCTCAGGCTTCGCCCCGAGGGCTCTGCCCGAGGGGATGCCGGAGATTCCTGATTTCGTCAAGTGTGGTGGGCTGGCACCACACTCGCTACATATTAACATTAGAGGAGGTGGAACATGCAGAAGCGATGGTAGATTGGTCTGAGCGTGAGGCTGGTGGCGCTGGGCCGGCGCTTGGCGGCGCCGTCTGGGTATAGACAGGAAACGAGTCCTGTGTGGTTTCTATTCAGCCCTTTCGCCCTGGCCAGCCGGTGCCGCCCATCTCAGAATCCCGGTGCTTTCCCACCCTGGAGGACGCCCTGAAAGGGCTCCATCTGGAGCCGGTTCGCTCAACTCTAACTCCCTTGGCAACATAGCCGAACCCGGATCTCCCGATAGGGGACGGAAACCGTTGCGTGGTGAACATCGAGCCACTGCAGTCCAGGGGAGCGCTTTTTCCAGATTCGGCCCGTAGGCTGCTTCGCATCCTTCCTCTTTGCGTATGGAGGTGTACCATGAAAAGAGCAATCAAGGCTTTAATATTGGGTCTTGCCACTGTGATTATTTTGCTCTTTGCTTTTAGGCTTGTCTCTGCGATTGGACCGATCAATGTGTTACCATATATTGGCAGCTATCCTGTGACTTGTGGGTGGCACGCCAGTTGTGGAGCTACCCCTATTGCAGGCAAAGGGGTGGACTTCGGCATTGGTGGTCAAAACGGTCTTACTGTATATTCTTCTGCTGATGGCATCGTTCATCGCGCGGCTTATAACACAGATGATGGTGGATGGGGGAGAGAGGTGGTCATTCGTACCTCTGATGGAATTGGTGGTTGCTATTACCATAGATATGCCCATCTCTATGGGACGTACGGGGTTTTTGTACGCGAAGGACAAATGGTCGGCAAAGGTACTCCAATTGGATATGCGGATAATACCGGTTCCTCCACAGGCCCCCATCTTCATTATCACGTTTATCATACTTCTTCTTGCAGTATTTCATATACCAGCCTTAATGAATCCGTTAGTGTGTATATAGCTACTGACAGCGAGCCAGTTTATGGCTATAACAGCAACGGGTCCTTACGCTCCAGCTACTATTATAGCGATTTTCCTTCTGCATTTCAGAGTTCGGGAAGTAAAAGCTATGAGAATTATTCGTTTCCTTTTTCCACGAAAGTAACTGACGATGGAGACGATCGATTTAGCACCACTGGAAGCTGGACAACTCAGCAAGCAGGTTTTGATCGGACACACATGAACAATCGTGATATGCGGTGGGTCTACAATGTACAATCCGGAGCGACCGCTTCTGCAACGTGGCGTGGAGGCATCACCTCTGGGGGATTCTATCAAATCTACGTCTTCATTCCGAGTAATTATGCCACAACATCAAATGCGCATTATCGCATCTTTTATTATGATCCATCCTCCGCACAGATTAAAACGTATGATGTTTATGTGAATCAGAACAATTACTACAATCAATGGGTGAGTTTGGGCAATTATTGTGGAAATGCTGGGGATTATCCTCGTGTCATACTATACAATGACACAGGCGAACCTAACGGTACCAAACGAGTAGGGGCTGATGCTGTAATGTGGATTCGCTTGGGGAACAATTGCCCTACTCTTGCTACAATTCCGTCTCAAGATGCAGAGAATCAAAGCATACTGCTATCCAGCAAAACGTTAGATCGCCCGTTGCTATTTCAGCTGTGGCAGTCTTCGCCATTAAATCTGGAAGAAGGTGCTTGGCGGCAATATAGCGGACACTTTGACTTTAAGGATCAGTCTATTAGGTATAGTTTGTTGTATCCTGCCGGATGGTTTCTTTACTCGGACTCAACGGGTGGCAGTATCCAGATTCAGAATTTCTCACGAGCGGAGATGCAGAAACAAGGTATAGCGGATATGGGGGCTCTTGAGATTAAGAAAGTTAAGATACAAATGGATCATGTGCCGCCCTGTAAGGGAAATAGCTGCTCGCAATTGGAGGGTGGGGAGACAATCGTTCTGTCTGGTTTAGTGGGCAGCGCGTGGATTGAATACGATGAGCTATTTAACCTGTCAGTGCAAAAGATGATGCTTCCTATCGGGAGCGATAGTGGTGCGTTACAGATAGTCATCTACGTAGATGGTGAACCCGAGGTAAACGCCGACCAGAAGATGATGGTGGAGTCTATTCTCGGTTCGCTGCGTGCTGGAAGGTGACTCATGCATACCATTAAGAGGATCAGCGTATTTACCCTTTTTTTGACCGTTCCCCTTTTATTAGTAGCATGTACCACTTCTGGTTATTATTACCGAGGGGCATTAATACCGACACCGGTGCCTGCTTTGACACTGCCGTCAACGCCCGCTTTAACGTTGATACCAACACCATCTCCTCCCATATCTGCTTTAACACCATTATCAACGCCTGCTTTAACGCTGACACCAACGCCGCTTTCGCTCACGGAGAAACAAGAAATATCCCTGATTTTTCTCCCTAATCAGACTAATATAGAAGGTGTAACCTGGAATGAGTACAATGGGCAGTTCAACGTGAAGGACAGATTGATAAAGTATAGTTT
Organism: Thermoflexales bacterium; assembly: GCA_014360895.1. Classification (GTDB taxonomy): domain Bacteria; phylum Chloroflexota; class Anaerolineae; order B4-G1; family DUEL01; genus SpSt-77. The sequence continues at coordinate 17,381 of JACIWQ010000057.1, read as the reverse complement.
GCTGTATCCGGCCAGTTGGTTTGTTTATCCGGAAGACGACGGCAGTATCCAGATTCAGAACATCTCGCGAGAGAAAGCGTTGGAACAAGGCAGAACAAACATGGGGGAATCTGATGTCAAAATAGCAATAGAGCATGGTTTGCCTTGTGAAGAGAACGACTGCCCACAATTCCCAAATGAGGAGTCAATTGTTCTGTCGGGGCTGTCGGGCAGGGCCTGGGTAGAATATGATGAGATTTTTAACCTGACAATTCAAACCATAATATTACCCCTTGAAAACCATAGCGGTACATTGCGAGTGATAATTTATGTGGGTGGCAAGCCCGAAGATGTGTCTGATAGACTGAAAGCGATGGTAGATAACTTGTTGTTTTCTATAAAGATAGAGTTGCATTAGACTTCATCGGAAATGGGACGCGGATGAACGCGGACGAGCGCAGATTTCCCCTGAAAATGATACGTGCAATGCTACCTGGCGCTATTTCCGATAAGGTCTACAGGGTGAAGGAACCAAAGTCGGCCTGAGGAACGTCTGGACAAATGACGAACCACCTGGCAGTTTCCGTTGGCGGGGTCATTGCGAGGGCGCGAAGCGCCCGCCACGCGGCGAGGTTGTCACTGCGAGCGCAGCGAAGCAGCCGCTCGCCTCGGCGCGAGCGCCTTCGGCGCGTGGCGCGGCGTGGCCGTGGGGCCGGGGGAGGGGTGAGGACGAGCCTGTCTCAACTTTTGATATGCACCTCCTTTCACTTGACTTTTTCCCTATACCGTGCTATAATGACAATGCTTCTGAATCATTCCCCCATGCTTCTCAGCCAGTCTATGTGCCCACCACGGATCAACGGAGCATATCAGGGAGCGGGGGTATATCCGGCCAGCGATACCGGATAGAATTGCATCGCGCGAGGGCCGCGAGGGGCTTTGCCCTTTCGGCCCTCGTCTCTTTCCCGCCCCGGTGCGCGAAAGGAGGTGATGTCCGGGTATTGAGTACTGCGTATTCCGTATCAGCATCACGTTTCACGTATCACGTTTCACGCTTCCCGTGAAAAGTGGAACGTAAAACGTGAACCATCATACCCCATCGCAATCTGCAATCTTCCTAAGGAGGTAGCCATGAGTAGCAGTACCACCTGGCGCTGGTCCAGCCTGCTGGTCGTGCTGGCGATGATTCTCAGCATGGCCGCGGCGACCGTGAGCGCGCAGCCGGCGCCGGCGCGGCCCGAAGCCTCCTCCGCCGCCCCGGCCCAGCAACCCCCGCCGCCGGAGGCCAAGAAGGCTCCCGAGCCGGTCCACCCGGCCCAGCCCCGGCCCCCGGCCGTCTCCCCCGAAGAGGCGCTGGCCAAAATCCACCCCGACCTGCGCGAACTGGCCCAGACGGCCAGCCCTGCCCTCCCCGAGCAGGTCGGCACCCTGGCTGGCCCTTCCGCCGAGCCCCTCATTATTGAGGTCGTGGCGGAAGCGGGCACCGACCTGAGCGCCTACTTCGTGGACGGGAAGGTCCTGGCCCGGCCCCCAATCGGCAAGGGCGAGAAGAAAACCCAGATTTTCATCGGCTTCACCTATCCCTACAGCCTGATGAAACTGGCGTCCCTCGCCCAGGTGGAGGCCATCCTCCCCATTGTCCTGGAGCGGAATGCCGAGCCCGAGCCCTACCCGCCCGACCAGCCCCGGGAGATTCCCAAGAAGGGGCCTGAGGACTGGGCGAAACTGCGGGAGAACGCCGCCGCCTTGCGGGCCGGGATGCTCCCCTGGAGTCAGGCCAAAGCCTTCGGCGACGGCCGCCCGGACATCCGTCCGGCGGACTGGTTTGAAGTGATGCCCGAGGGCCCGCATCAAGCGCAGGATGCCTGGGAGCGGGGCTACACCGGCGAGGGCGTGACCGTGGCCGTGCTGGACGACGGCATTGACCCCGCCCACCCCGACCTGCTGGGCACCCAGAAAATCTACTCCAGCACCGTCGCCCCCCAGTACAACGGTTGGCCCTACGTCTTCAGCCCTCTCTCTATGCTCCTGTATGCCTTTGACTCTTATTTCGGCACCACCTACATCGCCAACGGCTACCCTGGCATCCACTACGTGGACACCAGCGAGACGCCGGCCCTCTATCCCTGCGGCGTGGGCATCCTCTGCTTCCAGTACGACCCCCTGATTGACTACGGCGTCCGCTACAGCGAGGTCTACGGCGTGGTGCCCACCTACGTCATCTCCGCCACCATGACCAAGAGCGGCGTGATCCACGTGGGTACTCACCCCGATAACGACCTGCGCGACTTCCTCTGGGGCGAGAAGGTGATTGTGGTGGTGGCCGACCCCAACACCGCCGGGGTGTACGACACGGTCTACGTGGACCTGAACGCTGACCATGACCTCCGGGACGAGAAGCCGCTCACCCGCGCCGATGTCAACGACCCGGCCACCTACAACAATATGATTGCCTACCGGGACGTGAACGGCGACGGCCTGGCCGATATCTCCGGCGGTATGGTCTACTTCATCGCCGACGGCGTCACCCCCATCCCCGGCTCGGACTGGATCTACGGGACTACTATCACCCCGCCCCCGGGCAACGGCGACCTGGTGGCCTTCTCCGGCTCCACCTTTGACCGGGACTACAGCCACGGCACCCAGTGCGCCTCCAATATCGTCGGCCAGGGCCGCACCAACGCGATGCTCCCCACCTTCTCCGACCTCCCCGGGGACGGCAAACCCGCCGGCGCGGTCTACGGCATGGCCCCCGACGCGAAGGTCGTCAACATCTCCGACATCTACTACAACTTTGACTCCTCCATCATTGACGCTTACATCTTCGCCGCCGTGGGCTACGACGCATGTGACCAGACCGGATTCAGCGTGCTGACCGGCGGCTCCTGCACCGACTCCGACGCCATCCAGATCACCACCAACTCCTACGGCGAAAGCGACGTGGACAACGATGGCTGGGAGTACGAGGGGCAGGTGGTCTCCCAGGTGCAGCGCTGGTACGCGCCCTATCTGCAATTCCTCTTCTCCACCGGCAACGGCGCTCCGGCCTACGGCACCGTCGCTCCGCCCAGCCCCGATACCGCCATCGGCGTCGGTGCTTCCACCGAGTTCGGCTCCACCGGCTGGGACTCCATCACCGAGACGGCCCAGATTATGTTCAACGACGTCATCCCCTTCTCCAACCGGGGTCCGGGCTCCCGCGGCACCAACGGCGTGGATGTGGTGGCGGGCGGCGCCTACGCGGCCGGCGCGGAGGAACTGAACTACTACAGCGTGAGCACCTGGGGCTACCCGGACGGCAACCGTTCCTGGGTCTCCTGGGGTGGCACCAGCCGCTCGGCCCCGGTCGCCGGTGGTGTCCTGGCCCTCATCTACCAGGCCTATAAAGCGGCCAACGGCGACTGGCCCACCTACGACGTGGCCAAAGCCCTGCTGAAATCCACTGCCACCGACCTCAACTACGACACCTTCAGCCAGGGCGCGGGCTCCGTCAACGCCGACCGGGGCACCGCCGTGGCCGGCGGCCACTACGGCATCTTCGCCACCCCCGATGAGTGGGACCCCGGCGACTACCGGGGCAACAACTGGCCCGGCTTCGCCCACATCGCCTACCCCGGCGACACCTTTACCACAACTATCGCGGTCCAAAACCCCGGCGAGGCGGATGTGACTGCCGAGGTAGAGGCCGCCGAACTCCTCCTCATCGGCGCGGCGGAGTTTGACTTCACCGTCACCCCGCAGATGGTGGCCGCGGAAAGCGCCTACGGTAGCGCGAACCGCGACAACTTCTACAAGGCCTTCAACTACTTCATCCCCATCACCGCCACCGAGGGAATGGACCCGTCCTGGTACAAGGTCCAGATCCCCGAGGGCACCAATCTGATGATTGTCCGCCAGATCTACCCCTACAGCCAGTTTGACGTCAACGGCGACTACACCTGGGACCAGCGCTTCTACCTGACCGTCTACAACTGGAAGGACGTCAACGGCGACGGGGACGTCTGGGAGGACAAGGACGGGAACGGCGTCGTCAACTTCATCAACGACCCCACCACCCTCGGCCAGCAGGCCGACGGCGCGATGGAACTGAAGTGGGACGACCCGCGCACCGAACTGGACCGCTGGGAGTTCGGCCGCTTCGGCTATAACCGCCCCGGCGGCAACACCTACGAGATGTGGGTCCACGACCCGCTGGAGCGGATGCACGACGGCCTCTTCATCGGCCTGCGCCACCTTTACAACTCCAACGCCGCCAACATTACCACCACCCTCCACTACCGCATTGAGTTCTACCAGAAACAGGACGTGGACTGGCTGTCGGTGGATACGACCTCCATCACCGTCCCGGCGGGCGGGCAGGCCACCTTCGTCGCCACGGCCAGTGTGCCGGACAACATGCCGCCTGGCATGTACCAGGCCGGCATCTACATCCACGACCCCGGCACCGCTGACTACGAGGCCAACACCGTCGTCATCCCGGTGGTCCTGAACGTCGCTCAGGACTTCGCCGCTGGCGCCCAGTTCGGCGGCGCCGCCTCCGCCGAATACGACGCCCTGCGCCCCTACAACAACGGCGTTGTGCGCGGCTTCTTTGACTGGACCTGGCGGGCCGAATCCGGCGACTGGCGCTTCTTCTACTCCGACCTGGAGAACTGCACCGTCACCACTCTCCTATCCGAGGACTTCACCAGCACTACCTTCCCGCCTACCGGTTGGACGGCCTATAACCGGGACGGCGGTGGCACTCAGTGGGCCCGTACTACCTCCTACTACTACAGCAGCCCGGCCTCGGCTTACCATGCCTACTCCGCGGCTGGGAACCAGGATGGCTGGCTGGTGACCCCGCGCATCACTATCCCAGCGGGTGCAACAACACTCCGGTTCTGGCAGCGGGCCCTCTTTCCAACCTACTATGTGTATCACGGTGTCTGGATCACCACGGATGCCAACCCGGATCCCGGTGTCGCCACTTACACCGAGTTGTGGAACGGCAGTGTTGGCACCACCTGGGTGGAACAGGCCATTGACCTGAGCGCCTATGCGGGCCAACAGGTCTACATCGCCTTTGTCTACCGGGGCTACGATGCCGATAACTGGTACATAGACGATGTGCGGATCACCAGCGCAGGTTGTGCCTACCCCGCCGGCACCAAGATTCTGGTGAAGGACGAGTGGGCTTCCGCCGCGCCGCACACCGACATTGACACCATCGTCTTCGGCCCCACCCCCACCTCCTTGGGCTCCGGCTGGTACGATTCCCCCGAGCCGGACTACTTCGGTCCCTACGTCCTGGACACCGTGGCCAAGAGCCCCAACGCCAATATGGGCAACGGCATCTGGCGCTTCAACACCTCCAGCGGGGCCAACGAGGACTGGGTGGCCGCGCCTCTGCCGGAGTGGCGTGCCGATCGCGGCGGGCTCCACGCCTTCCTCCAGCACAACGTCCTCTTTGAGGCCGATAAGTTTGACGTCGTCTTCACCAAGACCGTCGGCACGCTGGCGGAAGACGTCCACTCCTTCAACATCAACACCTACGTGGACGCCGGTCTGGTGGGCACGATGACGCTGACCGCCACCCTGGACCTGAACGGCCTGGTGGCCGAGGGCTTCCTGGTCGCCCCCGAGACCACCACCTGGACGAACGAGCCACTGGGCTTCACCGGCGCGGGGACGATTGAGTGGACCTACGTCTTCAATGTCTCCAGCGCCTACGACCTGGAAATCTGGACCTCCAGCGCGGACATCGCCGACCTGGACCTTCTGCTCTACCGCCGGGTGGGCACGGCCTGGCAGCGGGTGGCCTACTCCGCCGGTGCAACTGCCGATGAGCACATCTACCTGCTCAACCCGCCGGACGGGCTCTACCTCATCGCCATTGACAACTACTCCGGCCCGGCCGGCCACTTCAACATGACCCTCCGCATCGGCAAGAACGTCGGCGGCATCACCGTGACCGGCACCACCGAGGAACCGGTCCCGGCCAACACCCCGGTCTCCCTGGGCATCTGGTACGACTACCCGATGGAGCCGGGCACCTGCTACAACGGCCTGGTCCTGGCCGGCCCGCCGGAGGCGCCGCAACTGAAGGAGGTCCCGCTCACCATCTGCCGCCAGCCCGAGAGCGCCGGGATTGAGAAATCGGTGAACTGGGAGACCGCCTTCCCGGGCAACGAACTGGTCTATACCATCAAACTCTACAACTTCAGCGACCCGGCGGCCTTCTTTGAGTTCACCGACCCCATCCCGGAGGGGACAGAGTTCGTCTCAGTGGGCGGCTGTATCCCCGACCTCTCGGCTCCGCCTGTGATTCTTCTCACCGAGAACTTTGACTCCGCCACGCCGCCGAACCTGCCCACGGGCTGGGCCCAAGTGGATGTGAACGGCACAACGGGCAACTGGGCCACCGCCACCGCCACGGTGCATCCCTCCGGCAACCCGCCGCACAGCGCGCCCAACCTGGCCTACTTCAACTCCTACTCGGCCAGCAGCGGTTACTCCACCCGCCTCTACCGCACTGTGGGCCTGGACCTGAGCGGCGCTGCTCTCCCGCAACTCTCCTTCTGGATGTTCCACGACACCGGCTTCTCCACCGCCAACGACCGGGTGCAGGTGCAGGTCTCCACAGACGGCGGCACGACCTGGGTGGATGTGGGTCCGGCCATCCCGCGCTACGACGGCTCCACCGGCTGGAAACAGCACGTGGTGGACCTCTCCGCCTTCGCCGGTCAGTCCGATGTGCGCATCGGCTTCCTGGGCATCAGCGGCTTCGGCAACGATGTGCACATTGACGACGTGGTGGTTTCTGCGGCCGGGTGCACGCTGCCGGTCTACGACGCCGACAACAACCGCATCATCTACACCGGCACGCTGCCGCTGGCGCAGGTGATTGCTCCGGTGGAGAGTTTTGAGACCGGCGATCCCATCTTCCCGACCGGCTGGTACACGCAGCATCTGGGCGCCACCACTTGGCAGTGGACGGTCCTCACCGCGTATCCGCACAGTGGCAGCCGTCACGCCTGGATTCGGTACGACGGCGCCGCCGAGTCGGACGAGTGGCTGTTCTCTGCACTGTTCACACCCACCGACACCGACAATCAGGCATCCTTCTGGGCAGAGAGCGACACTGAGTATTGCCCTGTCCCAGGCGGCACCGGCGCCACGATGAAGGTGTATGTCACCCAGGCCGACGGCACGCCCATCGCCGAACTGTGGGATATGTGCCAGGACGAGAACTGGCCGACCTGGGCCTATCGGCAGGTCTTCCTGGACCTCTCAACCTATGCAGGTCAGGAGGTCCGGCTGGCCTGGCAGTATGTGGGCCTGGACGGTGAGAGTTTCGCGCTGGATGACGTGTACCTGCCCGGGAACCGACAGGTCCTGCCCAGCGCGACCGTCCTCCTGACCGTCCGCATCACGGACACGGTGGAGGCCGACTCCTGGATCACCAACACCGGCACGCTGGTGGCTTACCATATGCTGCCGCAGGAGACCCAGGCGGAGGCTCCGGTCTCGGCCAGTGCCCGCACCCACATCGGCGCGGAGGACTTCGCCACCTCCTACAAGGAGGCTCCGGAGGAGGTCGTGGCGGGCCAGACCTTCGTCTACGAAATCCACGTGGTCAACTCCGGCGACAAACTGGCCTACGTCACCCTCACCGACACCATCCCCTCCGGCCTGACCTACGTGGAGGCCTGGTCGGTGCCCAACAGCCCGTACTTCACCTACGACCCGGTGGGGAAGAAAGTGGAGTGGAGCGGCAACGTGGCGCCGGGCCAGGAGTGGGTCTTCTACGTGCGGGTGCGGGCGGGCACCGCGCCGTCCCTGTGGGATACCACGGTGCAGAACACCGCCTACATCTCCTGGGACGGCAACGTGATGCCGCTGGTGGCATCCACCCGCATCGTACCGCCGAGCCGGGTCTACCTGCCGCTGGTCTTGAAGAGCGTCGGGCCGTAGGCCCGAAACTGGAGACGGGAACGGTGACGGTCACCTGTGAGGTGGCCGTCACCTCCCCCTCCCGTTCGGGTGGCCTCACCTGTCCGGATGTTCGGGACAGGCGGCGGGCCTGTCCGGGAACCAGGAGATTTTCTCCTGGCAGAGCCACAACCGAAGGCATCGGGAGCCCGTGAGGCAGGCCTCACGGGCTCTTTTGTAGCCTGTTGCTGTCCTTAAGCCACCACCTTTACAATCATAGCGAGCCACCTGCATGCCCTGAGGGTCATTGCGAGCCGCCTGTCTGCCCTGAGGGTCATTGCGAGCCGCCCGCCAGGGCGGCGAAGCAATCTCTCTCTTGTGGGGCTGTCATTGCGAGCCGCGCAGCGGCGAAGCAATCTCCCGTCGCCCATCCGGAGATCGCTCCGCCCTTCGGGCTCGCGATGACCCCAGGCCGTCATTGCGAGCCACCCGCCAGGGCGGCGAAGCAATCTCCACAACACCATAATAAGGAGTCAACAATGCGTGCACGGAATCTCTTCTCGGCGTTCTCCGTTATCCTCATCCTGCTGCTGGTAACCCTCCAGCCCGTTGCCCTGGCCGGGCCCGGAGCTGGAGCGGCCCCCTCATCTGCCCCGCGGGTGCCCGAGGGGCCGGTCGCTTCCCCGGCCGCCGACCCGGAGGGCCCTCCCATCCGCCTGCGCGTCGGCGCCTTTGACCCGCTGGCAGGCGAACCCGCCGTCCCCTCCGGCATGCGCCGCCTCCTCACGGCCGACCGGCCCGGCCTCCGCCTGATCCAGTTCCCCGGCCCCATCCAGGACGCCTGGTACCAAGCCATACTGGACGCCGGCCTGGAAGTGGTCACCTACATCCCCGACTACGCCTACCTGGTCTGGGGCGACGGGGACGCCGTGACCCGCCTGGCGGGCGCGGCCCCCCTCCGCTGGGCTGGCCTCTACCACCCCTACTACGCCCTCCACCCCGACCTGGCCGACCCGGAGAAACTCCCCTCTGAGGTGGACGTCATCGTCCAGGTCTACGCCCGACCCGACGCCGAAAAGACCGTCCAGGCCATCCTGAACCAGGCCCAGGCGACCTTCCGGCGGCCCTATTCGGTCCTGGTCTACACCAACATCGGCGTCCGCGTCCCCTCGGAGAAACTCCCCTGGTTGGCCTCCCTGCCGGAAGTGGTCAACGTGGAGCCCTACTCCCCGCCGCAGAAACTGGACGAAGTGCAGGGCCAGATTATGGCCGGAAACCTCAACGCGGCGGGCACCCAGCCCTCTGGCCCCGGCTACCTGGCCTGGATTCAGTCCCTCGGTTTCTCTACCAATCCGGAGGATTACCCTATCGTAGACATCACCGACGACGGCATTGACAACGGCACTACTACCCCCATCCACCCCGACTTCTACGTCCTGGGCAGCACCTCCAACCCGGACCGGCTGGTCTACAACTACAACTGGACCACTGACCCCAGCGCGGACGGGCGGGCCGGCCACGGCAACATTAACGCTTCCATCGCCGTTGGCTACAACAACCGCACCAGCTTCCCCTACGAAGATAGCGACGGTTACAACTACGGCCTGGGCATCAACCCCTTCGGCCGGGTGGCCGGCTCCAAAGTCTTCAACAATGCCGGCTCCTGGGACACCAGCGCTACCCCTACCGACCTGCTCCAGAACACCTACTCGCTGGGCGGGCGCATCAGCAGCAACTCCTGGGGCTACCTCTACCAGGGCGGCAACTACAACTCCGATTGCCAGGAGTACGATGCCCGGGTGCGGGATGCCCAGCCAGGTGTCCCGGGCAATCAGGAGATCACCGTGGTGTTCGCAGCGGGCAACAGCGGCCCGTCTTCTAACTCCGTCAGCCCGCCCGGCACGGCCAAAAACGTCATCGCTGTCGGCGCAGCGGAGAACTACCGTCCCACCTGGACCGACGGCTGCGGCGTGGGCCCGACCGGCGCCGACAGTGCCCAGGACATCGCCTCCTTCTCCAGCCGGGGACCCTGCGATGATCAGCGGACCAAGCCGGACATCGTCGCCCCGGGCACCCACATAGAAGGCGCGGCCTCCCAGGCCACCGGCTACGACGGCACCGGCGTCTGCGACCAGTATATGCCCGCCGGCCAGACCCTCTACGCCGCCTCTTCCGGCACCAGCCACTCCACCCCTGCCGTCGCGGGCGCAGCCTCCCTGGTCTACTACTGGTACCGCACCCACTACGGCAACGGCCAGTGGCCCAGCCCGGCCATGGTCAAGGCCTACCTGACCAATGCCACCCGCTACCTGACCGGTTCCGGCGCGGGCGGCGACCTCCCCTCCAACTCTCAGGGCTTCGGCGAGACCCTCCTGAGCATGGCCTTTGACGACGCGGCCCGCATTGTGGTGGACCAGACCCACCTCTTCGGCGCTACCGGCCAGGTCTACGAACTCCAGGGTGTGGTGGCCGACTCTTCCCGCCCCTTCCGCGTCACCCTGGCCTGGAGCGACCCGCCTGGTCCCACCACCGGCGCTAACTACGTCAACAACCTAGACCTGGAAGTTCTCATCGGTGGGCAGACCTACAAGGGCAACGTCTTCTCCGGCCCCACCTCGGTGCCGGGCGGCTCCGCCGACCCCCGCAACAATGTGGAGAGCGTCTTCCTGCCCGCCGGACAGAGCGGGCCCTTCACCATCCGGGTGATTGCCACTAACATCGCCGGAGACGGCGTCCCGGGCAACAGCGACTCCACCGACCAGGACTTTGCCCTCGTCGTCTACAACGGAATGCAGGAATTCGGCTATCTGGACGGAACGGTCTATGACGGCACCTGGGGTGGCCCGCTGGCAGGCGCTACCGTCCAAGCTGTCACCGGCACCGTCATCTATTCCCGCACCACCGACGCCACCGGCTACTTCACCGCCACCGTCGCCCCCGATACCTACACCGTCTCCGCCTGGAAGTACGGCTACACCATGCAGACTTTCACCAATGTCGCCGTTCCCAGCGACACGGTGGTCTCCCTGGTCTTCACCCTCACCCAGACGGGCCAGTACTCCCTTACCGGTCAGGTGACCGATGCGGCCACGGGCGCGCCTCTCTCCGCCACCGTCTCCGTCTACGGCCCCTTCGGCGACCTGATTGCCCGGACGGCCACCCCCCAGGAGACGGGCCTCTACACCTTCACCCTTTACGGTGGGCCATACACCGTCACCGCACAGGCCCAGCTCCATCAGACCGGCGTCGCGACAGTGGCCCTGACAGCGGATACGGTGCAGAATTTCGCCCTCACCGCTACCACTACTGACGGCATCCTCTGGGGGTACATCACCAGCCTGGAGACGGGCAACCCGGTCCCCGGCGCAACGGTCCGGGTGAGCCCCGGCCTCACCAGCACCCTCTCCGGCCCGGACGGCTACTACGAACTCCAACTCCCCTCCGGCACCCCGTATACCGTGACCGTCTCCGCGCCCCTCTACAGCACCGTCTCCGAAGCCGGCGTGGTAGTGCCCCAGAGCAACCTTCTGCGGAAGGACTATGCGTTGCCCACCAGCCACCTGGTCCTGACGCCCTCCGAGGGCCTCAGCGCCACGCTGCGCATCGGCAAGCAGACCACCCAGACCCTCACCGTGGGCAACACCGGCTCCGGCGCGCTGGACTTTGAGATTCGCGAGGCGAAGGGGGGCGTCCTCCCCGGCGGCGGCCCCGACCCCTTCGGCTACACCTACCAGGATAGCCGCAGCGCCGACGGGCCCGTCTACGAGTGGATTGACGCCACCGACGGCACCCCGCTGAACCTGGACGACGACGCAGAGACCAACGTCACCCTGCCTTTCCCCTTCACCTTCTACGGCACGACCTCTACCGCCATCCGGGTGGGCAACAACGGCGGCATCCTCTTCAACGCCACCAGCGGCGATCTGTGGGCTGGGAATGAAAATCTGGGTACGACCTCGTCCAATAATCTCATTGTCCCCTTCTGGGACGACATAGACAGCGACACCGGCAACGTCTACTACAAGACGGTGGGCACGGCCCCCAACCGGCGCTTCGTCATAGAGTGGTACAACCGGCCCCACTACAACAACGTTGGCAACGCCACCTTTGAACTGATCCTCTACGAGGGCACCAATAACATCAAATTCCAGTATCAGGACGTCGTCTTTGGCAACAGTTCCTACGACTACGGCGCCAGCGCCACCGTGGGCATTCGTGGCAGCGGCAGCAACTACCTTCAGTATTCCTACAACCAGCCGGTCCTCTCCAATGGCCTGGCCATCTGCTTCCGTTACCCTGGATCACCTCCCTGTGACCCGGTGGACATCCCCTGGCTGGCGGTGGAACCGGTGAGCGGCACGGTGGCTTCGGGTGGTAGCCTCCCGGTCTCCGTCCTCTTTGATACGACCTCCATCACCGAGACCGGCGTCTACACCGGCTTCCTGCTCTTTTACACCAACGACCCCGAGGCCCAGCCCTACGCCCGCTACCCGGTCACGCTAACAGTCCTGCCACCGTTACCGGAACTCACGGCAATCAGCAAAGTCGCTTCGGCGGAAGCGATAGAGGTCGGCCTGCCACTGGTCTACACCCTCACCGTCACCAACGAGGGCGGCGGTCCGGCTCCGGGCACCGTCATCACCGACGTGCTCCCGGCGAACACCCTCTTCGCCTGGGCCTCGGACGGCGGCGTCTTTGATGGCGAAAAGGTCATCTGGACGGACCTGACTATCCCGGCCCGCTCGTCCCTCCAGGTCTCCTTCGGCGTTACGCTGACCTGTGTTCCTTCGGGCACGCTGATCGTCAACGATGCTTACACCGTCACGGCGGCAGACTGGCCCACGCCGACGACCGGCCTCCCGGTGAGCGTCGTGGCCCTCAACGAGGGCGTGGTCGCCAACTTCTCCTACGGCCCGACGCCCGTGCTGGTAGGTCGTCCGGTGGCCTTCACCAATCTGAGCCGCAATGCCCTGGCCTACCAGTGGGACTTCGGCGATGGCAGTACCTCTACAGAGGCCAACCCCACCCACACTTACGGCGCAACGGGAATCTACACCGTCGTCCTGACGGCGACGAATCCCTGCAACGTCGCCGTGGCCAGCCAGCAGATACAGGTGGAGAACTACGCGCTGGCGCTGACACCGGATGCGGCGGCAAAGAGCGGCGACCCCGGCCAGATCGTCACTTACACTCTCTATCTCACCAACACCGGCACCCTGCCCGACGCCTTCCGGCTGACGAAGGGCACAACGACCTGGGCGACGACCCTTTCCACCGACACGGTGTCGCTGGCGGCGGGAGCGATGGCGGAGGTGAAGGTTTACGTGACGGTTCCGGCGAATGCGGCGGGGGGTGCCCAGGCCAGCGTCCGGGTGACGGCCCAGTCCCAGAACGACCCACGTGTGCCGGCGGCGTCGGCATCGGTGGTGCTGACGACGACGGCCAACAACGTCTACGGCGTTGCCCTGGGCACAGCGGTAGCGGAGCAGACAGCCCGTCCCGGCGAGACGGTGACCTACACGCTGCGGGTGACGAACACCGGCAACGTGGCGGATACCTTCACCATCACCCGGACCAACACTGGCTGGCCGACAGTCATCCAGCCTGAGCAGGTGACCATTGCGCGGGGTGGGTGGCGGGAGGTGAAGGTTGCCGTCACCGTGCCGGATAGTCCGGGTATCGGCGCCAAGGATGTGGCCACAATCCAGGCCATCGGCGCTGGCGGTGCGGCCGAGGTGACCCTGACTACGCGGACGCCGGTCCATCGGGTCTATCTGCCGCTGGTGGTGCGGCAGCCGTAGTGTCATTGCGAGCTGCTCTGCCCGAGGGTCATTGCTTCGCCGCCCTGACGGGCGGCGAAGCAATCTCCCCGTCGCTTACGGAGATCGCTTCGGCGGCTTTGCCGCCTCGCAATGACTCCGCTGCCGTCATTGCGAGCCGCGCAGCGGCGAAGCAATCTCCCCGTCAGACCAACCGGAGATCGCTTCGCCCTTCGGGCTCGCGATGACCCTGGACAACACGGCGGCGGCCCGCAGGGCCGTGTAAATCCTACCATCCCAGGAGAGAGCGATGAACATCCTTCCCAGACGGATCCTACTGCTCTGCATATTGGTAGTCCTCCTAAGCCTTTCCCTGGCATTCTCTCCCAACGGCGGGAGCGCTGCCCGTTCCTCCGAGAACGGCATCCGGTGGCTTCCCTTTGCGCCGGGTAACCCGCCCGGCGAACCCTCCTTGACCGTAACCGCTACCTCCCCCACGGCCATAGACCTGCTGGCCCAAATCCCCGGCGCTTTTGTGGAGGAAGTGGAACTGGACGGCCAGCGGTATACCCGAATCGGCGGAGAGGGATTCGGCCACGGAACCGAAATCGGCTCGCCGGACCTCCCCGTCCTGCGGCGGAGTGTGGAGATTCCCTTCGGCGCGGAGGTGGAACTGGAAGTCACCCAGGTACAGGTAACTGAAACCGACTTAGCTACGTTGGACCTTCGCGCTCCTTTCCTACCTCTTCAACCTCCTATCTCCAAGTGTGCTTCCAGCCAGGTCACCCCACCGGTGGCGCTGAACCGGGCCATCTACCAGACCAATGCCTTTTTCCCCGACCGGGTCACTGTGATTGCTCATGAATACATCGTGCGCGGGCATCGGGCCCTGGTGGTGGAGGTCTGGCCAGTGGCCTATAACCCCGCCAGCGGTCAGGTGCAGCTTTACAGCGAGGTGCGCCTGCGGCTCCGCCTGACGGGCAGCGACATGGCCCGCACCCAGGCCCTGGCCCGCCGCTATGCCTCCCCGGCCTTTGAGGGCTGGCTATCCGACCACCTCCTCAACTACAACCAGGGGCGCCGAGACCTCTACGACCTGAGCAAGACGCCGGTGGGATACCTTATCATCGCAGCCGATGCCTATTACAACGCGATGGCCCCCTTCGTCACCCTGAAGCAAAACCAGGGCTACACGGTCACCATCGTCCGGACCTCCGAAATCCCTGGTGGGGCCACCACTAACAACATCCAGGCCTACATCCGTAACGCCTACCAGAACTGGCCTGTGCCGCCCTCGTTTGTTCTTCTGGTCGGAGATACGGACACCATCCCGACCTGGACCGGCCCGACAATAGGGACTTCCACCGACCTCTACTATGCCACGATGGATGCCACCGGTACCGGCGACTGGCACCCCGACCTGGGCGTCGGCCGTTTCCCCGTCCGCTCCGCCGCCCAGGCGACCATTATGGTCAACAAATACCTGGCCTATGCCCAGTTGACCGGAGAGGAAGCTTGGCTGAAGCGGGCCTCGTTCCCCGCCTCCTGCGACAGCAGTAACTACGATATTGCAGAAGGCACCCATAACTATGTCATCAGCACCCATACCCTGCCCCGGGGGTACACTGGCACGTTCCCCAACAACCCCCAGCCGGGCGGCGATAAACTCTACTGCATCACTTACGGGGCCGGTTACACGAACCTGGTCAACGCCTTCAACCAGGGCCGCTGGGCCATCATCTACTCCGGTCACGGCAGTTACACCGGCTGGGAAATGAGTTTTGATACCAATGCTGTGCGGAACCTCACCAATTACGGGATGTTCCCCTTCGTCGCCAGCCACGCCTGCTTGACGGGGAACTTTGGGCAGACGGAGGTCTTCGGCGAGACCTGGGTCCTCCAGGAGAACAAGGGCGCACTGGCCTACTGGGGTTCCTCCACTTACAGTTACTGGGGCGAGGACGACATTCTGGAACGGAGAGCTTTTGATGCCCTCTTCGGTGCCAATTACCCCGATGTGCCCCTCTCCACGATGGCCCACAGCGGCCTGGCCGCCGTGGAGACCAGTTACCCCTCCAGCGCCCGATATTACTGGGAGACCTATAACATCCTGGGTGATCCGTCCCTGCGCCTCTTCCCCAGTCAGCCGCAGCCGCCGAATCTGACGATCGCCAAAAGCGCGGGAGGGGCGACGGTGGAGGCCGGTACCCGCCTCCGCTACACGCTGACGGTCACCAATACCGGCGGTCCGGCCACAGGTGTGACTGTCACCGACACCCTGCCCATCGGGACTCTCTTCGCCGGTGCCAGCCACTCCGGCACCTTGATCGGGAGCGGTGTGGTCTGGAACGGCCTGCAGGTGGGGGCCGGAAGCGCGATTACCCTCTCGCTGGACGTCACCGTCACCTGTGTCGCCTCCGGCACCTCCATTGTCAACGACGCCTACCGGGTCACAGCGGCGGAATGGCCGACGCCCACGCTGGGCCTCCCCGTCACCGTCACCGCGACGGCTGAGGGCGTCTCTGCCGACTTCTCCTTCTCCCCCTCCCCGGCCGCGCGGAACGGGCCGGTCACTTTCACCAATCTGAGCCGCAATGCCACGGCCTACCAGTGGGACTTCGGCGACGGCAACACCTCCACCGCGGCCAACCCCGTGCACACCTACGCCGCCGTCGGCACCTACACCGTCGTCCTGACGGCCAGCAACCCCTGCGGCTCCGACGTGGTCAGCCGGACGGTGCAGGTGGAGGACTACGGCCTGGCGCTGACGGCGGAGACCCCCGCCCAGAGCGCCAACCCGGGCCAGACGGTCACCTACACCCTCTACCTCACCAACACTGGCACCCTGCCCGACACCTTCCGACTGACGAAGGGGACGACAACCTGGGCGACGACCCTCTCCACCAACACGGTGTCGCTGGCAGCGGGCGAGGCGGCAGAGGTGAAGGTTTACGTGACGGTTCCGGCGAATGCGGCGGGGGGTGCCCAGGCCAGCGTCCGGGTGACAGCCCAGTCGCAGAGCGACCCGCGCGTTCCGGCGGCGTCGGCCTCGGTGGTGCTGACGACGACGGCCAACAACGTCTACGGCGTTGCCCTGGGCGCAGCGGTAGCGGAGCAGACGGCCCGTCCGGGCGAGGTGGTGACCTACACGTTGCGGGTGACGAACACCGGGAACGTGGCGGATACCATCACTATCACCCGCACCGATTCTGGATGGCCGACGGCGTTTTCGTGGACGAGTCAGACGATAGCGCGGGGCGGGTGGCGGGAGGTGAAGGTTGCTGTCACCGTGCCGGATAGTCCGGGCATCGGCGCCGAGGATGTGGCGACGATCCGGGCCAGCGGGGCTGGCGGTGCGGCCGAGGTGGTCCTGACCACGCGGACGCCGGTTCATCGGGTTTATTTGCCACTGGTGCTGCGGCAGCCGTAGTGCCATTGCGAGCTGCCCGCCCTGAGGGTCATTGCGAGCTGCCCGCCCTGAGGGTCATTGCGAGCCGCCCTGCCCACAGGGTCATTGCGAGCCGCGCAGCGGCGAAGCAATCTCCTGCCACCCAATCGGAGATCGCTTCGCCCTTCGGGCTCGCGATGACCCCCCGGGCCGTCATTGCGAGCCGCGCAGCGGCGAAGCAATCTCCTGCCACCCAATCGGAGATCGCTTCGCCCTTCGGGCTCGCGATGACCCCCCGGGCCGTCATTGCGAGCCGCGTAGCGGCGAAGCAATCTCCCCGA